>NZ_JAFL01000038.1:0-20934 GCF_019633685.1 Paracoccus sp. J56
TCACGGCCGGGCAGACATCGGACTACCTCGGCTTCGATCTGGTCATGGCTGACAACCTGCCCGAGCCAAGCGTTCTGCTCGCAGACCGCGGCTACGACTCCGACAACATCCGCAAGACCATGGAGGTGCGCGACGTGGTGCCGGTCATCCCCATGCGCAAAACCCGGAAGCTACGGGTCGCCGTTGACCGCAGGCTCTACCGCCTGCGCAATCTCGTTGAGCGGTGCTTCAACAAGCTCAAGAATGCCCGTCGCGTCGCCACCCGCTACGACAAGACCGCCGAAAGCTTCCTGGGCTTCATCGACATCACGTCGATCCGCCTCTGGCTCCGCCATTTGTCAACATGACCTAAATTTGAAAGTTCTGATGCATCGTTCACGCAGCACGGAGACCTTTATCCCCGCACAAAGCCGCATTGCGAAGTCAGTTTCGCCGATCACCCAGCTTCAAGCGTCAGACAAGGAAGGTTTCTTGGCATGATTATAGCGTCTGGGCTAGGTCGGACCGCGCTGAAAGATGTGCTGAACTCCTGGCGGCGCAGGCCCGGTTCACCCCGGTGCATATTTCGCCATTTGAGCCCGAATCGGCACGGCAGTATTACTGCTTTGCCGATCTGGAATAAGTTGGGCCATGCGTCTGCAGGCGAGTGAGGCCGACGTGCGTTTTGGCTGGGCAGAGTCGCCTGTCTTGCTTAGTCCGCTCAACACTGCCCCTGACATGTTATTGGATTGGCAAGAGCATGGGCCCGCGCAACCCGCCGACTCCGGGGTGCGTACGGTCCCGTTTTGGGAAACGAAAGCCGGTTTGCGGGAGCGCCGGCTACGGTAAAAAATGGGCGGCGGTCGCAATCATGAGACCACCGCCACAGATGCCTAACCACCACAGTAGGCAATACTACAATAGGCCGTTCCATAGACCTGTACAAGTATAGGTATCGGGCTGTTCTTGCTGGTGGGCGGTGCTCGCAATACTCACGCCAATTTTTCTTAGAACCCAAAATAGTATTATGATTTTAAAGGAATATAATGTAGTTTTATGCGGATAGAATTGGAAATTCCAAGGGGCTCCCAAGTCTGATTTGTATATAAAATAGTTAGTTTCCTGCCAAAGTTCAGTATCCTCAGGGATGAGGTGTGCGGCGTTTGATCACCCAGGGATTGATTTCTCGTGCTGTGCTGACCTTGGTCGGCGAGTGATTCTGGACTGGTTGGTCAGCAATGAGGCCGTGCCCGTCACTTCTCGGAAGCCTCAACCTCCAACTCGGCCGCCAGGGCCTTCGGCGCCGCAATTGTGGCATCGCAGTCGTTCCCGGTGCGGGGAATCGCACTTTGCGGCTGCGATACCAGCTCATCTATCTGGGGAGGGCTTCTGGCGGGTAGGTGCTGGATCAGATCTCGCCGATTCCTTTCTGGTAAGCGGGGAGTTGAGGCCGTTCAGGGCCTATGGTTCCAAGGCATGAGGGCGTCGATTTCGGCGCTTGACCATTGGTTGGCGATGCGCCCAAGGGTCTGGGTGAGCCACGCCGCTGGGTCGACATTGTTCATCCTGCTCGTCTGCAGAAGGGTGGCGATGATGGCCCATGTCCGGCCGTCGCCGTCCGATCCGGCGAAGAGGATGTTCTTGTGGATGATGGTCTGTGGCCTGATTGCTCGCTCGACTATGTTGGAGTCGGGTTCGATGAGGCTGTCGGTCAGGAAGCGCTCGAAGATCTCACGCCTTGCAATTGCGTAGCGGATGGGCTCGGCCAGCTTCGACTTGCCCGAGATACGCGGCAGGGTCTGCTGCCAGAGGGTGAACAGCCCGGTGACGATGGGAGCGGATATGGCCTGGCCGCGACGCCGCACGCGCTTTGGTACGTTGGCCGCGCACTTCGGCCTCGAGCTTCCACAGATCAGCCATGCATCCGATCGTGGTGGTGGCGACCTGGCTGTCCCCGGCGGTGTGGAGCTTATAGAAGCGCCGGCCCAACATCCAGCGAGGCGCGGGCCATCATTGCCTCCATCCATCCTTGCGGACGAGCTGATTGCAGGCAGCATATCCGTCCACCTGCAGAATGCCGCCGTAACCGCCGAGATGTCGGCGAACGCATTCTCCGGATCGGCTGTCCTCGAAGCGGTGGGCAACCATGGGCGGCCCGCTACCGCCAAAGGTGCTGTCGTCGCGGGCATAGGCCCAGAGCCAGCCTTCTTCACGGCACCTGTTCCGGGTGCAAGGGTCGGAAGGCTCGTCTCATCGGAAAAGACGCGCGGGCCCTTCAGAGCCTCGCCCATCACATGCGCGGCAAGGATCTCCAGTTCGAAGCTGACCCGGCCCATCCACTGCGCCATTTGCCGCCTGTCGATCTCCACCCGGTCGCGGGCATAAATCCTCTCCTGCAGGAACAGTGGCAGGTCGTCGGCATATTTGGAGATTGCGATCTGGGCCAGCAGCACCTCGGTCGGCAAGCCGCTTTCGATGATGTGGGCCGGCGCAAGCGCGCCTGGATGACACCGTCCCACCCCTTGAACGCATATTTCAGGCGGCGGGTCACGATGACACGGAACTTTGCCGGGATAATATCCAGCCGCTCCGAGATGTCTTCGTCGATCAGCACCTTCTCTCGGTTTACATGTTCGGGCAGGTCCTCGGGCTCGATCACCACTTCGATCCGCTCAAGATGGGGCGGGAAGCCCTTGCGCGGTCGCGGTGCCCGCTTCTCGCCCGTGCCCCGTCTGCGCCTGCGGGGCGGCGATGCCGGTTTCGGTCTCCTGGAAGACGACGGATTGCGGCGCCTCCTCGCCGGCTCCGTCGCCCGCAGCGCCCAGCTTCTCTGAACGGCGCCCGAACCGGGACCGGGTATAGGCCTTCCGGATCTGCATCAACCGCGTGATCCGCGCGTCGGCATCGAGGCTGCGCGCTTTAAGCGCCGCATTCTCTTTCTCCGGCACGGACGTCTTCTCCGCCATGGTGCGGACCATGGCCTTGAGAAGGTCCATGTTATCGGGCAGGGAAAGATCATCAGCGCGCATGCCGCAGAGGATAGCACACCCCGCCGCGCCATGCCTCTGTTGATAGACCTTCCCGGTCGGCGTGATTCACTTTGCCGCGGACTGATCAGCCAGCAAATACAGGCGTTTTCACCGCCACGGGCCGCATCCTCTTCCTGTCCAGCCCGTCGAGCAGTGCCATCAGCCGGGCGCGGTTGAGCCGCCCCCGGACAGGCCCTGTCCGCGGCCAGCGGAACGGGGACTTCTCCAGCCGCTTCGCAAACAGGTACAGGCCGCTGCCATCCCACCAGCCGATCTTGACCCGGCCCGCCCGCTTCGTACGGAACACGTAAAGTGCGCGACTGAACGGGTCGCGGCCCTTCATCGCGCACCAGCGACAGCAGGCTGTCCGGTCCCCTCCGAAAGTTCACAGGTCCGCTGGCCAGATAGACCTGCACGCCCGACAGCGTCATGTCGAACGTAACGCAAGCAGGATACGGCGAAGCTCGGCACCGACTCGGATCAACACCTCGCCCACCACGATCTCCACCAGCGGTGTTGGTGTGCCCGCCGTGATGTCTGCTTCCTGCTTCTTCAGAAAGGTCTTGCGCCAGCCGAACAGCTGCTGCGGCGAAATTCCCAGACGGCGCGCCAGCGCCGAAACGTTCATACCCGGCCCCAGTGTCGCCGCGACTGCTTGCGCCTTGAACTCATCCGACCACCGGTGGCGCTCACTATCGGCGCACCGTCGAAACGTTCGATCGCGGCCTTCACCAACTGTAAGCTATCAGCCCCGGACACGGGCGCAGAACTAGTCGCGGGCATGGAACCTCGGCGGCAGACCGACGCCACCAGCCTGTCCCACGCCAGTCACGTCGCTGACCCAAAGGGTTTCCTCGCCGCTTATGGTGAAGATGGTGTCGCCATATGTTGTTTTCATGCCCCGCGTTTGCGGCGGGGCGATGTCGGTTGCAGGGCGTGGCGCTCCGGATCAGTTCGCAAAGGCGTCGATCAGATTCAGCACTGCGAGGATTTTCCGCGTACCGCTGTCGACGCGATAGATCCGGCCATCGTCGCGGTAGTAGTTCCAGCCTCTGCGCTGCTCCAAACCGTAGCGATCAAGGTCGCGGATCAGCATGTAATCACGGACACGCAGCGTATCGCCAATGCGGGTACCATAGCGTTTGCCAACCTGCCCCGGAGGAATGCAGGCCGGGCTTTTCTTGGCCAGACCGGGGGGGCAGTCGGCAACATAGCGGGCATGCGTGCGGTGTCCGCCCTTATGCTCGTCATGCTTGTGATGATGGGTGTGCCGGCCTTTACCGTGCCCGCGGCCGGGGTCTGCAGTGACGGGGGTGGTGCTGAACACGGCAATAGTCAGGGCGCTGATAAGGATAGGTGCCAGCTTCATCTTGGTCCTCCATGGGAGCTTGTGGAGGATATACTTTCAAAGTCGCGATCGGTTGCATCACGAATCCGGGCGATGGCGGAAAGCTGCCAGTGACCGCTCCTTTCAAATGGAAAGGGATCTGCCCGAAACCGTAACGGGCGGTCCCGAAGGACCGCCCGTGCAAGGGAATAACATACTACCATTTAACTACAGATTGCATTTGGTCAGTTTTGCACAATTTATACAACTCATACTTTAGAATGATGTACCTGGGCGGTGACTGCAAATCTTAACCCTCGCCGCTGCCGTTATTTTCTTTCCTGACCTGAACAGGCGCAGCCAGCCGGGATCCTGCGCTGAAAACAGCAACATTCCCTGGGATCGAGACTGCCTCTCGGGCGGACACGTCCCGGCGCGATCTTGCGGGGATAGTCCGGGGTGATAATCTGCCGCTCCGAGCTCACGATTCGTTTACGTTTCGTCTGCAGGAAAAACCTGCCGGTTGCGCCGAGTTAGCGTCCTGTCTGCTGGTTCTCTGGTCAGAAGGCCGCCTGTTCGATCTCGTAACCGGCACCAAGATCCAGTTGCGGACGGGCAGCCGTCCGGCGGTTGCTTCGGTCGCGACGGTATGGAGCGGCGGTTCTCTGGCCTTATAGGGCCGGGTGCGAGGCAGGGCCGGGTCACCTCTTCCGCTGTCAGACGCCGAGGACAGATGCCCTTTACCATCGCCATTGACGGACCTGCCGCCTCGGGCAAGGGGACTATTGCGCGCGCTCTTGCGCATCATTTCGGCTTTGCCCATCTTGATACCGGGCTGCTTTATCGCGCGGTTGGGGCGAAAGGTGGCGATCCGGTCGCTGCCGCCCGCAGTCTGACGCCCGATGATCTGGCGCGCGATGATCTGCGCAGTGCCAGGGCCGGGCAGGCTGCAAGCCGTGTTGCTGCGATCCCCGAGGTGCGCGCCGCGTTGGTGGAATTCCAGCGCCGCTTTGCCCGCAGTGAGCCCGGCGCGGTGCTGGATGGCCGCGATATTGGCACGGTGATTTGCCCGGATGCCGAGCTAAAGCTGTACGTAACCGCAAATGATGAGATCCGTGCCCGCCGCCGGGCAATGGAGCTGGGCGCGGATGAGGCGCAGATGCTGCGTGAGCTGCGCGAACGTGACGCCCGCGATGCCGCCCGCGCCGTGGCGCCAATGCGCCCGGCACCTGATGCGGTGTTGCTGGATACCAGCGAAATGAGCATTGACGACGCCGTGACCCGCGCCATCACCTGCGCGAAAGAGGCTGGCGCGTGAGCGCGCGTTTTCAGCTGCCTGACCTGACCGTCCCGGTCATTCAGGCACCGATGGCAGGCACTGCCACGCCGCACCTTGCCGCTGAGGTCAGCCGGGCAGGGGGGCTGGGTTCGCTGGGGCTGGGGGCCTCGAATGCCGGGCAGGCTGCTGCGATGATGGCTGAAACGTGTGAACGGCTGGGCTCGAACCGGTACGGTGTCAATCTGTTTTGCCACCGTCCCGCCAAGGCCGATCCGGCACGAGAGACAGCATGGCTTGACTACTTGCGCCCGAGTTTCGCCGTTTCGGGGCGGAGCCACCGGCCCGGATCGAAGAGATCTATCGCAGCTTTCTTGAGGATGATGAGATGCTGGGCGCGGTGCTTGAGGCGCGTCCGGCTGTAGTCAGCTTTCATTTTGGTCTGCCCTCGGCTGACCGCATCACCGCATTGCGCGACAGCGGCGCGACGCTTGCCGCGACCGCTACTTCGCGTGCCGAGGCGCTGGCGATCCGTACAGCCGGGCTCGATCTGATCGTCGCTCAGGGATATGAGGCAGGGGGCCACCGCGGTATCTTTGACCCTGATGGGCCTGACGCGCAGCAGACCACCCAGGCATTACTGCATGACCTGCTAGACCTTGGCTTGCCGGTCATTGCCGCAGGCGGGATCATGGACGGGCATGAGGCTGCGCGTTTCCTAGCAGCCGGGGCAGCTGCAGTGCAGATGGGCACGGCTTTCGTGGCCTGTCCGGAAGCGGCCGCGAATGACGCCTATCGTGCCCGGCTGGGTTCGGCGAAACCCGGCGATACGGTAATGACACGGGCGATTTCAGGCCGTCCGGCGCGCGGGATTGCCAACCGGCTGACCGAATTGGGGCGCAAGGCAGCGGCGCCGACGCTGCCTGACTATCCGATCGTCTATGATGCGTCAAAGCGGTTGCATGCGCTGGCGGGCGGGTCGGATTATGCCGCTCAATGGGCCGGAACGGGCGCTTTCCGTGCCCGTGCGATGCCTGCAGCAGAGCTGGTTGCGCTGCTTGATAGGGAAATTCGCGCGAGTTTTAAGGGCCTCGACGCTTGCCACAAAGCCGAATGAAGGCTATATCGCGCCCGTCAGGATAAGTGATGGGGCCAGAACGGGCTGCTTCAACAGGGTCGGGCGTATGCCGCGACCCTTTGCGCTTATCCCGGCGTCTACAAAAAGACCGGCGGAGCCAACCGCATGGCCAGCAATGATCGTAAAGGAAACTGTATCATATATGTGCGCTAAAGCGACCATGGAGGAATTCGAGGCCCTCCTGAACGAAAGCCTCACCATCGACACGCCCGAAGAGGGCTCGGTCGTCAAAGGCAAGGTCATCGCCATCGAGGCGGGCCAGGCCATCATCGATGTCGGCTACAAGATGGAAGGCCGCGTCGATCTGAAAGAATTTGCAAATCCCGGCGAAGCGCCGAGCATTGCCGTCGGCGACGAAGTCGAGGTCTACCTGGATCGCGTCGAGAACGCCCGTGGCGAAGCCAGCATCAGCCGCGAGAAAGCTCGCCGCGAAGAAGCCTGGGATCGTCTGGAAAAAGCCTATGCTGCGGAAGAGCGCGTCGAAGGCGCTATCTTTGGTCGCGTCAAGGGTGGCTTCACTGTTGATCTGGGCGGTGCCGTGGCCTTCCTGCCGGGCAGCCAGGTTGATGTGCGCCCGGTGCGTGACGCCGGCCCGCTGATGGGTCTGAAGCAGCCCTTCCAGATCCTGAAAATGGATCGCCGCCGTGGCAACATCGTCGTGTCGCGCCGCGCCATTCTGGAAGAAAGCCGCGCCGAACAACGCGCCGAGGTCATCGCCAACCTCAGCGAAGGTCAGACCGTCGAGGGTGTTGTCAAGAACATCACCGAATATGGTGCCTTTGTTGATCTGGGCGGTGTTGACGGCCTGCTGCATGTTACCGACATGGCCTGGCGCCGCGTCAACCACCCGTCCGAGATCCTGTCGATCGGCGAGACCGTCAAGGTCCAGGTCGTCAAGATCAACAAGGAAACCCACCGCATCAGCCTGGGCATGAAACAGCTTCAGGCCGACCCGTGGGATACCGTTGCCGACAAATTCCCGATCGGTTCGGTTCACACTGGCCGTGTGACCAATATCACCGACTACGGCGCCTTCGTCGAGCTGGAAGCCGGTGTCGAGGGCCTGGTCCACGTTTCGGAAATGAGCTGGACCAAGAAAAACGTCCATCCCGGCAAGATCGTCTCGACCTCGCAAGAAGTCGATGTCATGGTGCTGGAGATCGACGAAGCCAAGCGTCGCGTCAGCCTGGGTCTCAAGCAGACCATGCGCAACCCGTGGGAAGTCTTTGCCGAAACCCATCCGGTCGGCACCGTCATCGAAGGCGAAGTCAAGAACATCACCGAATTCGGTCTGTTCGTTGGCCTCGAAGGCGATATCGACGGCATGGTCCACCTTTCGGACATCAGCTGGGATACCCGCGGCGAGGAAGCCATCCAGGACTTCCGCAAGGGCGATGTGGTGAAAGCCGTCGTTCAGGAAGTTGACATCGAGAAAGAGCGCATCTCGCTCTCGATCAAAGCGCTTGAAAACGACGCGATGGCCGAGGCTGTCGAAGGCGTCAAGCGTGGCTCGGTCATCACCGTCGCCGTGACGGCGATCGAAGATGGCGGCATCGAGGTCGAATACAACGGCATGAAGTCCTTCATCCGTCGTTCGGACCTCGCCCGCGACCGTCAGGACCAGCGCCCCGAACGCTTCCAGGTTGGCGACAAGGTTGATGTCCGCGTCACCAACATCGACACCAAGACCCGCCGTCTGGGCCTGTCGATCAAGGCGCGCGAAATCGCCGAAGAAAAAGAAGCCGTCGAACAGTATGGCAGCTCGGATTCGGGCGCTTCGCTGGGCGATATCCTGGGTGCCGCCCTCAAAGGCCGCAACTAAGACCGATACAGGCCATAGATGGCCATTCATTGCGCCCCCGGATCGCTCCGGGGGCGCTTTTCATTGCGCATATCTGCCGAATGAACGATAAAGTCTTGAAAGGACGCAACCAAACCGGCCGCCAGGCGTTCTGAGATTGAATGCCGTGATGTCTGATCCAGGCACAGGCGGCAGGAAGCTGTTGGAACACCAGATTCAGGAACCGCAATGATCCGATCCGAACTGATCCAGAAAATCTCAGAAGAAAACCCCCATCTGTTCCAGCGCGACGTTGAACGGATCGTCAACACGGTCTTCGAGGAGATCATCGAGGCGATGGCGCGTGGCGACCGGGTCGAACTGCGTGGGTTTGGCGCATTCTCCGTGAAAAAACGCGAGGCGCGTCAGGGCCGTAACCCCCGTACCGGAGAGGCGGTCAGCGTCGATGAAAAGCATGTCCCCTTCTTCAAGACTGGCAAACTGCTGCGCGAACGGTTGAACGGCTCCTCCGAATAGGCCAGATTGCCGGCGACAATCTTTTCGGGGGTTCAAGGCATGCGCGTGATCCGGATTTCCTTTTTCGTCGTACTGGCCCTCGTGTTGATGCTGCTTGCTGCAGCCAACCGTGAGCCGGTGACTGTCAGCCTGCTGCCCGCGCAATTCGCCCGCTTTACCGGTGGCACCTGGTCGCTGACCATGCCGGCCTTTGTGGCGCTGTTCCTTGCCATGGTCTTTGGCGTGCTGGTTGGCCTTGTCTGGGAGTGGCTGCGCGAGGCGCGTTTGCGGGCCGAATCGAACCGCCGCGCGCAGAATCTGGCGCAGTTGCAGCGTGAGGTAGGCGATCTGCGCCGCACCCATGCCGCGCCGCGCGATGAGGTGCTGGCGATCCTTGATGAGCCGTCGCACCAGCCCGCCGCACCGGCCGCAGCCGCAACGACCCTGCCCGCGCCGCGCTGATCCGATGGGCGTATCCGTCAAGATCTGCGGCCTGACCGAAGCCGAGGGACTCGCCGCCGCCATTGAGGCTGGCGCGCGCTATGTCGGCTTTGTCTTTTTTGAGAAATCCCCGCGCCATGTAACGCCCGAGGCGACCGCCGCTTTGGCCGTACAGGTGCCGATGGGGGTGGCCAAAGTCGGACTGTTCGTCGATCCCGATGATGCGGCGCTTGATCGGGTGCTTGCTCATGTGCCGCTGGACCTGATCCAGTTGCATGGTAGCGAATCCCCTGACCGCGTGGCCGGGATCAGGTCCCGCACCGGTCTGCCAGTGATGAAGGCGATTGGTGTTTCGGGGCCGCAGGACCTTGACCGGATCTGGGACTATGGTCTGGTTTCGGACATGCTGCTGATCGACGCCAAGGCGCCCAAGGATGCGGTGCTGCCGGGCGGGAATGGTCTTGCTTTTGATTGGCGGCTGCTGGTCGGACGCCAGATGCTTAAGCCCTGGCTGCTTGCTGGCGGTCTGACCCCCGAGAATGTGACCGAGGCGATCAGGCTGACCCGCGCCCAGGGTGTCGATGTTTCTTCAGGCGTTGAAAGCGCGCCGGGCGTCAAGGACCCCGATCGCATTCGCCGCTTTATCGCCCGCGCCACAGCGCCGATCCTATGAGCGACAAAGTCACCTTCCGTGAGGCACACCGCGAAGATGTTCCCGCAGTGGTCGCGCTTTTGCGCGATGACATGCTGGGCAGGGACCGTGAAAGCGCCGATCTTACCCCCTATTTCACAGCATGGGAGGCGATGCGGGCCGAGGGCGCGAATCAACTGATCGTCGGGGTGTATGGCGGCGAGGTGGTCGCCTGCTACCAGATTACCTTTATCTCGGGTCTATCGCTTTCCGCTGCCCGCCGCGCTCAGATCGAGGGTGTGCGGGTGAGTTCGGCTCTGCGTGGGCAGGGAATCGGCGCGGCCCTGATCGGCGATGCCGAAAGCCGCGCGCGGGTGGCGGGCTGTACGCTTTTGCAGTTCACCACGAACCGCCGCCGCAGCGATGCTCATCGCTTCTATGACGGGCTCGGCTTTACCCCCTCTCATATCGGATATAAGAAATCCCTTTGACGGGATTTTCTTTTGCCCGCCTATTCACCGACCACGCCCGAGGAGAGCCATGGCCGAAGATCTCATCAACAGCTTCATGAACGGCCCGGACGAACAGGGCCGCTTTGGCATCTTCGGCGGTCGCTTCGTCAGCGAAACCCTGATGCCGCTGATCCTCGACCTTGAGGCCGAATACAAGCGTGCCAAGGATGATCCCGCCTTTTGGGCCGAGATGGACGATCTGTGGAAGCATTATGTCGGTCGCCCGAGCCCGCTTTACTTCGCCCCCCGGCTGACCGAAGAGCTGGGTGGTGCCAGGATCTATCTCAAGCGCGAAGAACTGAACCACACCGGCAGCCACAAGATCAACAACGTTCTGGGTCAGATCCTGCTTGCGCGTCGTATGGGCAAGACCCGGATCATTGCCGAAACCGGAGCGGGCCAGCACGGTGTTGCGACCGCGACGGTCTGCGCGCGCTTTGGCCTGAAATGTATCGTTTACATGGGGGCGCATGACGTTGAGCGTCAGGCGCCGAACGTATTCCGGATGAGGCTTCTCGGAGCAGAGGTGGTGCCGGTGACCTCGGGACGCGGGACGCTCAAGGACGCAATGAACGATGCGCTGCGCGATTGGGTGACCAATGTGCGCGACACGTTCTATTGCATTGGCACGGTTGCCGGTCCGCATCCCTATCCGGGCATGGTGCGCGACTTCCAATGCATCATCGGCCGCGAAACCCGCTGGCAGCTTGCCGAGCAAGAGGGCGAGGGGCGCTTGCCAGACAGTCTCGTGGCGGCAATCGGCGGCGGTTCGAACGCGATGGGGCTGTTTCACCCATTCCTCGACGACGATTCGGTCCGCATCATTGGCGTCGAGGCCGGCGGCAAGGGCGTTGATGAGCGCATGCAGCATTGCGCCAGCCTGACCGGTGGTCGCCCTGGCGTGCTGCATGGCAACCGGACCTATCTTTTGCAGGACGACGAAGGCCAGATCCTCGAAGGTCATTCGATCAGCGCCGGTCTCGACTATCCTGGCATCGGGCCCGAGCACGCCTGGCTCAAGGAAAAGGGCCGTGCCGAATATGTCAGCGTCACTGATGACGAGGCGCTTGAGGCGTTCCAGACCATGTGCCGGCTCGAAGGTATCATCCCGGCGCTTGAGCCCAGCCATGCGCTCGCCCATGCCATCAAGATTGCACCCGGCCTGCCCAAGGATCACATCATGGTGGTGAACCTCTCGGGGCGGGGCGACAAGGATATCTTTACCGTCGCCAAACATCTTGGCGTCGATATCCGCACCTAAGGCCAAAGGGCGCGCGCTATTTCCCGGCGCGCGCCTCGGCGACCAACTCGGCCAGTTCGTCCTTGGACAGATAACCAAAGATTGCCCGGTCACCGGCGATAAAGCTGGGCGTGCCGACTAATCCGATCTCATCGGCCAGCGCCAGCGAACGCTCGATTCTCTCGGTGATCTCGGGTGCGCGCATGTCGCGCTGCAACCTCTCGACATCCAGCCCGACCTCGCGCGCCACACGCAGAACCGAGGCGATTTCGGCCCGTCCACGCATCGCCATTAGTGCGCGGTGAAACTCGGGGTATTTGCCCTGGGCTTGCGCGGCCAGCGCGGCCTTGGCCGCAAAACGCGAACCCTCGCCAAAGATCGGGATCTCGTGCACCACCAGTTTCAGCTTGGGTTCGGCCTTCAGCAACGCTGCTACCTGTGGGGCGTTCTTGCGGCAGAAACCGCAATTGTAATCCGAAAACTCGACAAGCACCGCATCGCCTTGCGGATTTCCCATCATCGGCAGTCCCGGGCCGTTGAACACGGCGTCCTTGATCTGCGCGACTTCGGCTGCATCATGGTCCTGCGCCTGCACGGGCGTCAGGGGCAGGGCGCAGAACAGTGCAAGTGCGATTGCGGCAATGGGGCGCAACATGGTAATAAGTCCTATCAGTGACCCTTATCTGAAAGCCACCGCAAAGGGAGCAGGTCAAGCGCCAAGCCACAACCCCGTGAAAGCGTGAGATGCAGCCAGATCTGTTCGGAACCCGCCGCAACGAACCAATCGCGCCTGATGCGATGATTTTGCGCGGCATCGCGGCTGATCCTGCTATTCATCATGAGGTGCTGCGGATCGCCGAAATCTCACCCTTCCGCCACATGCAGACCCCGGGTGGCAAGCAGATCGGGGTCGAGATGACGAACTGTGGTGCTCTGGGGTGGATCAGCGACCGGCGTGGCTATCGTTATGAACCCGAGGACCCGCTGACCGGAAAACCTTGGCCTCCAATGCCGCCGAGCCTGCAAAATCTGGCAGAAACTGCCGCCGCCGAAGCCGGCTTTCCAGACTTTCACCCTGATGTCTGCCTGATCAACCGCTATGTTCCGGGGATCAAGATGGGCTTGCACCAGGACCGGGATGAAGCGGATCTGACCGCCCCTATCGTCTCGGTCTCATTAGGTCTGCCCGCGATATTCCAATTCGGTGGGCCTGAGCGTCGCGATCCGGTGGCAAGACATACTCTTCATCACGGTGATGTCGTTGTCTGGGGTGGTGTGGCGCGGCTGAACTGGCACGGTATCCTGACCTTGCGCCCGGGCAGTCACCCGCTGACCGGCGCGGCCCGCATCAACCTGACTTTTCGGCGCGCTGGCTAAGCTGATGCCAGATTCTTTCGTGTCCCAAATATCCCGGGGGAACGCCTTGCCGGCCCGTTGAGGGCAGGCAAGGCGTGGGGGCAGAGCCCCCCTTACTTCCAGATCGGCGCGTGACGGTTTACGTCTTTATAAAGCAGATAGCGGAAATTTCCCGGCCCCCCGGCATAGCAGCATTGCGGGCAGAAGGCGCGTAACCACATAAAGTCCCCGGGCCCGACCTCGACCCAATCGCGGTTCAGGCGATAGACAGCTTTCCCTTCAATCACAAACAGACCATGTTCCATGACATGGGTTTCGGCAAAGGGGATCGAGCCGCCGGGTTTGAAGGTCACGATGGTGATATGCATATCGTGACGCATATCCTCGGGGTCCATAAACCGGGTGGTCGCCCAGCTGCCGCCGGTGTCGGGCATCGGGATCGGGGCGATGTCGCGCTCATTGGCGATGATCGCATCGGGTTTTGAGAGGCCCTCGACCACCTGCCAGCGTTTGCGCCACCAGTGAAAGCGCGAGGTCCCGGCACCGCTTTTTACCGACCAGGCCATGCCGGCGGGAATATAGGCAAAACCGCCCGGGGTCAGTTCATGCGTCTTGCCGTCGATGGTCAGGGTAATGGTGCCATCGGTGACAAAAATCGCGGACTGAACCCCTTCGTCATCTTCGGGGCGGTCTGACCCGCCTTGCGGCTGCAATTCGACGATATATTGGCTGAAGGTCTCGGCAAAGCCCGAAAGCGGCCGGGCGATCATCCACATCCGCATGCCAGTCCAGCCCGGCAGAAAGCTGGTGACAATGTCGCGCATCGTGCTTGCCGGGATGACGGCATAGGCATCGGTAAAGACGGCGGTATCGGTGGTCAGATCGGTCTGCGGCGGCAGGCCGGCAAAGGGCCCGGCATAGGTCGGGGTCTTGGCGGTCATATGGCTCTCCGTTGCGCCGGGGGTCGTGCCCCGTTGGGGTCGGTGATCGCCCGCGGCTGACCCGCGGGCGGCATGGACTCAGTTGTCGCCCAGCAGCTGCTGCAAGCGCAACGTGGCGATGCGAGAGACCTGGCGCTCGGCCTCGCCGCGCTCGGTCGCCGTGTCATTGTCGATGCGCTGGCGCATTGCGGCCATGATCCCCGGCTTGTCATGATCGCGCACGGCAATGATAAAGGGGAACCTGTGCTTCTCCATATAGGCGCTGTTCAGCCGGTCGAATTCGGCACGTTCTTCGTCGGTCAGGCTGTCCAGACCGGCACTGGCCTGTTCGGCGGTGCTGCTCTCGGTCAGACGCCTGGCCGCGGCCAGCTTGCCGGCAAGATCCGGGTGCGCCAGCAGCACGCCCAGCCGCTCTTCGTCGCTTGCGGCACGAAAGATCTGCGCCATACGCGCGGCAAGGCCTGCGGGGGTGTCATGGATCGCGCCCATCTCGGCGTCCCACACCCGTTCGGCGATCCAGGGCGAATGTTCATAGACGCCGCCGAACTGCTCGATGAATTCTTCACGGCCCATTTGCGAGGGGCGCAGTTTGGCCCGATAAGGATGGGTTTTGGCCCAATGGCGTGCGATGTCGAGCCGGGTTGCGAACCACACGCCCTCATGGCCTCGCGCATGTTCAAGGAACTGCTTGATCGCCATGGCGCGGCCCGGCCGGCCCGCCAGACGGCAATGCAGCCCGATCGACATCATCTTGGGCGCGCCGGCCACGCCCTCGGCATAGAGGATGTCAAAGCTGTCGCGCAGATAGTCAAAGAACTCGACGCCGGTGCCAAAGCCCTGACCGGACGAGAAGCGCATGTCATTGGCGTCCATCGTATAGGGCACCATGAGCTGCGGCTTGCCCTTGTGCACATGCCAATAGGGCAGATCGTCGGCTATGGTATCGGCAAGGTATTCGAAACCGCCTTCCTCACAGCCCAGCCCGACCGTGTTCATCGAGGTCCGGCCCTGATAGAAGCCGCGCGGACGTTCACCCGTTACCTGGGTGTGCAGCTCGATCGCCTTGGCGATATGCTCGGCCTCGATCTCGCGCGGGATGTCCTTGTAATCGATCCATTTGTAACCGTGGGTCGCGATCTCCCAGCCGGCATCCTGCATGGCCGCGACCTGCTCGGGCGCGCGCTCCAGCGCGGTCGCCACGCCGTAGACCGTTACCGGCACGTCCTTGAGCAGGCGGTGAAGGCGCCAGAAACCTGCTCGCGCGCCATAGTCATAGATGGATTCCATGTTCCAGTGGCGCTTGCCCGGCCAGGGCTGGGCGCCGATGATTTCGGACAGGAAAGCTTCAGAGGCCGCGTCGCCGTGCTCGATGCTGTTTTCGCCGCCTTCTTCGTAGTTGATGACGATCTGCACTGCGATCCGTGCATTCCCGGGCCACTTCGCATCAGGCGTGTGCTCGCCATAACCGATCATGTCGCGGCTGTAACGCATCGCTTGCTTCCTTTCCTGTTTTCTGGCTGCTTGGCACTGATCACCCTGCCGGCCTTTCAGGCAACCCTAATTTTCTAAAAACAGAACCAATTATTTCTTGAAAATCTGGGTTTATCAACATCCCATTGAAACTCTGTCGCTATACCCAGTATTCTCGTTGAAGATGCCGGGGCATAATCTGGCCAGCACGGCGGGCCAACCGCCGAATGGGAGGAACCATGCCAGACAAGCAATCCGGCCTGACGGCCAGTGGCGCCAGTATCAGTCCAGGGGAAGGTAGCGTGCTAGACAAGCAGTTCGGCCTTACGGCCAATGGCACCAGCGTAAGGACAGAGGTGATCGCGGGGATCACCACCTTCCTGACGATGGCCTATATCATTTTCGTCAATCCTGAGATCCTGTCTTCGACCGGCATGGATCGGAATGCGGTCTTTGTCGCAACCTGCCTCGCGGCGGCGCTTGGCTCGGCCATCATGGCGCTTTGGGCAAACTGGCCCATCGGTATGGCCCCGGGGATGGGGCTGAACGCGTTTTTCGCCTTTACCGTCGCCGGGACCCTTGGGTTCACATGGCAGCAGGCTTTGGGTGCCGTTTTTATCTCGGGCATCGTCTTTCTGTTCTTGTCGGTGACCGGCATCCGGCGCTGGCTGATCGCCGGTATCCCCAGTTCGATGCGCAGTGCCATTGCTGCCGGGATCGGGATGTTTCTGGGGCTCATCGCGCTTAAAAGCTCGGGTGTTGTGGTTGGCAACTCTGTGACGCTGGTCAGTCTGGGCGATTTGACCCAGACCGGGACGCTGCTTGCCATCGCCGGGTTTTTCATTATCGCGGCGCTTGACACCCTGAAGGTGCGCGGGGCGATCCTGATCGGCATTCTGGTCATCACCGTTGCGTCGATTGCATTGGGTGCCAGCACCTTTGGCGGGGTAGTGTCGATGCCGCCGTCGATCATGCCGACCTTCCTGCAACTCGACATTGCAGGCGCGCTGACCGTAGGGATTTTTCACGTCATTCTTGTCATGGTTCTGGTCGAGGTCTTTGACGCGACCGGTACCCTGATCGGCGTCGCCAAGCGCGCTGGCCTGCTGACCGAGGGACCAGCCCATACAAACAAGGGCCTCAGCCGGGCGCTGATGGCGGATTCGACCGCGATCCTTGCCGGCTCGATGCTGGGCACCAGCTCGACCACCGCCTATGTCGAAAGCGCCTCGGGCGTGCAGGCGGGCGGGCGCACCGGGCTGACCGCTCTGGTCGTTGCGGTACTGTTCCTGCTTGCGGTGTTCTTTGCACCGCTCGCCGGGTCGGTTCCGGCCTATGCCACGGCCCCTGCGCTGCTGTATGTCGCCTGTCTGATGGTGCGCGAGTTCGAGGAAATCCAGTGGAGCGATGTCACCGAAAGCGCGCCTGCGGTGCTGACGGCGCTGATGATGCCCTTTACCTACTCGATCGCCAACGGTCTGGCTTTCGGCTTTGTCAGCTATGCTGCGATCAAGCTGGCGACCGGTCGCGCGCGTGAGGTGCATGCCGCAACCTGGATCGTGGCGGCGCTGTTCGTGATCCGCTTTGCCTTCTTCATGGAATAAGGCAGGATTGCGGTAATTTCAGCAAAAGGCCCGCCCTTGGACGGGCCTTTTTTTGTTGAGAGTGTAGTCCAGTCTGACTTGCACTGCGCGCAGACGGATGCTCATCAAGAACTGTGCGGTATTTATAACTCTGCATTCTAAGCTTAATTCAGCTGAAGTCCCTGCTATGATCATGAGGGGTTTTCTTTTGAAGAGAGCAGACACCTTGGTATAATTCGCCTCAGGGTTTGGTGAAGTGAATGGCGCTGTTTCGTGTATCTTACCCCCGGCAGGGATCACGCTTTTCCACCGGGTAACTATGACAGAGCTGCTTTTACTTTCCCTTAATATTTTTTCTGCAATGAATTTTGATGAAAACACGCCAGAGGTGTAAGGGTGTCGCAGCTACATCGGCCCATCATCTTGCGACGCGGCCCGGCAACCTGACAAGCCCATCCCGAAGGCTGTCGATCAGCGTGAGCGGGCGGATGGTGGTCAGGTCTTACGCCCACTCCTTGAGGCCAATCCTCGACCGGTGTAGCAATCTCTGCAACGTTGATGGAGAGGGAATCGGGAAATGGAACACGCAACAGCGGCTCAACTCTTTGAGCGGCATTTCCCCGATACTGAATCCGCCAAGAACAAATTCCTGCTTACGTCTCTTCCTGAAGGAGAATATGAGCGCGTCAGCCTGTCTCTTCTAAATCCGAAAATCGCTGAGACACATAGAACTGATGGGTGCTATATCTGGGCGCCAAAAGGTAGCTTGAACCTGTTGAAAAAGGTCGTGCGGCTGGCAGTCTATGAGGATTTGAAAGATTGCCAGCTGATATTCTTTCACCTGCCTGATAAGAGATCGAATATTCTGATGTCTTTAAAGGGGCAGGGGCATAAAGGCATATTTTTCTCGCGGCGGCGAATGAACATCACTGTAAAGATGGTTCACAAGGATTGCAGCCTGATCATCGGCGAGAACACCTACATTGGAGGGGCCAGGGTCGTGCTGCTGGAGACAACCGCCACTGTTGCTGCCGGTGGGCTGTGGTCGGACGAGGTCTTGCTGCAAGGCTCGGACAGCCACGGGATTGTCGACCTCGACACGATGTCGATCATCAACTGGGGCCCGGCCAAGATCGATATCGGTCGTCGGGTTTGGCTGGGGCGGCGCAGTTCTGTCATGAAAAATGTCACGATCGGGCAGGGTTCCGTGGTCGCTTCTGGAGCTATTGTGACCAAGGATGTCCCACCTGCCTGTATCGCTGCGGGTGTTCCGGCAAAAGTCGTTCGGACACGTGTATCCTGGTCGCAGAGTCTGAGTGAGATTTCGCGCGGAGAGCGTATTTTTTTCAACCGACTGCGTAAGAACACAGAGTAGCCCCGGCGCTGCGGAGCTTTCCTCATGCTCCGTATTCAGATGCCGAGGTGCACGCAACTCGGCATCTGAAACATCTCTGCCAGATCGTGACCGGTCTGACGAATCGCCTCAGAACTCTTTGCCCAATACGCGGTCGATTGACAGCTTGCCGCCTCCGAAAGCTGCGATGATGGCGGCACCCGCACACCAGAAGGTCGAGTTGAACTCGGCCTTGGCCTGCACTTGATGCAGGAATGCGGTCCCGCCGTCAGACAGGAGGCGGGCTTGGCCGTTTTCGGTCAGGTATTGCAGGTTGGCTTTCAGAAACTCGATCCCTTCGGGCGTGAGCAGGGCGTTCCCATAAGGGTTTTCGATGTGGAATCTTAATGTCATCGCCAGCATCACTGCATTGGCCAGAGCGGCCGGGCGGGTCAACAGACCGACAGCGATCATGAAGCCGCCAACGAATTGCATGACCGCGAGAAGCGGCGAAAAGAACCAGCCCGCCGGTATGCCTGCGACGTTCTCGAGAAAGCCGATCTGTCCCATGGGGTCCAGGATCTTGGGCCAGCCTTCGACCATCAGCAGACCGCCGATGATGATGCGGAACAAAAGCCATCCGATCGGCTGGGCTACCTTGTGGTAGAACGGGGCCATGAACGGCAGGATCAACCGCTCGCGCGGGCTTGAGGTCATTTCTTCCACGTAGATACCCTTTCCTGATACTGATGCCGGATCGTCCGACCTATCTGCACGACCCTGCATAAACTCAAATGAATACCTTGTCTTGCCAGAGTTGAAGGAACAGGATCGTAAAGGTCAGGGGTTGAGTTTCCCGGTCGTTTACGCAATGACTGCTGCAGTTTTCCGCCTCATGCGTGGGGTGATACCGAGGTACCAGTGTCATGTCCGCAATGAAACCTGCCGCCCTTGCCCTGCTTGTCGCCCTTGCACATCCCGCGCAGGCAGAAGCCCCGCCCCCGGTGGTTGCGCAAGAGATCGAGGCGCTGCTGGACAGTATCGAAAGCTCGGGCTGCCGTTTTAATCGCAATGGAACATGGTATGCGGCCGAGAAGGTGCGGCCCCATTTGCAGACCAAGCTCGATTACATCGCCAAGCGCGGCAAGCTGACCTCGACCGAGCAGTTCATCGATCTTGCGGCCAGCAAAAGCAGCGTGTCGGGCAAGCCCTATCTGATCCAATGCGGCAGCGACCCCGAGCAGGCAAGCCGGGCGTGGTTGTTGCAAAAGCTCAAAGCGTTGCGAAGCTAGGATGTGAAAGCCCCGCAAGGGCCATCCTTGCGGGTCTTGCCGGTCAGCTCCAGGCGTGCAGGGGCGGATTGATGCCGTTCAGGTAGTAATTGCCAAGAATCGCGTATTTCCAGCGCACCGGATCATGCAATGTATGGGTGCGGGCATTGCGCCAGTGGCGATCCAGATTGTGCTCGGCCAGGGTCGAGCGCGTCCCGGCCAGTTCGAACAACTTGTTCGTGGCCTGAATGGCGATTTCGGTCGTCAGCACCTTGGCCTCGGCGGTCGCAATCTGGGCTTTCGCCACGCTCGTGGCATCGGGTGCGGCGACGGCTGCGTCTATGGTCAGACCGGCCCGATCCAGCACTGCCTCGGCAGCATTGGCGCGCAGGACCAGATCCCCGACGGCCTGAATGCTATAGGGGTCCTCATAGGCATGCTCAAGGCCGCTATCCACCCACGGGCGCGATCGGTTGCGCACGAAATCAATCGTGTCCTTGATCGCGGCCCGGGCAATGCCAAGGTCGACAGCAGCCTGAATGACCTGAAAGATTGCGCCATCCGCAGTTGGACGTTCATAGCCTTTGTAGCCGGGAACCAGATGGGTTTTGGGCACTTTGACGTTTTCCAGCGTTACCGTGCCCGACAGTGTCGTGCGCTGACCCATGGCCGACCAGTCGTCGATGACGGACAGCCCCTCGGCCCCACGCTCGGCAATCGCGTACCAGGCGCGGCCCTCATCATCCAGCGCAACGATAGGCACGAAATGGGCAAGCAGCGCGCCCGAGGCATAGAACTTGCGCCCGTTGACCAGCACATGGTTGTCAACGGCGGAGCAAAAGTCGGCCGGGGCGGCGGCGTAAAGTCCGGCCAGTTGGGGGGTGCGCCATGGCGCGCGCGCTGGCCACATAGCTGGCGCGAGCCATGGCGCACTGGCCCCTTAGGGCCAATCGTGGGTAGATATTTTATGGTGATCAGCGCTGTTTACGGGCTGTGCTGTTGGCGAGGCGATAGCTTTCGCCGTTCATCTCGATGATGTTGACGTGGTGGGTCAGTCGGTCGAGCAGCGCGCCGGTGAGACGCTCGGAACCGAAGGTTTCCGTCCATTCAT
>NZ_JAFL01000039.1:0-18525 GCF_019633685.1 Paracoccus sp. J56
GGGCGTTGTTGCAGAACTCCGTTTTCTGAGGGATTCACACTGCGAATCCAGTGGGCTAAGGGGCGAGTATGAGCAAGCCTGAGCCGACCCGCTACCGCACGATGAACTGGAAGTCCTACAACGATGCCTTGAAGCGGCGCGGGTCCCTTCTGATCTGGCTGGACAAGGACATGGTTTGGCGCGCACCCAAATCCGGATGCAATGGTCGGCCGCCGGTCTTCTCTGATGCCGCGATCCAGTTCTGCTTGATGGTGAAGGTTCTGTTCGGCCTGCCTCTCCGGCAAACGACAGGGATGGTGGCGAGCATCCTTTCGATGGCCGGGCTCGACTGGCGGGTGCCCGATTTCTCGACCCTGAGCCGCAGGCAGAAGCGCATCACGGTTCAGATCACGAGCCGCCGTGCGCCGGGGCCGCTGAACCTGCTGGTGGACAGCACCGGGATCAAGTTTCTTGGTGATGGGGAATGGCTTGCCCGCAAGCATGGCCCGCATCGCCGACGCCAATATCGTAAGGTTCATCTGGCGATGGACACGGCTACAGGTGACATCCGCGCCGTCGAATTCACCACAAGCCGTGAAGGCGACAGCCCTGTTCTGCCCGACCTGCTCAACCAGATCCCAGAGGATGAACAGATCGGCACCGTCACCGGCGACGGTGCCTTTGACACCCGACGCTGCCACACCGCGATCCTGGATCGAGGCGGCACCGCCATCATCCCGATCCGGCGGAATGGCCGTCTCTGGAAGGAGGATTGCCCCGCCGCCAGGGCGCGCAACGAGATCCTCCGGGCAACCCAGCGCTTGGGCAGGGCCATATGGAAGCGCTGGTCAGGTTATCACGTCCGAAGCAGGATCGAGGCAAGGATGCGCTGCCTCAAGGCCTTCGGTGAACGCATCTCATCACGAGACCCGGACCGCCAGACCGCCGAAATCCATATCCGCATCGCCCTCATGAACCGCTTCAATGCCCTCGGATCCGCCGAGATCAAACGCGTGGCATGAACTCAACGCGAAAAGGGGAAACTGCGCTCACACACTGACTTCTGCAACAACGCCGGTCGAGGTCCGCGATCTGGACGCCTATCGCCGTTTTCATACCGAGGTGCTGGGCGCATTTCCGCAGATCGCGACCATCACCACCCATGTGGTGATGCGCTCGCCCAAGGATGAACGCGCCTGATCCCGCGCAGGTGCAGGGCAAAAAGCGCCCCATCCGGCGGAATGGCCTTTCCGCCCCCTGCCCGGGCAGCTAACAAGAGCCCATGACTTTGCCCGCCCTTTCCCCCGATCAGGCCGACGCATGGGATGCGCTTGCCGAAGTGCTGGAAGAATCCGGCATAGACCTTGTTTCGGAAGAGATCGCGCCGCCGAAACCTGGCAAGGCCCGGGTGATGGCGGTGATCGGCAAGGCAGGTTCGGGCAAGACCCTGCTTTTGGCCGAACTGACCAAGGCGCTGAAGGCAGCAGGGGTCGATATCGTCTCGGGCGATTATGAAGGCAAACGGCGCAAGGACCGCCGCACAGTCGCCATCCTTGCCCCGACCAACAAGGCGGCATTCGTCCTGCGCATGCGCGGCGTCCCCGCAACGACCATTCACCGCATTCTGTACACCCCGGTCTATGACCCGGAATATGAACGCATTGCCGACTGGCTGACCGGCGCGGGCGAACGGCCCTCGGTCGACGGGCTGATGGAGGGGTTGACCGAGGCGGCACTGGACCGCGCCAAGGCATTCTATGATCAGCACGCCTCAATCCCCGGCGCACTGGCGGCGGCAGGGCTGCGTGGTTCGGATTTCATTCGCGGCTGGAAGCGGCGCGAGGAAGGGCTGGACATAGGGCTGGTGGACGAGGCCTCGATGCTGGACGAGCGCCAGTTTGAGGACCTTCGCGAAATCTTTCCGGTGCTGGTCCTTTTTGGCGACCCGGCGCAGCTGGCGCCGGTCGGGCAATCGGGACAGATGGTCTTTGACCGGCTTGCGGCCTCGCAACGGCTGATCCTGAACCGCATCCACCGGCAAGAGGGCGACAGTCCGATCCTTGACCTGGCCCATGCGCTGGCCGATCCCGCGCTGGAATTCGATGCCTTTGAACGGATGATCCGCGAAATCTCGGCCCGGGACCCGCGTGTGGTCTGGGCCGAGCGGGTGGAATCGAACCTGATGGCGCAAAGCCCGGTGCTGGTGTGGCGCAATGCGACCCGCATCAAGCTGATCCACGCCTTTCGCGCAGCCTATGGCGCGCCGGGGGATTCGCTTTTGCCGGGCGAGCCGCTGATTTGCGACGGGTTGGAGCTGCCGCTGAAGCATCGCAAAAAGCGTATCGACCTTGAGGCCCGGGGGCTGATCAAGGGCGCGCAGGTGATCTATCTGGGTCCGGGGCGCAAGCCCGGGTTTTCACGCCTGCACGTTGTTGGTGCCGAAGAGCCGCGCCTTTCGGCCGCCTCGATCGTCAAGATCGAAATGCCGGATGTCGAAGAGCCCTTCATCCCCTACGCCGCCCGCATGGGCGCGGCCTTTCTGCATGGCGCGGCGGTCACGATTCACAAGGCACAGGGCAGCCAATGGCCTGATGTGCAGGTCTTTGCCCCCGATATCGCCGCGGCTGCCTGGTCGGGCCGCAGCGAGGCGGGTGTCGCCCTGTGGAAGCGACTTGCCTATGTCGCGATAACCCGCGCGCAAGAGCGGCTTTACTGGGTGGTACGATCACGGCTGGCCCGGCCCTCGGCCCCGCTTGGCATCGACCATCTTGACGCCCCGGCCGCATCGCTGGAGCTGACGGCCGAAAGCGACGACTAGCCTAGCTGCGCCGCGACAGTTTGCGCGCCGTCGTGTTCGGGCGGATCTGGATCATGCGCAGCTCAAGCGCCTCAGCCAGCGCCTCACGCGGGATCCCGGTCTCTTGCGACAGGCGCAAAAGGCCGAAATGCACCCGCGCGAGCTCTTGATAGTAACGGGTGAAACTATAGTTGATCGACGCTCCGGCCAGCGCCCCCATCAACGGCACCGCCTGCGCGGCAAGCTTTTGTGCCAGCGAGACCGAAAGCCGCGGCGCCACCCGCGCGATCAGCGCCTGCACGGTCTGACCGGTGATGGTCATACGCGCTGCCAGAAGGCCAAGGTCGGTGCCATCATCCTCGGACAGCGGCCCGGCCGAGGCAAAGACATGCAGCGCCTCGCGCCGCGCCTCATCCGAGGTCGGGTCGAACCCGTGTTCAGCGGCAATATCCATCATGGCGCGCAAAAGCAGCGTCACCGTCACCGGCAGCTCAAGCATAGCCCCGCCGATACCTGCCAGACCGCCGACCGCGCCAGATGTCGTTGAAAGCAAGCGGTTGAACATGTCGCCCCGGTCCCGCATCAGCCCGCGCGAACGCCTGGCCGCGTCAAAGGCCCGGTTCAGCGCCGCAAACGTGATCCGGTCCACCCGGCCACGCAACGAGTCGGGCAGATGCTCAAGCAACCCCTCGGCCTTGCCGCCGATGGCGGTCATCAACTCCATCGCCACGCCGCCGGCCTGCAGATAACGCCGCGCCAGCCGGTCGATCTCGACATGCACGGTCGGATCGTCGATCGGCGGCAGAACGGCCTGGCGGGCGGGAATCTGGGTCTGCTCGGTCATCCTGTGGCACCCCGTTTGTCGTTGCCTGCGCAAGAGTTGGGCATTGGCAAGGGAACCCGCAAGGCTTGCTCCGGGTTCCGAACGGGAAGGAAACGCCGCTGCATGGCGCAGGCTGTACAAGGAATATCACGATGACCATTCGCCGCATGACGCCCGCCCTGACATTCGCAACCGTCCTGTCGATCACCCTTGGCTTACAGGCTTTCGCGCAAGAGGCGGCCGAACAGCCCGCGCCGGAACCGGCACCGGCTGTCGCAGCGACTGAAAGTGCGGGGCCGACCCTTGCGGATCTGGGTAAGGACGAGGCCTTTACCGTCGCTTTTCAAAAGATGGCCGAGGGCAACCAGATCCCTGAATGGCTCAGCAAGGGCGCCGTCGTCACCCCGACCCAAAAGGTCAGCTTCGGCGGCAAGGAATATCTCGCCATGACCGGCTGCCAGCAGCATGACTGCGGGACGAACCGGATCGCGGTGCTTTACGCACCTGACAGCGGCACAGCCTATGGCGTACTCGCGGTGCGCGACGGTGAAAGCTCGGAACTGCTGACCTGGCTTGGCCTTGGCGGTGGACCCGAGACAATCGACGGGCGCACCATCCTGTATGCGGCCCTGACCGGCAGCCTTGCCAATCACCCCGAGGCGTTCAACTATCCCGAGTGACGGGGCGCATCGGGGCCGGATCGGGCCTGGGGATCAATGGCGCGTTCGACCGTGCCCCTGATCCCGGCCCATGCGCCGGGAACGAGCTCGATCCCCAGAACACGGTCGGGGTTTGTCGGCGGCGGCATCTCGACGTCTTCGAGCTTATTAAAGCCAAACCGCTGATAATAAGGCAGATCTCCGACAAGCATGACCCTGCTCCAACCCATGCCGGTCGCCCGGTTCAGGCTTTCGCGCATCAGCAGACCGCCCAGCCCCTCGCCCTGCGTTGTCGGATGAACCGCAACCGGGCCAAGCAGCAGCACCGGCTGGCCGCCGATCTGTACCGGCCAATAGCGGATCGCGCCGACCAGCACGCCAAATTCATTGCGCAGCGTCAGGCACAGCGGGCCGACCGGATCGACCCCCTCTCGCAGCCGGTAGGAGGACAGCGCCGTTCGCCCCGGCGCGAAACACAGGTCCAGAAGAGCCTCGACCTCGGGCATATCGGCGGGGGTTTCGGGGCGAAGATCGTACATCCTGACTCCGGGATTCGGTAGGGACCGGCGCGGTGAAATGCCCGCCTAACATGCAGGCGCAGCCACGAAAACCGCCTGCACGGCAGGCAGAAAGAAAATTCCCTTTTGCGCCCGGATCGCAACGGCCATGCGGCAAGATGCTTGACGCGCCCCGTGCATAAGGCCACTTCTGTGGGCCGTTACTGCAGTCAGATCAGCGAGGCCCGCCATGTTCTACCGACCCGAGAATGGTCACGGGCTGCCGCATAATCCGCTGAACGCCATCGTCGCGCCGCGCCCCATCGGCTGGATCTCGACGCGGGGACGGATGGGCGACAATCTTGCCCCCTATTCCTTCTTTAACCTGACCGCCTATGTACCGCCGCAGGTGATGTTTGCGTCAACCTCGACCAAATCCGACCGGCCAGGCACCAAGGACAGCGTGGCCCAGATCGCGGAAACCCGGGTCTTTTGCGTCAATATCGCCGACGGGCCGCTGAAGGATCAGGTCAACGCAAGCTCTGCCCCCCTTCCGGCCGGGGTAAATGAATTCGAGGCCGCCGGGATCGAGGCTGCCGAATGTCAGACCATCGACTGTCCGCGTGTGGCCGGGGCTGCGGCGGCGCTTGAATGTCGCGCGACCCGTATCCTGCGTCTGGCTGGCGAGGCGAATTTCATGGTTCTGGGCGTCGTCACCGGCATCCACCTGCGCGAGGACTGCCTGAAGGACGGCCGCTTTGACCTGCACGCCACAGGCTGGCTGTCGCGTATGGGCTACAAGGATTACACCATCACCAACGAGACTTTCGAGATGGAGCGCCCCTGATGGATAACCGCCCCGAAAAGCGCCGCCGCGACACACGCACGGTCCGCGATTATATCCGCACCATCGTGGATTTTCCCCATGAAGGGATTCTGTTTCGCGACGTGACGACGCTTTTTGCCGATGCCCGCGGCTTTCGTATGGCGGTGGACCAGCTGCTGAACCCCTATGCAGGCGATGATATCGACAAGGTCGTGGGGCTTGAGGCGCGCGGCTTTATCCTTGGCGGCGCGGTTGCACATCAATTGTCCGTGGGGTTCGTTCCGATCCGCAAAAAGGGCAAGCTGCCCGGCGCCGTTATCAGCGAAGCCTATACGCTGGAATATGGCGAGGCAGTGATTGAGGTTCATGACGATGCGCTGAAACCCGGTGAACGGGTATTGATCGTCGATGACCTGCTGGCGACCGGCGGGACCGCGGCCGCCGGAATCGCGCTTTGCGAACGGCTGGGGGCCGAGGTGGTCGGCTGCGCCTTTGTCATCGAGCTGCCCGAGCTGGGCGGCCGTGCTTTGCTGGAGGGGCTGGGACATGAAGTCCATGCCCTGACCGCCTTTGAAGGGGCCTGATCCCTTGCGGCAAGCCCGTGCCGGGGTTAGGTGACAGGCATGGACAAGAAACCGCCCCTGACCCTTTACCTTGCCGCGCCGCGCGGCTTTTGTGCTGGCGTCGACCGCGCAATCAAGATCGTCGAGATAGCGCTGCAGAAATGGGGCGCTCCGGTCTATGTGCGCCACGAGATTGTGCACAATAAATTCGTGGTCGACAGCCTGCGCGAAAAGGGCGCGGTCTTTGTCGAAGAGCTGGATGAATGCCCCGACGACCGGCCGGTGATCTTTTCCGCCCATGGTGTGCCTAAATCGGTTCCTGCCGAGGCACGGCGGCGCGAAATGGTCTTTGTCGATGCCACATGCCCCCTGGTCAGCAAGGTCCATGTCGAGGCCGAGCGTCACCATGCCGAGGGGTTGCAGATCATCATGATCGGTCATGCCGGTCACCCCGAAGTTCTGGGCACGATGGGCCAGTTGCCCGAGGGCGAGGTCCTGCTGGTCGAGACGGTCGATGATGTGGCGGGGCTTGCGCCGCGCGATCCGCAGCATCTGGCCTTTATCACGCAGACGACGCTGTCGGTCGATGACACCGCTGCAATCGTTGCGGCGTTGAAGGCGCGCTTTCCCTCGATCATCGGCCCGGCCAAGGAAGACATCTGCTATGCCACGACCAACCGTCAGGCCTCGGTCAAGGCGATTGCCGGGCAGATCGATGCGCTGTTGGTGATCGGTGCTCCGAACAGTTCGAACTCGCGCCGACTGGTCGAGGTCGGCAGCGCCGCGGGCTGTGCCTATTCGCAGCTGGTCATGCGGGCTGATCAGATTGACTGGCGGGCCATCGAAGGCGCCCGGGCGGTAGGCGTGACCGCAGGTGCCTCGGCCCCAGAAGTGCTGGTCGATGAGGTGGTCGCGGCTTTTCGCGAACGCTATGATCTGACCGTCGAGATGGTCGAGACGGCGCGCGAGAATGTCGAGTTCAAGGTGCCTCGGGTCCTGCGCGAAGCCTGATGCATGGTCGCAGATTGCGCGGGAGTGGGGGCGCTGCCCCCGGCCCTGCGGGCCTCCCCCGGGATATTTAGGCACAGAAGAAGGACGGTGGGATGAAGCTCTGGTCGATGCCCTCATCGGGCAATAGCTACAAGGTGCGCTTGCTGCTGGCCCTTTTGGGCCGCGAATGCGAGATCATTGATGTCGAGGATTCTTCGCCCGAGCTTGCTGAAGCCAAGGCGGCGGGGCAGCTGCCTTTTGGCAAGGCCCCGGTGCTGAAGCTGGATGATGGGCGGCTGCTGCCTGAATCCAATGCGATCCTGTGCTGGCTTGGCGAAGGGACCTCTTTCGTACCCGCCGATCCTTTCCTGCGCAGCCGAATGCTGGCCTGGATGTTCTGGGAGCAGAACCAGCATGAAGCCGTCATCGCCGTGCGTGGGGCGTTGCGCAGCTATCCCTCGCGCAGGCATCTGGCTACGCCCGGGCGCATGGCCGAATTGCTGGAGCGGGGGCACGCATTGTTACAGGTGATGGAGGATCGGCTGGCCGGGCATGACTGGCTGGTGGGCGATGCGATCAGCCTCGCCGATATTTGTCTGTACGGCTATACACATACCGCCGGGAGCAAGGGCGGATTCGACATGGCGCGTTTCCCCGGCATCATGCGCTGGCTTGACCGTATTGCCGCCCTGCCCGGCTATCGGGGCCTTACGGCATGACTGCGCTATTTGCCTGGACCGATGGTGCGTGCAGCGGCAACCCCGGCCCTGGCGGCTGGGGTGTCCTGATGCGCGCCATTGACGGCGAACAGATCCTCAAAGAGCGTGAGCTGGCCGGCGGCGAGGCTGACACCACCAATAACCGCATGGAACTGATGGCCGCGATCTCGGCCCTTGAGGCGCTGACGCGGCCGAGCGAGATCACCATCATCACCGACAGCGCCTATGTAAAAAACGGCGTCACGCAATGGATCCATGGCTGGAAGCGGAATGGCTGGCGTACCGCCGACCGTAAACCCGTGAAGAATGCCGAGTTGTGGCAGCGTTTGGACGAGGCGCAGGCACGTCACAATGTTCACTGGCAATGGATCAAAGGCCATGCCGGTCACCCCGAGAACGAACGCGCAGATGAGTTGGCGCGGGCGGGCATGTCGCCCTTTAAGCCGGCAAAGGTGACGGAGTGAGTGTCGCCGGGCTGATCCCGCTGCTGGACTATGCCAGTGTGCTGGTCTTTGCCCTGACAGGCGCATTGGTCGCGAGCCGGGAGCAGCTTGATATCGTCGGGTTTATTTTTTTTGCCACGCTGACCGGTATCGGCGGTGGCACGTTGCGGGATCTGGTTCTGGGCCACGCGCCGGTTTTCTGGATCGGCCGGCCCGAGTTGCTGCTGCTGACCACGATTGCAGCAGTTGTAGTGTTCTTTACTGCCCACCTTTTGGAAAGCCGTTATCGCGCGATTCTGTGGCTGGACGCCTGCGCTTTGGCCGTGGCGGTTCCTGCCGGGGTCGGCGTGGCACTGGAAGCCGGGGTCAGCCCGATTGTCACTGTGCTGATGGGGGTGATGACCGGCACATTCGGCGGGCTGATGCGCGATGTGGTCAGTAACGAGGTGCCGCTGGTCCTGAAACAGGGTGAGCTTTACGTCACCGCCGCTTTTGGCGGGGCGGTGACGGCGCTGCTGCTACTGTCGCTTGGCGCGGATCGCGGTTGGGCGCTGATCGGCTGCGCGGTGGTGGTCATACTGCTGCGCGCTGGCAGCATCCGTCTTGGCTGGCGGCTGCGGCCCTATAAGGCGCGGCCGCCGCGCAACTGAAAGCCCTTAGCTTTCGGACCAGACCGCCATCTCGGTGCCGCCGGGCTCACGGAACTGGAAGCGGCGGCCACCGGGGAAAGCAAAGATCGGCTTGGTAATTTCGGCCCCCGCTCCGGTCACGCGGGTAAGCGCACCCTCAAGATCGTCAGTCTTGAGGATCACCAGCGGCGGGGCCAGCGGGCCGGCTGCGATGCCGCCGGCGATGCCTGCATCGGCAAGCTCCTGATACTCGGGCCCGTAGTCGTTGAAACTCCAGCCGAAAGCATTGGCAAAGAACGATTTCGTCGCCGGCAGATCGGGTGAGGAAAATTCAAGATAGTCGATTTTCACGGGAGCTCTCCACTGATGTTCCCGTTTTGTTTACGCCTGCGCGAGTTCTAGCGCAAGACCGGAGGACCGGGACGACGCTCACGCAGATCCTCAACTCCCATACGCAGCCCTGCACCGATGCGATGGGCAAGCGCGGACCAGGCACGCGCTGCCTCGGGGGGCAGCATCCGGCGCAGGGTTTCGTCAAACAGCATGAGCCAGGGCGCGAAATGCTGGGCCTTTACATCGCCTGCACGCATATGGACCTGCATCGGATTGCCGTCATAGCCGCGCTCATAAAGAATCGCATTGCGCCAGAACCGGGCGATTTTGGCCTCATGTTCAGGCCAGTCGGTGACATGAGAGGCAAAGATCGGGCCCAGTACCTCATGCCGGCGCACGGCGGCATAAAAGGTCGCAACGACCCGGTCGATCTGTTCAGGGGTGACATCAAAGCGCGGCGGGATCATGGCGCGGATATGGGCCGGTCCTGCAATCGGCGCAAGACCCGCCGTTTCGGCGCGCGCATATGCCGCAAGGCCGTGCGCGGGCGCTTGCAGGGGTGCAAGCGGTTATCTATAACCCCGGCATGTTCAGCAGGGCGCGGATTTTCCGAATTATTCGCCCGGCGGCGTAGGGAGTCCTCGCCGCCGGGTCATGCATGTCTGTCCTGCAAGCCAAGGATTCCCGCCAGATGAGCGATTCGACCACCGATACCCAGGCCGCGCCCGACTACCGCGACACCGTATTTCTGCCTCAGACCGATTTTCCCATGCGCGCAGGCCTGCCCCAGCGTGAGCCCGACTGGCTGAACCGTTGGGAAAACATCGGCATCTATGACCGCCTGCGCGAACGGGGTGCAGGGCGCGCACCCTTTATCCTGCATGACGGCCCCCCCTATGCGAATGGCAATCTGCACATTGGTCATGCGCTGAATAAGGTGCTGAAGGACTTTATCACCCGCAGCCAGCAGATGATGGGCCGCGACGCACGCTATGTGCCCGGCTGGGACTGCCACGGCCTGCCGATCGAGTGGAAGATCGAGGAAAAATACCGCAGCGAAGGCAAGGACAAGGACGCGGTCGATGTGATCGAGTTCCGGCAGGAATGCCGCCGCTTTGCCGAGCATTGGATCGGCGTCCAGCGCGAAGAGTTCAAGCGTCTGGGCATCACCGGAAAATGGGATCAGCCCTATCTGACCATGGACTATCACGCCGAGGCGGTGATCGCGGCCGAGTTCATGAAGCTTTTGATGAACGGCTCGCTTTATCAGGGATCAAAGCCGGTCATGTGGTCGCCGGTCGAAAAAACCGCGCTGGCCGAAGCCGAGGTCGAATACCACGATCACACCAGCCATACGATCTGGGTGCGCTTTGGGGTGGTGACGGCTGAAGGGCTGTGGGCAGAGCATACGGGTGCAAGCGTGGTGATCTGGACCACGACACCCTGGACCATCCCGCAAAACCGGGCCGTCGCCTATAACCCAACGATCGCCTATGGGCTTTACCGGGTCGAGGAAGTGGCCGAAAACGCCAGCGCTAAGACGGGCGAGCTGATAGTGCTGGCCGATGCACTGGCTGAGGCAACATTGCGCGCAGCCAGGGCGGAAAGCTGGCAGCGCGTTCGGGATATCGCAGCCGGCGACCTGGAGGGGTTGGTGCTTGCCCATCCCTTCCGCGGGGTCGAGGGCGCGAATGGCGAATGGGACTATGACGTGCCCATGCTGCCCGGCGATCATGTGACCGACGAGGCCGGGACCGGCTTTGTCCATACCGCACCCAGCCACGGCGACGACGACTATCAGCTTGGCCTGAAATACGGGCTTGAGATGACCTACAACGTCGAGCCGGACGGCTCCTATCGGGCCGATCTGCCGCTTTTCGGCGGGCAGGAGATCCTGACCGCAGAGGGCAAAGAAGGCCCGGCCAATGTCAGCGTCATAAAGCAGCTGGCCTGGGCGGGTGCATTGCTGGCCAAGGGCAAGATCAAGCACTCGTATCCGCATAGCTGGCGCTCAAAGGCACCGCTGATCTATCGCAATACCCCGCAATGGTTCGCCGCCATCGACAAGCCGCTGGGTGATGGCATGGACGAATATGGCGCCACCATCCGCGAACGGGCGCTGGCCTCGATCGACCGGCTGGTGAACTGGACCCCTTCGACCGGGCGGAACCGGCTTTACTCGATGGTCGAGAACCGGCCCGACTGGGTGCTGTCGCGTCAACGCGCCTGGGGCGTGCCGCTGACCTGTTTCGTGAAAAAGGGCGCCCGGCCCGGCGATGCCGATTTCCTGCTGCGCGATCAGCGCGTCAACGACCGCATCATCGCCGCCTTTGAAAACGAAGGCGCGGATGTCTGGTATCGCCCCGGCTTCAAGGACGAGGTGCTGGCCGGCATCGTCGAACCCGGCGAGTACGAGCAGGTCATGGATGTGCTGGACGTGTGGTTCGATTCCGGTTCGACCCACGCCTTTGTGCTGCGTGATCGCCCGGACGGGACACCCGACGGGATCGCGGATGTCTACCTTGAAGGCACCGACCAGCATCGCGGCTGGTTCCAGTCCTCGCTCTTGCAGGCCTGCGCGACCAAGGGGCGGGCGCCCTATCGCAACGTGGTGACGCACGGGTTCACGCTGGACGAAAAGGGCATGAAAATGTCCAAATCGCTTGGCAATACCGTCGCGCCGGCCGATGTGATCCGCAATTACGGCGCGGACATCCTGCGCCTGTGGGTGGCGCAATCGGATTACAGCGCGGACCTGCGCATCGGTCCCGAAATCCTTAAAGGTACCGCCGACGGCTATCGCCGACTGCGCAATACGCTGCGCTTCATCCTTGGCAACCTTGCCGAGTTCAGCGAGGCTGAGCGCGTCGACCCAGCGGATATGCCCGAGCTGGAGCGTTGGGTCCTGCATCGCCTTGCCCAGATCGACCGCGATCTGCGCAAAGGCTATGACCGCTTTGATTTCCAGGGCGTGTTCCAGTCGGTGTTCCAGTTCGCGACCGTCGATCTGTCGGCCTTCTACTTTGATATCCGCAAAGACGCGCTTTACTGCGACGCACCAGATGCGCTGCGGCGGCGGGCGGCGCGCTCGGTTCTGGACCTGCTCTTCCACCGGCTGGTGACCTGGCTTGCGCCCATCCTGCCCTTCACGATGGAAGACGTCTGGCTAAGCCGCTTCCCCTCGGAGGATGGCTCGGTCCACTTGCAGGACTTCCCGGTGACCCCCGCCGGATGGCTGGACGAGACGCTTTCCCGCAAATGGGAAGCGATCCGCCGCACCCGCCGCGTCGTCACTGCCGCGTTGGAAATCAAGCGTACCGACAAGGTGATCGGCGCCAGCCTGGAAGCCGCTCCGGTCGTGCATGTCGAGGATGCCGAGGCATTGAGCGCCCTGAAATCGGTGGATTTTGCCGAAATCTGCATCACCTCGGATCTGGCGCTGACCGCTGACCCCGCCCCGGGCGAGGCCTTCCGCCTGTCCGAAGTGCCGGGCATCGGCGTGGTGTTCGAGGCCGCAGGGGGCGAGAAATGCCAACGCTGCTGGAAAATCCTGCCCGACGTCGGCTTGCACGAGCATCCGGGCACCTGCGCCCGCTGTGACGCGGCTTTGCGCAGCGCCTGACAGACCATCGTATGGCGCGGGTTTTCATGCCCGCGCCATGCCCCCGACCAGTCGGGTCAGCGGAACCAGAGATCCGCGCGACGCAAGGTCTGACGAATTTTCTTTTCCGGCCATTCACTGCCGTTATCGCCAAACAGCGGCCTGACGCTGCTGCGCCCCTTGCCTTCGATGATAAGCTGCTTTGCCGCTTCGTCCTCGGCGAAGAAAGTGGAGATGCGGTAATCGGCGGCCAGATCCTCGATCAGTGCCACCACCTCATCGGATTCGCGGGCATAAAGCAGCGACAGGTTGCGGTAATGGCAGCTTGCCCAGCCGTCCAAGCCAGCCAGTTCGGGACCCGGGCGGCCTCCACCCAGCGAATGGATCACCAGCGGCAGAGTGATCTGATCAAGCCAGGGGTCAAGGCTTTGACAGGCCAGCGCGTCGCCCGGCTCATTCCGGATCGCCAGCGACCAATCAAGGAACCGGCGCCCGAACTCCTGCGGGTCGTTGCCAAAAAACCAGCCAGCGTTGAAGTAAAGATAACGTTCCCAATACTCGTCGGGCTGGCTTTTATCGAGCGAGCTTTCGTAATCCAGCCCAAAGCGGTCATAGAGCGATTTCCAGATATCGCCATAACCGGGGCCGTAAAGCGGCGGCTCGGGCCATGTTCCGGTCCTGCGCATCGAGGCCGAGGGGCGAGAAAAGTCGATCTCCATCCGGTCCAGCGGCCCGGTAATCAGCGTATCGCTGTCAAAAAACATAAAGGGCTCACCGGCTGGCAACAGCGACAAGGCTTCGATCTTGTTGCCATAGGGGTAGCCTGCACCGAAATGCTGAGCAGTAAAGGGCAGGATCTCCGCCCCGAATGCCGCAATCGCGGCGCGTTGCAATGTGGGGATCTGGGTATCGGTGCCCGCCCATGGGCCCTCGGGTTTAGGTTCGGCCACGATCAGTCGTCCGCGCCAATCGGGTGCATTGCGACGCAGGCTTGCGGCGAACAACGCCGCCTCGGACCCCAATCGCCTGCCCTGCCCGATCACCAGGATGTTAAAGGGCGGGGTGCCGGATTTAGCCACCGGCTCCGCGGCCGACTCTGGGGATACGAGCAGCGGAGCGACCGAGGACGGCAGGGATGTCGCTGCCTTGGGTGCAGCACCTGCCACAGGCTGCGCGGGCAGTTTGCCAGAGGCTTTGGCAGCAGCCTTGCCCGTCGCTTTGCCGCGCGGCTTGTCCTGGGTTCTGTCGCCCGGTTTTTCAGGCGCTTGTTCTGATTGGGCGCGATGGGCGGTGCGTTCAGCCTGACGCGCCGCGCGCCTTGCCTCCCGCTCGGCCTTATTGGCCGCCTGACGCGCCGCACGCTCTGCGGCCCGCGCGGCGGCATCCCCTTTGGCCTTTTTGTCGTCCTTATCCTTGTCGTTACTCGTCATCGTTACCCCACATCAGGAATGCCTGCGTGACAGCTCATAGCAATAACCGGGAATGTTATTCCAGAGATGTGTTCAACCGGAAATCAGCAGCCAAAGCGGGATTCGTCTGTATCGTAACGAAAGAAATCCAAATGTGCAAAGCCGCCCGTGCCAGCTATATGGATAAGATAAGTTATAAATTCAATTGATTAGGCAGGGTCTATATCCTGCCATCCTGACCCGGGAACCCGCCAGGAAATTACCCCTGAGCATCCGGGTAATCTCTTGTCCTCTGCAAATCCGAAAACTCTGCGCGCCATGGTGATATTTGCCGAACCGGCACGTCCGCTTCTTGTCGCGCCTGGGTTCCTTTTTCACGGCATCAGGAACAAATTGCGAACAAATAGCCCATTGAACCTGCTGCACGGGCTTCCTATCTTGTCTGCCAGCAGGGGGCGCAGACTGCCTGCCTTAGGGGTTGCGTCTCTTGGCGAGAAAGGACTGATTCATGAACGAATTCGCTCAAACCACCCATCCGGTCCTGCCCTTGCGGGATATCGTGGTGTTCCCGCACATGATCGTGCCCCTGTTCGTCGGACGCGAAAAATCGGTGCGGGCGCTTGAGGCCGTGATGGAGCAGGATCTTCCCATCCTTCTCGCAGCCCAGAAGGATGCGGCCATTGATGAACCTGCCGCCGAGGGCATCTTTCGTACCGGGGTGCTGGCGAATGTGCTGCAGCTGCTGAAACTGCCTGACGGCACCGTAAAGGTGCTGGTCGAGGGGCGTGAACGGGTGCGGATCACCGATTTCGTGCCTAATGACGCTTATTTTGAGGCAACCTGCGAAGCTCTGACCGAAGAGCCCGGCGATGAGGATACTCTGATCGCCCTGACCCGCGCCGTCTCTGAAGAGTTCGAGCGTTATGTCAAGGTGCGCAAGAACATCCCCGAAGAGGTTGTTTCGGCCGTCGCTGAAACGCGCGACCCTGCGCGCCTTGCCGATCTCGTCAGCGGTCACCTGGGTATTGCGCTTGATCGCAAGCAGGATCTGCTTGAAACCCTGAACACTGCCGAGCGGCTTGAAAAGGTCTATGGGCTGATGCAGGGCGAGATGTCGGTCCTGCAGGTCGAGAAAAAGATCAAGTCCCGCGTCAAGACGCAGATGGAGAAAACCCAGCGCGAATACTACCTGAATGAGCAGATGAAAGCCATTCAGCGCGAGCTGGGCGATGGCGAGGACGGCTCGAACGAACTCAACGAGCTGGAAGAAAAGATCAACCAGACCAAATTCAGCAAAGAGGCCCGTGAAAAAGCAGAGGCCGAGCTGAAAAAGCTGAAGTCGATGTCGCCGATGTCGGCCGAGGCTACGGTCAGCCGCAACTACCTCGACTGGCTGCTGTCGCTGCCTTGGGGCATCAAGTCGCGTATCCGCAAGGACCTGGGCAAGGCCGAAGAGGTTCTCGACGCCGATCACTATGGGCTTGAAAAGGTCAAAGAGCGGATCGTCGAGTATCTGGCCGTACAGAACCGCTCGACCAAGCTCAAGGGTCCGATCCTTTGCCTCGTCGGCCCTCCGGGTGTCGGTAAGACCTCGCTTGGCCGCAGCGTTGCCAAGGCAACTGGCCGCGAGTTCATCCGTATCTCGCTTGGTGGCGTGCGCGATGAATCCGAGATCCGCGGTCACCGCCGGACCTACATCGGTTCGATGCCGGGTAAGATCATCCAGGCCCTGAAAAAGGCCAAAACCACGAACCCGCTCATCCTGCTCGACGAGATCGACAAGATGGGTCAGGACTTCCGTGGTGATCCTGCCTCGGCCATGCTGGAGGTGCTGGATCCCGAACAGAACGCGACTTTCGTCGACCACTATCTTGAGGTGGAATACGACTTGTCAAACGTGATGTTCGTGACCACGGCCAACAGCTACAACATGCCGGGACCCCTGCTCGACCGGATGGAGATCATCTCTCTTGCCGGCTATACCGAGGACGAAAAGCGCGAGATAGCGCGCCAGCATCTGCTGCCCAAGCAGATCAAGGCGAACGGGCTCCGCAAAGGTGAATTCTCGGTCTCGGACGAGGCACTGACCCATGTGATCCGCTACTACACCCGCGAGGCCGGCGTGCGCTCACTCGAGCGCGAGATCGCCAAACTGGCGCGCAAGGCGGTGACCGACATCCTGAAAGGAAAGGTCAAATCTGTCGATGTGACGCCGGAAAAAGCCGAAGAGTATCTGGGTGTGCGCCGGTTCCGCTATGGTCTGGCCGAAAAGGATGACCAGATCGGCGTGGTGACGGGGCTTGCCTGGACGCAGGTCGGTGGTGATCTGCTGCAGATCGAGGCGCTGCGACTACCCGGCAAGGGTCGCATGAAGACGACCGGGAAACTGGGTGACGTGATGAAGGAATCGATCGACGCAGCATCGTCCTTTGTCCGTTCGATCAGCCCTGAACTGGGAGTGAAACCACCCAAGTTCGAGAGCATGGACATTCACGTCCACGTTCCCGAAGGCGCAACGCCCAAGGACGGCCCTTCTGCGGGGATCGCCATGGTGACCTCGATCGTCTCGGTGCTGACCCAGATTCCGGTGCGGAAGGATATCGCCATGACCGGCGAAGTCACTTTGCGCGGCAATGTGCTGGCCATCGGTGGGCTTAAGGAAAAGCTGCTGGCGGCACTGCGGGGTGGTATCAAGGTGGTGCTTATCCCGGCAGATAACGAAAAAGACCTGGCCGAGATTCCGGCCAATGTGAAGGAAGGACTGAAGATCATCCCGGTCAGCCATGTGCGCGAAGTGTTGCAACATGCGCTGGTGCGGATGCCTGAGCCCATCGAATGGGATGAAGCTGCCGAAGAAGCCGCCGAGGCCAGTCGGCTTGCCGCCACTCGCGATCAAGGCAGTGGCGGCGCGGCAGTCGCCCATTAAAAGAACGGAACCGCGCGGAGTCTCTTCGCGCGGTTTTTTCTTGACCGAAACTCCGGGGGAAAGGAGTTCGCTGATGGCAAGATCGAAGAACCGGTCAGAAAAGGTTGGCCCTGCCGAACCTGAGACCGCAAAGGTTCTGCAAAAGCGCCAGCTCATGACGCAAGTGGCGCGCCGAACCGGCCTACGCAATAGCGACGTCAAGACCGTGGTCGAGGCGACGCTTGCCGAACTTGGCGATGCCATGGCTTTGGGTATGACGCTGGCCCTTCCACCCCTGGGCCGGGCCCGGGTCAGTCGGCGCAACGACAGCTCAGGAGGCGAGGTCATCACCCTGCGCCTTCGCCGTCGCCTGCAGGGCTCCGATAAAGACGGTGAGGACGTCAGCGGCGCATGAATTTTTCGCAGGAATCCTCTTGCAGCTTGCCCATGCTGCAGCTATCTAAGCGCGCATCGGGCGATTAGCTCAGCGGTAGAGCGCTTCGTTCACATCGAAGATGTCAGCGGTTCAAATCCGTTATCGCCCACCAGTATTCTGAAGGCGCTAGGCAGGGTTTAACAACCCCTTAGCGCCTTTTTTCATCCCCTTCCCGACATCTTGTCACCATTTCCGAAGATGTCCGCGGTCACCGCGCGGTCACTCGGTGTCATGGCCTACTGTCACCGGATTGCGGCGAAACTGCGTCACAGAGAAACCACAAGGTTAAGCCGCAACACGGCCTCGCGCCCCTCGCTGGCCGACGACAGGGCCGCCACGAACTCCCTGAGGCTGCGCCCCTCCAACCGATTCTCGCCTCCCTCGATCTGCCATTCGATCAACTGCGGCATAGCGAGTGTGATCGTTCCCCAAACCGCGCCGTCATTGTCCTGCGCCATTTCCTGTCCTCCTGCTCATGTTGCTGGAGCTGAAGGTAACAGGGCCCAGAACACAGGCACAAAATGGGCCGGAGATTTGAGATGACAAATGTGGCCGGTGCGGCACAATCGGCGGCGAATCAGCAAGAAGGCTGAGGCTGCTTTGCGGGACGGATCTGCCAATTGAGGTGGTGCCGGTTTCTGAGACAGGGGCATAAGGTGGATCGACCGATGAAAAGGACGATCCAGCATGAAGACACGCAGACGGTTTACGGCCGAGTTCAAGGCCAAGGTCGCGCTTGAGGCGATCCGCGGCGAGCGGACGATTTCGGAGTTAGCCACGAAACACCAGCTTCATCCCAACCAGATCACGCAGTGGAAGCGGCAGGCCATCGAGAACCTGGCCAAGGCGTTCGACGACAAGGCTTCCGACGCACAGGTCGGCCGGGAGGCCGAGGTCACGAAGCTGCACGCCAAGA
>NZ_JAFL01000040.1:0-18248 GCF_019633685.1 Paracoccus sp. J56
TCTGTTCGTCATGTTCGGCAGCCAGACCTGTCATCATCCGGGCGAAGACGCCCTTATCGCTCCACCGCTTCCAGCGATTGTAAAGCGTCTTGTGCGGCCCATAGGCGGCAGGTGCGTCACGCCATCGTAAGCCGTTGCGATTGATGAAGATTATCCCACTCAAGACGCGTCTGTCATCTACGCGAGGCTTGCCGTGTGACTTCGGAAAGAAAGGCTCAAGGCGCGCCATCTGCGCATCTGTCAGCCAGAAAAGATCAGACATGTTCACCGCTCGTTTTCGAACCGTGAATCACGACACCACCCTGAAATCAATGGGTCCTGACCCTAGACCCTAGTCCCCTTCGAAATAGCGGATGCCCTTGACCACCAGATCGGCAAGGTTTGCCGCGCCGAGTTTGTCCTTCAGCACCAGGCTGACGTTCGAAACTGTCTTGTAGCTGATGCAGGCTCGGTCCGCGATGTCGCGATAGGACATGCCTTCGGTGATCATGCCCAGGATCTCCTCCTCACGGCCGGTCAGGCGCGGGGCGCTCGTTCCTGGGCGCGAGACGTTCAGCAAAGCGATCTGCATCGCCAGACGCGAGTCGACGTAATTGCCGCCTCGAGCCACCTCGGAGAAAGCCTCGCAGATTTCGGCGGGCGGGTTGTCCTTGTTGATGATCCCGTTCGCGCCGAACATGAGTGCGCGGCGGGCCAAGACGGGGCTGCGGTGCATGGTGAAGACCAGGATCGGTAAATCGGGATCGACGCGTCGCAAACGCTCGATCAGCCGGATTCCGGCGATCTTATTCCTGCCAATGCTCAGATCCACTACCATCAGGTCGGGGCGAGCTTGTCTCCATGACCGCCAACCCTCGGATGCCGACGGGGCCGAGGCGATCTCGCATGCGACCTTGGTGCGGATGATCCTACCCCAGCCCTCGGCCACAACGGGGTGGTCGTCCACGATGAGGATCTGCAGGGGGCGGGCGTCGCCTGACTTCATCTTCAGCGAGGCTTGCATGGGCGGGATATCCTCAACTCGGTATGGGTTAGCCTGTTATCTCGCCAGGGGGGCAGATAGGTCGCTCCAAACGCGCGGGCGCGGTCCTGTATGCCGATCTGGCCAAATCCGAGCGGGGGGCGATCGCCGCTGGGACCGGGTTCCGGACCCTTGCCGTTGTCCGTGACGCGCACCACGATCTGCCGGGGCTCGTCCGGCATGGTTTCCAGGCTGACCCGGACCAGAGTGGCGCGCCCGTGCCGTATGGCGTTCAGAACGCTTTCCCGGACGAAGCGATAGATCGACAATTCCGCCAACTCGCCGAGGCTGGAGCCTTCGACCTCTGGGTCGATGTCCAGCACGACCCGCGTTTCGGATGCAACGTCGCGAAACCCGGTGACGAGCTCGGCTAAAAGCTCGATCAGGCTGGCCTCGCCCAGCAGCATCGGGCGCAGGTCGTTGATGGCGGTGCGGGCGCTTCTCTGGACCTCCACGGCATGGCAGGCGATGGCATCCAGCGTCTCGTCCAGGGCGGCAGGCCGGTCCGGCAGGTCGGCGATCATCGCCTGCGCGTGGCTGACGGCGGCCCGCAACGCGAAAAGCTGCGGCCCCATCTCGTCATGCAGGTCCAGCGCGATGCGCGAGCGCTCGGCCTCGGAACTGCTGATCAGGCGGGCCTGCAACAGGTCGTTTTCGGCCCGCTCGGCCTGCAGGTGCGAGGTCAGCGCGTTGACCCCCGCGGCCAGATCGGCGAATTCCGTCAGCCGGTCGTCGGGCGCACGCACCGACAGGCGGCCGTCCTGCATCTGCGACATGGCGGCCTGCACCGACTGCAGTCGCCGCGTCAGCAGCGTCGTCATCAGGAAGGCCAGCCCCACCATGGCAAGCCCGGCCAGGAACAGCACCGGCAGAATGATGCTGAAATCGCTCCACACCTCGGCAATTTCGTCGGTCGGGTCGGCAGCGACGCGCAGCATCCCCAGGACATTCGGATAATGGGTGATGGGGACCAAGGCCTCGACCAGGGGTGGCGTCATGAGGGCCGAGAACCACTGCGGAGCGGACGCCTGGGACCGGAACTGGCCATGCGCGCGATGTTGTAGCGGCCGGCCCTCGGGGTCGAGGATGCGCGCCGAGACATGCCGCAGCCCATCGATCTCTTCGGCAAGGCCGATCGCCTCGGCCATGGTGTCGCGGCCGCCATGACTGGGCGGCAGACGGCGCACGGCGGCCTCATGGGCCAGCCGAAATGCGGATTCGGTTTCCTCCTGCACGGCCTGGCGCGCGTTGAGGATCAGGATGGCCGAGACGATCAGGCACAACGACAGGCTGACAATGCTGGCTAGTCCCATCACGATCCGGCGCAGCGGCACGGTCCGCCGGGCCTGCGGCGCCCGGCTAAATGCCTGGAACGAGAGACCTTCGGTTGACGCGCTCATTCCCTTTGCCTCATGGCTGTGGCAAGGGCATCTGTGTGGCCGGCACCACTGGCCCGCAGGACACGATATTGTTGGGCAACGGGGCCCAAGCTTTTTTCGTGCATATCCTGTGCCGGCATCAGATCGATCATTATCCGATCCAGCGGGGTGTCGGGATATTCCCGCCACAGTTGCAGGACGCGGTTGGCGATCATCCGGGGGCTTTCCCGGTAATGCGCCGAGAGCGCGCTCAGCAACGGGGCCAGCGTCCGGGACGGCAGACCGGACTCAGTGGACAGGAAGGCTTCTGGGCTGCGGGCGTCATCGACTTCCAGCCAATGCGTGCTTTCTGCGGCCAGGGCTTGCCTGGGCTTGGCCGAAGGCAGGGTCTGGTCATCCTCCTCGTAACAGGCGCCCAAGGCAAGCAGCACCGCTATGCCTGCCGCATAGCGCCCTACGACGGTGCCACGGCAAAAACCCATCCTGCCTCCTCCTGTTTTCTGCGGTTTTTCTGCGCTGCGGTGATTCGCCGCCAGCGTATCCTCCTGAGGTCGAGACTATGCCCACCTTTGGTATGGAACAACCGCCGCGTGCTGCGACGTTGGTCTGGCGCTTGCCGAAAACGGGTGATGCATCACCCGGATCGAACGGGGAAAAACCCCCGAGAAAGTCGGGAAGCCCACCCTGCAGACAAGGCGGATAGCGGAATGCCTAATCAGTCCTGCGGCGGTTCGGGAGTGGAGGCCCGAACCCGCCAAGTGTCGTGACCGCCGGGGTCGGAGGACTGGCCGCCGGTCCGCGCCAGAGACAGCGAGAGGGAGCGAGATCGCTATGAATAGGAACACCCCGAAGGTAACGGGCGCGTCGAGCCTTGCGATGGCCGTCGCCATGGGCCTTGCCGTCCTGACGACTGCGCCAGCGACCGCCAACGACCAGTTGGTCGAACTGGCCAAGGACCCCGCGAACTGGGTCATGACCGGGCGTGACTACAACGCGCAGAACTATTCCGAGATGACCGACATCAACAAGGAGAACGTCAAGCAGCTGCGGCCCGCCTGGTCGTTCTCGACCGGGGTGCTGCATGGGCACGAAGGCACGCCGCTGGTCGTCGGCGACCGGATGTTCATCCACACGCCCTTCCCGAACACCACCTTCGCGCTGGACCTGAACGAGCCGGGCAAGATCCTGTGGCAGAACAAGCCCAAGCAGAACCCCACGGCCCGGACCGTGGCCTGCTGCGACGTGGTCAACCGAGGCCTCGCCTATTGGCCGGGCGACGACGAGGTCAAGCCGCTGATCTTCCGCACCCAGCTCGACGGCCATATCGTCGCCATGGATGCCGAGACCGGCGAGACGCGCTGGATCATGGAGAATTCGGACATCAAGGTCGGCTCGACCCTGACCATCGCGCCTTATGTCATCAAGGACCTGGTGCTGGTCGGATCGTCCGGCGCCGAGCTGGGGGTGCGCGGCTATGTCACCGCCTATGATGTCAAGACCGGCGAGAAGAAATGGCGCGCCTTCGCCACCGGCCCGGACGAGGAGCTGCTGCTGGCCGAGGACTTCAACGCCCCGAACCCGCATTACGGCCAGAAGAACCTGGGCCTGGAGACATGGGAGGGCGACGCCTGGAAGATCGGCGGCGGCACCAACTGGGGCTGGTATGCCTATGACCCCGAGGTGGACCTGTTCTATTACGGCTCGGGCAACCCCGCGCCCTGGAACGAGACCATGCGTCCGGGCGACAACAAATGGACCATGGCGATCTGGGGCCGCGAGGCGACCACCGGCGAGGCGAAATTCGCCTATCAGAAGACGCCGCATGACGAATGGGACTATGCCGGCGTCAACGTGATGATGCTGTCGGAGCAGGAGGACAAGGAGGGCAACATGCGCAAGCTGCTGACCCACCCTGACCGCAACGGCATCGTCTATACGCTGGACCGCACCAATGGCGACCTGATCTCGGCCGACAAGATGGACGACACTGTCAACTGGGTGAAGGAGGTGCAGCTGGATACCGGCCTGCCGGTGCGCGATCCCGAATTCGGCACGCGCATGGACCACAAGGCCCGCGACATCTGCCCCTCGGCCATGGGCTACCACAACCAGGGCCATGACAGCTACGACCCCGAGCGCAAGGTCTTCATGCTGGGCATCAACCACATCTGCATGGATTGGGAGCCCTTTATGCTGCCCTATCGCGCCGGGCAGTTCTTCGTCGGTGCCACGCTGACCATGTATCCGGGGCCGAAGGGCGACCGCCAGAACGCGCTGGGGCTGGGCCAGATCAAGGCCTACGACGCCATCTCGGGCGAGATGAAATGGGAAAAGATGGAGCGCTTCTCGGTTTGGGGCGGCACCATGGCCACCGCGGGCGGGCTGACATTCTATGGCACGCTGGACGGCTTCATCAAGGCCCGCGACAGCGACACCGGCGACCTGCTGTGGAAGTTCAAGCTGCCCTCGGGCGTGATCGGCCATCCGATGACCTACAAGCATGACGGCCGGCAATATGTCGCGATCATGTACGGCGTCGGCGGCTGGCCGGGCGTGGGTCTGGTCTTCGACCTGGCCGACCCGACTGCCGGGCTGGGCTCGGTGGGGGCCTTCAAGCGGTTGCAGGAGTTCACCCAGATGGGCGGCGGCGTGATGGTCTTCTCGCTCGACGGCGAGAGCCCCTATTCCGACCCGAACGTGGGCGAATACGCGCCGGGCGAGCCCGCCTGACGCGACAGGCCGGCCCGCGCTTCCTTCCTGGCGGGCCGGCCTGCTTGAGCTATTCAGTCTGGAGAAACCGAAATGCTTGTTGATTTCCGCCAGGTTTGCGGTGTCGGGGTGGCAGTTCTTGCCCTTGCATCGCCCGCTCTGGCCGACACGACGAACCTGCGTGTCTGCGCCTCGACCAAGGATGCGCCGTTCTCGGATGCGCAGGGCAGGGGCTTTGAAAACAAGATCGCCCAGGTGCTGGCCGACGAGATGGGCGCCACGCTTGATCTGGTGATGCTGGAAAAGGACGCGATCTACCTGGTCCGCGACGGCATCGAAAAGGATCTGTGCGACGTGCTGATCGGCGTGGATGCGGGCGACGAACGGCTGCTGACCACCCAGCCCTACTACCGTTCGGGCTATGCCTTTGTCACGCGGCAGGACCGCAACTTCGAGGGCGACAAGTGGCAGGACGTGGATCAGGAGGGGTTCGACACCTTCTCGTATCGCCTGCATTCCCCGGCAGAGACGATCCTGAAATATACCGGCCGCTACGAATACAACCTGATCTACCAGGCCTCGCTGACCAATTTCGAGGACCGGCGAAACAAATACACCCAGGTCGAGGCCAGCCGCGTCATCACGGAGGTCGCGGATGGCGGGGCCGATCTGGCCATCGTCTTCGCCCCCGAGGCGGCGCGCTATGTCCGCGACTCGCGCGAGCCCTTGCGTATGACCCTGATTACCAATGAAATCGAACGCTCGGACGGCGTCATCATCCCGCTGCAATATTCGCAGTCCGTGGGCGTGTCCAAGACCCATCCCGAGCTTCTGGGGCCGATCGAACAGGCCCTGCAATCCGGCAAAGCCAGGATTGATGCCATCCTGACCGAGGAAGGCATCCCCCTGCTGCCGTCAAGCTGAAGGAAATGGAATGACGAAGCCCAGGATCCTTGCCGCATTCGCAATGACCCTCATCATCCCGGTCGCGGCAATGGCGGCCCCGCAGTTCTTCAACATCATCGACGGCTCACCGCTGAACTTCGACGACGCCATGGAGGAAGGCCGCGACACCGAGGCCGTGAAGCACTTCCTGGAAACCGGCGAGAACGTCTACAACGAGGATCCCGAGATCCTGCCCGAGGCCGAAGAGCTTTATGCCGGCATGTGCTCGGGCTGCCATGGGCATTATGCCGAAGGCAAGATCGGTCCCGGCCTGAACGACGCCTACTGGACCTATCCCGGCAACGAAACCGACGTCGGGCTGTTCTCGACGCTTTACGGCGGCGCGACGGGGCAGATGGGGCCGATGTGGGGCAGCCTGACGCTGGACGAGATGCTCAGGACCATGGCCTGGGTGCGCCACCTCTATACCGGCGATCCCAAGGACGCCAGCTGGCTGACGGACGAGCAGAAGGCCGGCTTTACCCCGTTCCAACCCAAATCGTCCGGCGAAGACCAGTCGTGAACCCGAACCGCCGGGCGGCGGCCCGCCCGGCCTGACCCAGAAGGAGGAGACAGAATGAAACGCATCCTGACCCTGACCGTTGCCGCCCTGGCGCTCGGCACTCCGGCGCTGGCCTATGACGGCACCAACTGCAAGGCCCCCGGCAATTGCTGGGAGCCGAAGCCCGACTACCCGGCAAAGGTCGAGGGCTCGAAATACGACCCGCAGCACGACCCGGCCGAACTGTCCAAGCAGGGCGAGTCGCTGGCCGTCATGGATGCCCGCAATGAATGGCGGGTCTGGAACATGAAAAAGACCGGCAAGTTCGAATATGACGTCAAGAAGATCGACGGCTACGACGAGACCAAGGCTCCGCCCGCCGAATAAGCGGGCCGGGGGCGCTGCGCGTGCTTCCAGACCACGCGCAGCGTGATATTCGGGACGGATCATGGATAGCAATATTTCGGACTGGCACGCCCGGTTCCGCGACGCCGAAGCGGCGCTGAACGGCGTCGTTCTGGGGCAGGCGCGGACCATCCGCCTGCTGCTCATTTCCGCGCTGTGCCGGGGCCATGTGCTGCTGGCGGGCGATGTCGGCACCGGCAAGACCACGCTTTTGCGCGCCATGGCCCGCGCGCTGGGCGGCCCCTATGGCCGGGCCGAGGGCACGGTGGACCTGCTGCCGACCGACCTGATCTATTCCGCGCATATCGCCGAGGATGGCCGCCCCCGGATCGAGCCCGGCCCGGTGCTGGAGCAGGGCGAGGAACTGGCGGTCTTCTTCTTCAACGAGATCAACCGCGCCCGTCCGCAGGTCCATGCGCTTCTCTTGCGCCTGATGGCCGAGCGCAGCCTGTCGGCGTTCCGCCGCGAATACCATTTCCCGCATTTGCAGGTCTTCGCCGACCGCAACCAGATCGAGCGCGACGAGACCTTCGAGCTGCCCGCCGCCGCCCGCGACCGTTTCCTGATGGAGATCGCCGTCAATGCGCCCGCCGCGCCCGAGGACCGCGTGGCCCTGGCCTTCGAGCCGCGCTTTCACGACACCACCGCCCTGATCGCCGAGGTCGGGCAGGGCATCCTGCCCTATCGCGGGTTGAACGATCTGGCAGCGGGGGTCCAGGCCGGCACCCATGCCAGCCCGGCGCTGCGGCGCTATGTGTTCGACCTGTGCGAGGCGCTGCGCAATCCCGCCTCGGCCGGGCTGGCGCTGGAGGGCGCCGACGCCGCCCGCCTGATCCGCGGCGGCGTCAGTCCGCGCGGGATGCAGCATCTCGTCCGCGCCGCCCGCGCCTGCGCCTGGCTGGAGGGACGGGAAGCCGTGCTGCCGCAGGACGTGCGCGCCGTGCTGGCCCCGGTGATGGCGCATCGCATCTTCCTGTCGCCCGCCTACGAGCCGCGGCGCGAGGCGCTGGTTCCGGCGCTGATCGACGCGGCCTTCGCGACGATTCCGGTTCCTGCCGCATGAACGCCCAACTGCACCTGTTCGACGCCCTCGCATGGCGGCTGACGCAGGGGCTGCCGGGGTTGCGCATGGGCGCCCATGCCGGCCGGATGCGCGGCGCGGGCGAGAATTTTGCCGATATCGCGCCGCTGTTGGCGCATCCCGATCCCCGGCGGCTGGACCTGCGCCGCTCGATCACCGACCCGCTGGGCGTGCTGCATGTGCGGCGGTTCCAGACCCGCACCGACCTGCGGCTGCACGTGGCGCTGGATGCCTCGGCCTCGCTGGGTGCGGTGGCCCATGCCGATCGCGCGGGCCTGGCGCGGCTCTTGGCCGCAGGCTTTGCGCAGGCCGCGCGGCGGGCGCGCGACCCGTTCTCGCTGACCGTCTGCGCCGGGGACCGGGTGCTTCACGACCAGCCGCCCACGCGGCGCAGCCTTGCCGCGGACCTGCTGGATCTGCCGCTGGTGCCTGCGGGCCGGGGCACGGCGGCGCTGGAGGCCATGGCGCATGATCTGCCCCAAGAGCGGATCCTTGTGGTGCTGATCTCGGATTTCGAGCTGTCGCCTGACGAGCTGGCCGCGCTGCTGGCCGCGCTGCGGCCGCGTCCCGTGCTGCCCGTCTGGCTGCGCGACAGCGGCTTTGACGCACCGCCGCCGCGCCTGGGCCTGGCCGAGCTTTGCGACCCGGAAACCGGACGCCGCCGCACCGTGCTGACCACGCGTCGCTGGGCGGCGCGCCAAGCCCAACGGGTGCGGAACCGGCAGGCCGCCCTGCGCCGCGTCCTGGCCGAGCACGGCCTTTCGCCGATCGAGATCACCGACAGCATCGACGTGGCAGAACTGGCCGCTTCGCTTTCCGAGGCACCGCTATGAAATGGCTGGCGCTGCTCCTGCTGCCGTTTCCGGCGCTTGCGCAACAGGTCGAGAACCCGCGGCCCTATGGCTGGTGGCTGGGCGACGAACTGGTGCAGCGCATCCGCATCCAGGGGCAGGTGGATCCGTCCTCGCTGCCCCGGCCGCGCGCCGTGGACTATTGGCTGGACCTGCGCGACGTGGCACGGCGCGACATCGCCGGCGGCACGGAACTGACGCTGCGCTGGCAGAACTTCTATTCGGCGCTAGAGCCGCGCGAACGGCAGGTGCCGGCATCGGCGATCCGGCTGGTTGATGGCACGGCGCTGGAATTGCCGGGCTTTCGCTATGTCACCGCGCCGATCCGGCCGATCCTGGCGCCCTCGACGCCGGACCAGTTGCAGCCGGACCCGCCGTTCCACCTGATCGACCCGATGCCGGCAGGATTGCGGCTGCTGGCCTCGGCCGTCGCGCTGGTCGCGGGGGTGCTGGCGCTTGCCTGGCAGCAGGGCTGGTTCCCGTTCCACCGCCGCGCGGCGCGACCCTTCACCCGCGCCGCGCGCGCGGTGGTCCACCTGCCCGAGCGGCAGGCCCGCCGTGCCCTGCACCGCGCCTTCGACCAAAGTTTCGGCCGGGTGCTGATCGGGGCCGAGCTCGACCGCTTCCTGGCCGATGCGCCGCAATTCGCGCCGCTGGCCGAGCGGCTGCGCGGCTTTTTCGCGGCCTCCGACGCGGCCTTCTTCGGCTTGGGATCCGGCCCCGTGCAGGACATCCCGCAACTCGCCCGCGACCTCGCGGCCATCGAGCGGGGGCGGCGATGATCGGTTTCGCCTGGCCAGCCGCGCTTTTCGCCCTGCCGCTGGCGCTGCTGCCGCTGGTCATCCGCTGGCTGCGGACATCCGCCGTGCCGCGGCTGGACCTGCGTGCGGTCGAGGGGCGCGCCATCGGCCCGCTGCTGGTTGCACTGGCGCTGCTGACGCCGGCGGCGCTGATCCTCGGCCTTGCCCAGCCCTATCTGCGCGGCGGCAGCGTCGCCTATCGCGGCATCGGCACGAACCTGGTGCTGCTGATCGACCGCTCCTCCAGCATGGACGACACCTTCGCCGGGCGCTCGCCGCAGGGGGGCGACGAAAGCAAGGCCAGCGCCGCGCGGCGCATCCTGCTGGACTTCATCGCCCGCCGCCCCGACGACCGCATCGGCATCGCCGCCTTTTCCACCGCCCCGATGCTGGTGCTGCCGATGACCGAAAGCCGGACCGCCATCGCCGCCGCCGTTGCCGCCCTGGCCGAGCCGGGCCTGTCCCAGACCGATGTGGGCCGCGGCCTGACCCTGGCGATGGAGATGGCGGATGAGGCATCGGCCAGTGACTCGCGTGCCGTGGTGCTGGTCAGCGACGGGGCCGCGGTCATCGCGCCCGAGGTCCAGACCGCGCTGCGCAACCTGGCGGCGCGCCGGCAGGTCAACATCTATTGGCTCTACCTGCGCACCAAGGGCGCGAAGGGCATCTTCGAGGTGCCCGAGCCCGGCCAGGCCGACACCCCGCATCTGCGCCCCGAGCGGCACCTGCATATCTTCCTGCAAAGCCTGGGCCTGCCCTATCACGCCTTCGAGGCCGACAGCCCCGGCGCGGTCGAGGATGCCGTGACCGAGATCGGGCGCATGGAATCCCGCCCGATCCTGACCCGCCGCCCGGTGCCGCGCCGCGACCTGGCCTGGGCCTGCTATCTGCTGGCCTTTCTGTGCTGCGCGGCGCTGGCGGCGGCCCGCTGGCTCGAACGACGCTATGCCCCCCGCTGCCCCGCGCCCCTGCTGGTCCCGGTATGAGACGGCTGGGCTTTCCCGCGCTGCTGGCCTGGGTCGCGCTCGCGGCCGGCGCGGTGCTGTGGTCGGGCTGGCAGCTTTGGGGGATGGCCGTCGACAATCGCGCCATCCGCAGCCTGGCAGGCGGCAGCGACGTCGCGCTGCGCCAGGCGGCCGATCCGCGCGCCGCCCATGCCCGCGCGCTTTTCCTGGTGCTGCGCGACCGGCCGCAAGAGGCCGAGACGCTGCTGGCCGGGCTGGCCACCGCCCCGCCCGGCCTGCGCTCGGAATACCACTACGCCATCGGCAATGCCCGGATGCGCATGGGGTTCGAGCGTATCGAGCGCAATCGCATCGACGAGGCCACCGCGCTGATCAACCTGGCCAAGGCATCCTATCGCGAGGCGCTGCGCGCCCGACCCGGCAATTTCGACGCCAAGGTGAACCTGGACCTGGCCACGCGCCTGGTCCGCGACATGCCGCGCGAAGGACAGGACGGCGACGAAGACTCCGAGACCCGGCCGCGCCGGCTGTGGACCGACCTGCCGGGCCTGCCGCGGGGGGCGCCGTGACCGCGGCCCGCGCCATCCTGCCCGCGCTGGCCGCCGGGCTGGCTCTCGTCGCCGCGGCAGGGCCGGGCATCGAGGGCCGGCGCGAGTTGCGCGACGTGCTGATCGTGGTGGACATCACCCGCTCGATGAACGTGCGCGACATGGACGGCGCGTCGCGGCTGGATGCGGCGCGGGACGTGCTGACGCGCTGGATCGCCAGCCAGCCTTGCGGTGCCCGCGTCGGTCTCGGCTTCTTTACCGAGCGCCGCAGCCTGACGCTGATCGAGCCGGTCGAGATCTGCACCGACTATGCCACGCTGGCCGGCACCCTGGCCGGCCTGGACTGGCGCATGGCCTGGGAAGGCGACAGCATGATCTCGAAAGGGTTGAATCATGCGTTGAACCGGGCGCGCGGGCTGGATGCGGCACTGATCTTCGTCACCGATGGACAAGAAGCCCCGCCCCTGCCGTATTCCGGGCCGGACGGCTGGCGCGAGGACAGCCCCGGCGGCGTTGTCCTGGGGGCCGGCGGCGACCAGCCGGCGCCGATCCCGAAATTCGACGACCTGGGCCGCGAGACCGGCTTCTACGGACCCACCGACGTGCAGCACGCCCCCGCTCGCATAGGCGCCCCGCCCACGGATGCGGCGGACCGGCCCGGCTTTCACCCGCGCAACAACCCCTATGGCGAAGCCGACCTCGAAGGGTCCGAGCACCTGTCGGCGATGCGCGCGGAATACCTGACCCGGCTTGCCGGCGAACGCGGCATGGGTTTCGCGCGGCTCTCGGCCGGGCCCGCAGCTTTGCAGGCGACACTGGCCGCCCACGCCCCCGCGCGTCGGGTCGCGACACATCGCAGCCTGTCGCCGGTTTTCGGCGCGCTGGCCCTGGCCGTACTGCTGGCCGCGCTGCTGGCCACCCCGCTTCATGCAAGGAAGGAGACCCCATGATGAACCGCAGAACCCTGCTAGCCTCGGCGCTGACGGCGCTGGTCGCGACCCCGCTGCTCGCCCATGGCCCGACGCCGCAGCAACTGTCGCGCAGCGTCAAGGTGGCCGCCCCGCCCGAGAAAGTCTGGGCCCTGCTTGCCGATCCGGCCTCGATCGCGGCCTGGCATCCGGCCATCGCCGAGGCCAGCATGGAGGGCGATGGCGCCGGCGCGAAGCGCAGCATCGCATTCAAGTCGGGCGGCATCCTGGTCGACGGCATCGACGACATCGGCGCCGAGACGATGACGATCCGCTGGCGGCTGTCCCGGGAAGACATCGAGGTGTTTCCGGTCAGCTTCTATACCAACAGCGTCACGGTGACACCCGACGGCGACGGTGCAAGCGTCGCATGGCAGGCCAGCTTCTTCCGCGCCGACACGACCAACGAGCCCGAGGAGCGGTTCAGCGACGAGGCCGCCGTCGCGGCCATGGAGAAATATGTCGATGACGCCCTGGCCGGCATCAAGGCCGCCGCCGAGACCGGCGGCTGAGCGCGCCCCGATCAGCGCGTCTTGCCAAGCGTGTCCCTGAACCGCTCGACGGTCGCCTCGATGACCTCGGGGGCCAGCGAGCGGCTGGGGGTATAGACATGAAAGACGTGGTCGCCGCCCTCGATCACCACGGCCCGCTTGTCTGCGCCCGCCGCTGCCTCGATCAGCGCGGGCGTGTATTTGCGATAGGGATCGTCGCTGCCGTTCACGGTCATGAGCGGCCCGTCATAGGCCCGCAGCCCCGCCAGAAGGTCGTGCCGACCCAGGCTGTCGAAGAAGCCCCGTTTCAGCGCCATGGTCCGCCAGCCCAGGTCCAGCCCGACGATGCCGTCCCGTGCCGCCAGATCGAAGGCGCGCTGGCCCAGGCTATCCAGCATGTCGTCATGGTAATTGCCCACGGGTGCCCAGACGACAAGCGACTTGATGGCTTCCGGTTGAGCCGCAGCCAATTCGATGGCGGCTCCTGCACCGAAGGAAAAGCCCATCACGCCGATACGCCCGGCATCGACCTTATCCATCGCGGCCAGCGCCTGCAATGCAATCGCCGCGTCCTCGTTCTGCCGCTCTAATGTGAATGCACCCGTATCACCGTCCGATTTGCCAAAGCCCCGAAAATCGATCCGAAGCGAGGCAATACCATTCCTGGCCAACGCCGTTGCGGTATCGGCGAATATGATGCCGACCTCATCACGGCTGGAACCTAGTCCGTGAAACATCAATACGGCAGGAAATTTTCCGTGTCCTGCCGGTATCTCAACGGTAGCAGCAATGCCTCGGTCGAGGGTCAGCGATAATGTTTCTCCATGAACAGGGACTGCCATCAGGGCAAGAACCGCGCTGGCTGACAATCCTTTGCGCATGGCAACCCTTCAATTGCGGATAATTAACGGCCTTGAAGCTTTGTAGATTTGGTTTGAGCATTCTATTCGACCACAAACTTGCCCTTGGTGATATTGGCCGGTTCATCGTGGTCTTGCACAGTGAACTCAAAGGTGCCGGAGCGGACCGGATAAAAACTGAAGCGTATCGTTCCTGCCTCGTCGCATTGGAGGGTATGAAAACTCAGCCCCTGCATATGAATCTCTTGGCCTTCAACACTGACGACTCTCAGATGCGAGTTCGACAGTAAAGGCACGGACTCGAATTGAAATCCTGTGTCCCCGACATCTTCCGCACAGACGAAATTGAGGCGATAGTATTCATTCTTGGAAAGTTGGAACTCGTCTTGCGATATTGTGGGCTCCCCATTCTCGCCTGCTGAAACCTCAAGAAACAACTCTTCCAATGGGGCGGGCTGTGCTGATGCAGAGAATGTCATGTTGACTGCAAGAAAGGCTATGACGACGAATTCTCCATTCATGCTGCTTCTCCAATTCAAGCTAAGTGGGTAATTTACTTTATAGCGTGGTCGAAGGGTTAAGGCTTGGCGAGATCTCGAGGTCGCTGGGTGAAAGTCGCTAATATGCTGACGGCAGAGAAAGCAGAACATTGCTGGTGTGTCTTGAAATGGCAGGGCTGACGGTGCAATTCATGTTCGATGCGCATAATGATCTCTAATCCCGACGACGCGGCTTGGCCTTGCGCGGACGACAGATTTTAGAGACGTGGAGCGTGGCCTTGAAAGCTTGCGTCAACCTTGATGCCCAACCCCTTTATCATCCATTGTTCATGACGCTTGCAAGCATAACAGCCAAAGATACGGAGAGCAACAATTACCGATATTCCACGCTGCTCCGCGCCGGTGGCGGCAGTGTTGTTCGAATCTACCGATAAGCCTCTTCAGTCTGGAGTAGAGCACTGATTGGCAATCATGTTTGCAGGAGAATTTCCTCGATTTCGCGGGATATTTTCCTCATTGCAAAAGGGGGGGTCTAACCTACGAGCGCTGTCACGAACCAATTTTCTATGCCGCGCGAGCGATGGTTGGGAGAAGGGTGATTTCCTTCCCCACATCAGCATCGCCGCTTCTCGCAGATTCCAAGGTATGTTGTGCGAGGGAGTAGAGCCGCTTGATCCTGCCTGCGCAGATTACTGCTCCGGTGCCGAAAGTCAGCGCAGGGCCGATCCTGTTCCCTACCCAGAACAGCGCGTCGAGCAGCATCGGCCCGCAAACGTCTAGATCGCCCCGGAGCATATCCAGCTGCGGGCCGGCCAAGCCGTGGGGATCGAAGCGATAGATGCGCAGCGTCGCGATCCGCATAGCGCCCTCCGGCACGCGCCAAGTTTCCCCTCGGTGACGCGCGAAAGCGTCGCCAAACCCAGGTTGCGCGGACAGAAAAGCGCCGCGGCCACCACCCGGGTGCCTTTCGCGGTGATCACGACCGGCACCCGGGTGGTGGCCGCGGCGATGGGAGATGGGGGTGAACGGCTGGACCTGCGCGGGATGTTCTGGTCAAGTCAACGCTTGGCCAGCCCGTGCCCTCGGCTCGGTTCATGGGCAGGTACGAGTTCGAGATCCTGCGCGCCGGCAGCGCGGTCGAGTCCTCCGAGGCGGATCGCGCCGCCGTGCTGGATGCTGAGTCGATGATCCTGCCGGTGGCCGAGCCGGGCTCCGGCCCGTTCCGGGGCCGCGAGATGCGGTGGACGCGAACACCTGGGGACGAAGGGCAGCGCATGATCCTTGTCTTGGTATCTGGCGCTGATGACTAGGCCCTGCCTGGATCTGATCGGAGTTTAACAGGCTGCTGAAAAAGGATTTTGAGAGGACGACGCAGCGGAAATCGTTCTGGATCCAGCTAATATCGGCCCGGAGATGGGGTGTCTTCGGCAAATTTGAGGCGGATTTCCCGGTTCCCCGTCCGCGCTGTCCTGTCGCAAGGACTTTTTCAGCAGCCTGTTAGGTAGCAAACGCACCAAATCGTTGACGCAGTGGCCCTCATAGAACATTATATGAACATGATGACCCTGGAGGCCTCCATAGCACAGCACTTTCTTCTCTCCGCGGCGGCACGAACACTTTCGCTCAAGGTGATTTTTTTTCCGCTGGCGAGGAGGCCGCCTATCGCCGGTTCTGCCGGCTGCGCTGGCCAGAGACAGACGGCGCGCCGGTCTGTCCGGCCTGCGGATGCGCTGATGTCTATGACCTGACGACCCGTCGGACCCCCACGACATCCGCCACCGCTTCCCGCTTTACGGCGGGCGTTACCACTTTCGCGATGCGACATCCTTCAGGATCGCGTTGTCGAGCATGGCTTTTCGATTCGCGCCGACATGTTCTGGTCTGCAGGGGTGTCGTATGCACGAGCGGTCCTTGAGAAATTCGTGATTGGAGTGCTTGGAGCACCGTAGTTGGACATTTTTTAAAGAGACTCATGGTGTCTGCTTTGAAAATATGCCATCATAAGCGTCATGGCGACCGAAAGATCTCAAAACCTGAAGAAGGTTCTTGATGCAGTACCCACAGGGTATCTGATCGATGCCGCGTGGCTCACCGCGCATGGTGTCGCCTACGAGACCTTTCGCGACTATGTCAAGCGCGGCTGGCTCGAGCGAGTTACCCGAGGCCTTTTCCGTCGCCCGTTTCCGGGCACTTCTGCTTCGGATACGATCGACTGGAAGATCTGCCTGCTCTCAGTCCAGCACATCATGCGCTACGATGCCCATGTCGGTGGCATGACGGCGCTCGCCCAGCAGGGTCACGGTCATTACCTGCGCCTGGGCGGCAACGTCCCGGTATGGGTCTATGGCGAAGCGATACCGAACTGGCTTTCGAAGCTGCCGCTGAACGCGCCGATCGAGACGCGCAGCAGGTCTCTTTTTGGCGATCCGAAGCTGGGCCTTCCCGATGATACCACGGATGCCGGGCAAACCCTTCCCTGGGACTGGCAGCTCAGGATGTCGTCTCCCGAACGGGCAATCCTCGAAGCTATCGATGAGCTGCCCGACCATGAAAGCTTTCACAACCTCGACATGGTATTCGAGAGCCTGACGACGCTGCGCCCGAAGATGCTGTCGGCGCTGCTGTACAGTTGCAGGAAGATCAAGGTGAGGCGGCTGTTCTTCGTCTTCGCTGATCGCCACGGCCACCCATGGCGCAAGCGCCTTGATCCCGAGGAATTCAACCTTGGCAGCGGCGACCGCGCCTTGGTAAAGGGCGGCAGGATACACCCACGGTACCGTATCGTGGTGCCGGAGGAATTCGTAGCGACTGAGGCTGGCGATGGCACGTGAGGATTATGAAATCCAAGTCGCGCTGCTCGTGCGCCTGCTCCCGCATGTCGCGAAGGAAAAGGCATTCGCGCTCAAGGGCGGCACGGCGATCAATCTGTTCTACCGCGATCTGCCCCGCCTGTCGGTCGATATCGATCTGACCTACCTGCCGATCAAGGATCGCCGTGAAAGCCTCGCTGAGATTAACGAGGCAATGGATCGCATCGCCGCCGCCATCGAGGGCAGCATAGCCGGTGCGAAGACGCAACGCATCCAAGGCGGGGGAGGCGGTGCCACCCGTGTTCTCGCTCGTCTGGGAAACGCCGAGATCAAGATCGAGACCTCGCCGGTCATGCGTGGCGCCGTCCACGATCCCGAGATGCGCCCGGTGTCAGATGCGGTTGAGGACGAATTCGGTTATGCAGAGATGCAGGTGGTTTCCTTCGAGGACCTGTTCGGAGGCAAATTGCATGCCGCAGTGGACCGCCAGCATCCGCGTGACCTCTATGACATCAAGCTGCTGTACGAGAATGAAGGTCTGACAGAGGATCTGTTCCGGACCTTCCTGATCTACATTGCCTGCTCATCGCGTCCCGCGCATGAACTTCTGAACCCGAACTTTATCGACCTCGACCAGCCCTATACGAAGGAGTTTGAAGGCATGACAAAGGTCCGTGTCAGTCTTGACGACCTGCTCAAAACCCGCAAACGGCTGGTCGCGGACATCCGGTCTCGCCTTGATGAAAAGGCCAGGACGTTTCTCCTGAGCCTGCATGATGGCACGCCCGATTTCGATGCCATCGAACGGCCGCGGGCGGCTGACCTGCCTGCGGTTGGTTGGAAGCTGATCAATCTGGAGAAGCTGAAGAACCACAACCCAGGCAAGCATGCGCAGCAACGTTCTGTACTGGAAGGGCTGTTCAGCTAGCCGCAGTTGTGGTTGTCTTTTCGTTTCGGCGACATCCGGCCGCAGTTCTCCTGTCCGGTCTCCAGCGATAAATACGAGGTGTGACTACTTCGAAAACAGAGTTTCATAAACGATAGCAATGTATTATACTAAGCGACGAGTTTAGGGTCAGGACCCATTGATTTACGCTTGTCGGCGTGATTCACGGTTCGAAAATCGAGCGGTGAACATGTCTGATCTTTTCTGGCTGACGGATGCGCAGATGGCGCGCCTGGAGCCCTTCTTCCCGAAGTCCCATGGCAAACCTCGCGTTGACGATCGACGCGTGCTGAGTGGCATTATCTTCGTCAATCGCAATGGTTTAAGGTGGCGCGACGCACCAAGTGCGTACGGCCCACATAAGACGCTCTACAACCGCTGGAAGCGTTGGAGCGACAAAGGCATCTTCGCGAAGATGATGGCGGGGCTGGCCGCCAAGCACGGTGAGAAGAAGACTGTGATGATCG
>NZ_JAFL01000041.1:0-17063 GCF_019633685.1 Paracoccus sp. J56
AGGCCCCGCTGACCGCCCGCCCGGGCGCGGCGATGCCGCCCGTGGATCTGGAGGCGACGCGCGCCGATCTGAGCCGTCAGCTAGAGGGCAAGCATGTCGATGATGAGGACCTGAACGGTTACCTGATGTATCCCAAGGTCTTTCTCGACTACATGGGCCGTCACCGGCAATACGGCCCGGTGCGGGCCCTGCCGACGCGGACCTTCTTCTATGGGATGGAACCCGGCGAAGAGATCGAGGCCGAGATCGATCCCGGCAAGACGCTGGAAATCCGCCTGCAAGCCATTGGCGAGACTGACGAACAGGGCGAAGTCAAAGTCTTTTTCGAACTGAACGGCCAGCCCCGGGTAATCCGGGTGCCGAACCGTCTGGTCAAATCGCAGACCACCTCGCGACCCAAGGCCGACCCGGCGAACGAGGGCCATCTCGGCGCCCCGATGCCCGGCGTCGTCGCCTCGGTCGCGGTCACCCAGGGGCAAAAGGTCAACCCCGGCGACCTGCTGCTGACCATCGAGGCCATGAAGATGGAAACCGCCATCCACGCCGACCGCGCCGGAGTGGTGAAAGCTCTTCACGTCCGGCCAGGCGAACAGATCGACGCAAAAGATCTCATGATCGAGATCGAGTAGCGGCCTGCCAACCCCGCCCCCGCCCGGCCCGGATCGCACCCGGGCGGGGGTTTCCATTCCGGGCTATGACTGGTTTAGCACGGGTCAGGCTGCGGCCGGGACCATGCATACCACGCATCACTTTGCGCATGGCCCATGATCATTACGCCGCCCGCTCGCGACCAAAGCGATGCCCACGCAAAAAAGTGCTGCCCCCGGGTGGGTCAGATACCCGCGGCACGCAGGCGCGCCAGATGGTCAGCCGGCGTGATCAGCGGTCGATACTCCAGCCCTGCCGCCGTACAACCCGTATCGGCAAAGCGGTGCAGGACCTCAGGCTCGGGCTCGTTGCGACCGGGGCATGACGCCGCCTGCACATGGCCTATCAAGGCCGTGTGGCGGGCCAGCGCCTCGGCGGCGTTCTGGGGACCCAGTTCGGTCGCGGCATGGAACCAGTCGAACATGACCCGGACGCGTGGCCCGAACAGGTCGGCAAGCTCCAGTCCGTGATCCAGCCGTGACAGGTGATAGCCGGGGACCGCCTCGGCGCAGATCGGCTCGATCAGGATCAGCCGGTCGGTGGCATCAAGGGCGCGGCGCAGGTTGGCGCGAAAGACCGCTTCGTCACCCGCGCCGCGCCCGGCAAGAACGTGTATCGCCCCCGCCCCGACCGCCACGGCCGCAACATGGGCAGCCGTCAGATCGGCAATAAAGTCAGCCTCATGCCCCGGCAAAGCAGCACAGCCGAAACTGTCACCCATGCGGATATTCAGCCCGCCGACCGTAAGCCCCAGTTCATCCAGCGCCGCAGCGATTCCAGAGGCATCGTGACGCTGGACCTCGTCATGGAACTCGACCCCGTCGAAACCTGCGGCCGAGGCGGCTGCAAGACGTTCGGGAAACGGCAGGTCGGCGAACAGAAAGCCGGTATTGGCAAGCAATCGCATCGGTATCCCCTTGTCACGGGCATCGTTGAACAAGGCTGAAAACCGCTCTGGCAGTAAAAGGCAAGACCGGGCGGCGACTTGACCCGCACCGGCGCTTCCGACAGGTTGCGCCCGCATCACCCATGACAAGGGCAGGACGGGAATGGTTCAGGACTTCGGCTCTCTTATGCGACGCCGGCGCTCGATCCGGGCCTATCTCGACAAGCCGGTCCCGCGCGCCGAGATTGAAGAGATCTGCCGCCTTGCGCGCACGGCCCCCAGCGGGGCCAACCTGCAACCCGGTCGCTTTCACGTCCTGACCGGCACCCCTTTGCGTAATCTGATCTCCGGGATCGACGCGGCGATCGGGGCTGGCGTGCCCGAGGCCACGGAATATTCATGGTTCCCCGAACCGATGCCGCCCGAGTTGCGCGAACGCCAGCGCGCGGCAGGTTATGCGCTGTATCAGGCGCTGGGTATCGCGCGACGCGACCTTGAGGGACGACGGCAGCAATTCCGCCGCAACTATGCCTTTTTCGGCGCTCCGGTCGGGGTGGTCGTCACCATTGACCGCCGGATGGGTGCGGGCTGTTTCATGGATTTGGGCATGTGCCTGATGGGATTTCTGCTCGCGGCTGAGGCGCGCGGACTGGGCGCAACCGGCATCGGTGCATTGGCAAATTACGGCCCGACCGTGCATCAGCTGCTGGATTTGGCAGCCGAGGAAATGGTCGTCTGCGGCATCGCGCTGGGTTTTCCCGATCACGAGGCACCCGAAAACCAGGTGCGCACTGCGCGCGAGGACCTGCCTGCCTATACCAGCTTTCGCGGCTTTCCCGATAGCTGAGGCCCGCGGCAGGTCCGCCCCGCCGCGGGCATGCACCTAGATATTCATCTGGGCACCGATCTCGACCACCCGCCCGGCGGGGATACGGAAATAGTCCGAGGCCCCGGCAGCGTTGCGCGACAGCGTGATGAACAGCCGCCCCTGCCAGCCCGGCATGCGGCTGCGGGTGGCAATGCGCAAGCGCTTGCGCGACAGGATGAAAGAGGTTGCCATAATGTCGAACTTCCACCCCTGACGGCGACATTGCAGCAGGGCGCGCGGGACATCCGGCTCCTCGGCATAGCCATAGATCAGCTCGACGCGGCGGAAACGCTCATCAATTTCCTCAATACGCACGCGCTCTGTCTGTGCCACCCGGGGGACCTCGGCCGTTGTGATCGTCAGGATCACGTTCTGCTCGTGCAGCGATTTGAAATGCTTCAGGCTATGAAGCAGCGCCGAAGGTGCAAGATCGGGGGTCGAAGTCAGAAACACCGCCGTCCCCGGCACCGTGGCAATCGAGCCTGACCTGTTCACCTGCTCAAGCAGGCTGGCCATCGGCAGCTCGGCCTCACGATCCTTGGCCAGCACAATGGCGGTGCCGCGCATCCAGCTTGTCATCAGGATCAGCATGGTCGCGGCAATGCCAAGCGACACATAGCCACCGTCGCTGATCTTGATCAGGTTCGCACCCAGAAAGGTCAGGTCCAGCACCAGAAAGGGCAGCATCATGCCGATGGACGCCCAGAGCGGCAGGCCCCAGTGCTTGCGCGCCACGACCATGGCCAGGATCGCCGTGACCACCATGGCCCCGGTCACGCTGATACCATAGGCCGAGGCAAGGCCCGACGAATTGCCAAAGGTCATCACCAGCGCCAGCACGGCAATCATCAGCCACAGATTGACGCCCGGCACAAAGATCTGGCCCTCATGTTCGTCCGAGGTGTGGCGGATTTTCATGCGCGGCAGCATACGCAGCTGCACCGCCTGACGGGTCAGCGAATAGGCGCCGGTAATAACTGCCTGACTGGCGATGATCGTAGCCATCGTGGCCAGGATCACCACCGGCAACAGCGCCCAGCCGGGAAAGAGGTGAAAAAACGGGTTCACCATCGCGGCGGGGTTGCTGAGCACCAGCGCACCCTGCCCGAAATAGGTCAGCGCCAGCGCCGGAAAAGCCACGAACAACCAAGCAAGCTGAATGGGTTTGCGGCCAAAATGGCCCATGTCGGCATAAAGCGCCTCGGCCCCGGTCACGGCCAGAAAGGCCGCGCCCAGAACGATCAGGCCAAGACGGCCGTTACCAAGAACGAAATTCAGCGCATGTATGGGGTTCAGCGCGGCAAGCACATCCGGATTACGGATGGTCCAGTTCAGCCCCGCTGCCGCCATGACCATGAACCAGATCAGCATGATCGGCCCGAACCAGCGCGCCACCGCCTGTGTGCCGTGGCTTTGCACCAGAAACAGACCGATGATGATGGCGATGGCCATGGGCTGGATGTAAGGATCAACGCCCGGCGTGACGAGCTTAAGCCCCTCGATCGCCGACAGGACCGAGATCGCGGGCGTAATCGTTGCATCGCCGTAAAACAGCGCCGCTCCGATCAGGCCAAGGACCAGAATCAGCCGGTTCGGCCGTCCCATGGCGCGCTGTGCCAGCGCCAGCAGCGACAGTGTGCCGCCCTCGCCCTCGTTATCAGCGCGCAGCAGGATCAGCACATATTTCGCCGTCACGATCAGCAGAAGTGTCCAGAGGATCAGCGACAAAAGACCCAGCACATCTTCACGCGCAACGCCCCCATGGGTGGCGCCTGCCGCTGCCATTGCCTCGCGAAAGGCATAAAGGGGCGACGTCCCGATATCGCCGTAAACAACGCCAAGAGCCGCCAGAGACAGCGACATCATCCCCGCTCGACGCGGCTGGGTGTCAGCGATTTGGGTATCCACACTTGCCATGGTTTCGCCTTATTGCACCGGAAGTCGTCCGGCCCGAGCGCGCAAGGTGGCGCAAAGCGGCGTAAGGGATCGACAGGGAAGATTGCCCGGCGCGTAAGGATTCCATAAAGACCATGGACAAGCGCCCGGCCCTCGCGCCAGATCCTGCCATGGAAAGTTTTGAGCCGCCCCGCCTGCCCCCCGACGACCGTCGCTGGATGACCACGCCGCGCCCCGGCGGAGTGCTGGGGGCGGCGCTTTTGTTGGCGCTGGTGGCCTTGGCGGCGGGGCAGCTGCGCGAGTTTCTGCCCGAGAATGTCTCGATCCTGCTGTTTCTGACCGCGGTTCTGATCAATGCCGCCGCCTTTGGCTTCTGGGTCGGAATTGCCAGTGCCCTTGGCGCCATCGCCGCTTTTAACTTTCTGTTCGTCGAGCCGCATTTCACGCTGCACATCTCTCGCCCGCATGATCTGGTGACCGTGGCTGTGTTCCTGCTGGCGGCCAGCCTGACCGGGCTGCTGGCGGGACGGCTGCGCGAACAGGTCGAGGCCGCCAAGACCCGTGCCGCAGCACTGGAGATGCTGTCACAGGCAAGCGCCGAACTTGCCGCCGTGACCGGGCCCGCCGAGGTGACGCGGATCGTGCTGCGCCATCTCAACCGTCTGTCCGAAGGACCGGCGGTCGCTCTTGCTCCGCAGGGCAATGGGCTGCATCTGATCGCCGCGTTGCCAGAAGGCTATGCCCCCGAACCGCGCGAACTTGATGCCGCGGACATTGCCTTTCGCCATGGCCGTGCCGAGCTGGCCCCCGCTCAGGGCTGGAATGGGCAGCGCCTCAGCTTTTATCCTTTACAGGTGGAAGGCAGCCCCGGCCCGGTGTTGGGCCACGCCCGGCTGGCACCCGACCGCCGTGACCGCGACCTGCGCGAACGCACGATCGAAGTCATGCTGCGTCAGGCCGAACAGGCCCTGCACCGCCTTTCCCTGGCCCAGGCCGCCGAGGCCGAGCGCCGCCGCGCGGCCGCCGAAGAAACGCGGGCAGCCTTGCTTGCCTCGCTGTCTCATGACCTGCGTACGCCCTTGGCAACGATCCTTGGCGCGGTCACGACCCTGCGCGAATTGGGCGTGACCTTGCCGCCCGACTCGCAGGCCGATCTGTTGGCAGCAATCGAGGAAGAGGCCGAACGGCTGGCCCGCTATGTCGAAAAGCTGCTGCAGCTTACCCGGCTTAACGCCGGGATTGCAGCGCAGATGACCTGGGTCGATGCGGGCGATGCTGCGCAGGCGGCGGTGGCCCGCGCCCGCCGTGCATGGCCCGATGCCCAGATCCTTGCCGAGACCGGCGATCTGCCCATGATAAGGGCCGAGGCGGGTTTGCTTGAGCAATCAGTCTTTAACCTTGTTGAAAACGCGGTGAAATATGCCCCCGGCCCGATCCGCGTCACCGGCACGGTCGATGGAGATGAGCTGGTCCTTGCCGTTCTGGACCATGGCCCCGGCCTGCCGCCTGCGGTCGCAAACTGGCTGGGTCAGGACGGGCTGACCGGCGCCCCTGCGGGGGCCGGGTTGGGGCTGCCGATCTGCAAGGGCATTGCCCGGACGCTGGGGGGGCGGCTGACTGCGTCCCGCGATGGCGCGGGCGCAAAACTTGCGCTGCGCCTGCCAATCCCGGAGGCCGCCGCATGAGGGAACGTCAGCTTATCCTCGTCGTCGATGATGAGCCGCAGATCCAGCGCTTTCTTGGCCATGCGCTGGTTGCAGCGGGCTATGACATCTGCCTTGCCGGTTCGGGGACCGAGGCGCTGGCCCAGGCCATGGCGCAAGAGCCCGATCTGATGATCCTTGACCTAGGCCTGCCCGACATGAACGGCAAAGAGGTGATCGAGCGGCTGCGGCTGCGCCTGGACCTGCCGGTTATCGTGCTGTCGGCCCATGATCAGGAAATGGAAAAGATCATGGCGCTGGATCTAGGTGCGGATGATTTCGTGCCCAAGCCCTTTGGCATCGGCGAGCTGCTGGCGCGGATGCGCGCCTGCCTGCGTCCGCGCCGCACCGCCCGCACCGAGGTGATCAGTCAGGACGGGCTGCTGATCGACCTTACCGCCCATCAGGTCAGCCGCGATGGCGAGCTGCTGCGACTGACGCCCAAAGAGTTCGACCTGCTTGCGGCGCTGGCCGGTAATGCCGGGCGGGTGATGACCCATCGCAAGCTTTTGCAACTGGTATGGGGGCCGGCCCATGTCGATGACGTGCCCTATCTGCGCGTCTTTATCGGCCAGTTGCGTCAAAAGCTTGAACGCGACCCGGCCCGGCCGGAACTGATCCTGACCGAGCCGGGCGTCGGCTATCGCTGGGCACGATCCGAACGCGGAACCGCGTGATCGCCTTCTAGCGGTTGCGGGTATCAACCGGATAGGCGGTGCTGAAGCGGATACGCTCCATCGCGAAATGCGAGGTGACGTTCTTGATCGGTACCGCATCCGTCAGCCGTTTGTAGAACTGATCAAAGGCCGCCATGTCCGGCACCGCCACGCGCAGCATGTAATCCATGCGCCCGGCCATACGATAAACCTCCATGATCTCGGGCAGGCTTGACGTGGCACGGGTGAATTCCTCGCGCCATTCCATCGAGTGGTTGGGGGCCTCGATCTCGACAAAGACCAGTATGCCGAAGCCAAGCTTGGCCGGATCGGCCAGCGCCACCCGCCCGGTCAGGACGCCCTGCGCCTCAAGCTTCTGGATCCGCTTCCAGCAGGGCGTCTGGGACAGGCCCACCTTTTCGGCGATCTGCGATATCGGCAGGGTCGCATCATGCATCAGTTCCGCAACAATCTTGCGGTCGATCAGGTCCAGATCCGGCATTTCTGTTTTCGCCCTTTTCGCGTCCGGGGAATCGGCTTCTTCGACAGGCGCTAGAATAACTATATTGCCGATCTGTTCAATCGTGTATTATACTTCCCTGCAGCAATGACACCCTGAACGAATCTGCGAACGGGAGAACATGCACATGAACCAGTTCATCGCCACCGACGGAGCCGAAAACAGGGCCGAAGGGGAGCAGCTGTTTTCTGTGCGCCTCATCGACCGCAGGACGGGTGAGGTGCCTAGTGTGAACGGCATCCCGCTGAGCATCCTGACCCATTCGCCGCGTTCGACGGTGGCGGATTTCATGCGGGGCCGGAACCGGCAGCTGTGGCGCGCCGAGGTCGAACCGGTCAATTCGCCCGGCGGAGGCGCCCGCCATGGTGCAACCCCCTGATACCCTGATCGACCGCCTTTTCTTTCTGACAACCAGCCGCTCCGGGCCGGTAATGCCCGACGCTCTTCTTTTACCGGAGCCGGACTGGAACATTCGCCGCGCCGGGCCACGCTGGTATGCGATCTGGTCGAACGACCGCGCGCGCCTGCAACGGCTGCGGGTCCTGCTTTTGCCGCAGGATTGGTCAGGACTGAACTCCCGCCAGCAGATGGCGCTGATCGCTGAACAATTGCGACCTGGCACGATCCCCTCTGCCCTGTGCCTGCCCCTGCGCGAAGGCAAGAGCCTGCTGCGCAGCGCCCTGTCCCGGCGGCTGTAGCCTGTGCCAGAATGGCGATGCCCTGCCGCACCCAAGGGTCAGCGGCAGGGCTCTGGGCTTTTGTCCTTTGCTTGGCAATGGCAGGCATCATGGCCCTGCGTGCTTTAGCCCACGGTCTCGGGCAGCCGGTCAAACAGATCCGCCAGCCGCGCGCATTGCACCCGAATGTCGGGGATCGCCGTGATTTCCCACAGCGCAGCGCGGGCACAGGGGCCGATGGCGAAAACCCGCTGCGACACGGTGCCGTCACGCGCGATCAGCCGCGCATCACGCGTCGTGTCCAGCCCGAGTCGAAGCGCATCAAGCCGCCCCCGTCCGCTGGTGATCAGCTCTTGCACAACCGGGGCACTGTCAGTCTCGGGGTCGCGGCGGATGCCACGGCAGTCGATGGCATGACCCGCAGGCAGCAGACGCGGCCCCCCGGCAGTCAGGACCTCGACCCCCTCGGGCGTCATCTGACGGAAGCGCGCTTTCAGGACCTGCAACTGGCCGCGCTCTCGCGCTGCTCCGATCAGCGCCGCGGACTGGGGCGGCATGCGGTGGCGATGAACCTCCCACCACGAGGCGCCATGACGCAGAAAGCGGCGGCGGCTATCTTCGTCCCAGCTTTGCCAGATTGCACTGACATGGGGGCGCAGCCCGTCCAGCACATCACGCCAGCCAAGGCCCTCGGCCCCGATCGCGCGAATGCGCGCGCGCAGCCAGCGCAGTACCTGGCTGACCGGGGCGCCCAGCGGGATCTCATCCGTCGCGATGGGCGCGGCGTGACTTGTGGCATGAGCGCGCGGCAAAAGCCCGCGGCGCGACAGGCAGGTGATGCGCCCGCGATGCCCGCGCCCCAGCAGAGATACGACATGATCGACCATCGACAGCCCGGTGCCGACGATTACGACATCGGTGTCCGCACTGGCCGGAGGGGTAAAGTCCCAGCCACCGCGCATCCCTTGTGGCGGGTGCTGGGGCACGGCATGGCCGGTGGCCAGAATGGCGAGGTGGCCGGTAATGGTGCTGCCATCGTCCAGCACGGCACGCACGCTGCCCGGCCCCTCTTCCAGGCGCAGGCATTCCTGACGGCGGCAGGTCAGCCGGTCCCGGCCCCATGTCGCCAAAAGGCTTTCGAGGTAGCGCCCGTAAGTCGAGCGACCAACGAAACAATCCGGCGTAGCCTCAGGTGCGGCGCCTGCGTCATGCAGCCAGCGCAGAAAATGCTCGGGGTCGTCGGGAAAGGCGCTCATGTTATGAACGCGCGTGTTCAGCAGGTGATTGGGATTGTCGGTCGAATAGGCGATGCCGCAACCCAGAGTGCGGGATTTTTCGATCATGCTGATGCGCAGCGCGGGATTGTTGCGCAACAGATGGGCGGCGGCCAGCACACCGCTGGCGCCGCCGCCGATGATAAGAATATGACGGCTGCCGTCCTGCAAGAATTGACCGTCCATCACATCACCATCAGACAAAGAAAGACCAAAGCCCAGAACACGGCGAGCGCCTGGCCCAGCCGGCTTTCTTCGCGGTCGGACAGCACTTCACCTTCCTGGGAAAGAAAGGCGATGAACCCCGGGTCGTAAGCGGTGCCATACATCGGTCGGTCCTTTCGATCTGCTTTGGGGGGCGTCAAACCTGCAGCGCCGGCTGTTTCAGCCAGCCTTGCGGCACCGGCACGGGCCGGGGCGGCATCTGTTTCGCAATCGTCTCGGTCGCGACCTCGGGCAAAAGCGCGCGCAGCAGGCGACCCTGAGGCCAGGGCCCATAACCCGAGGCGACGTTGATATGCCCCGCCGCGCCCAGATCGACAAAAGACGCCCTCCACACCCGCGCCAGATCGCGCGCGCGGTCGAACTCCATCCAGCTGTCGTTGCGGCTGGCAACCACGATGGTCGGCACCGGTAGCGGTGCTTCGGGGATCTTGCCAAAGACCGCAGTGCGCGGATCGCGGCCGGGCTCGGCCGGGGCGACAAGCAGCGCCCCGCCAACCTTGAGCTGCGGCCATTGCAACAGCAGCTTGACCGCCGCGATCGCCCCCAGCGAATGGCCGACAAGAACCGCGCCGGGATGCGCCAGCAAAGCGCCGGCGATCTCGGTCAGCCATTGGTCGGGCGAGGGTCGTGACCACGAGGCCTGCTCGACCATCACCGAATTCGGATCGGTTTGTGCCCACCAGTGTTGCCAATGCGGCGCAGGCGAACCGTCAAGACCGGGGAGAAGTAATGTGCGAATCATGGGCTTTCTCCTTCCAGTAAATATCTATCATGTTAGTCGAGTTTTTGGGTTCCAAATCTCGTGCTGGATGAAGAAAATAATTCTATGCCCGGTTGCGGTCTGCAAAACGTGACAAGCCCCACCATGCGACTGCATGGCAGGGGCTGTAATGCGCAAGATGGCGGTCAGAGGATCAGAGGTCGGCGTCCTGCAAGCTGCGCTCAGCGCGGGCAAGACTTGCGGCCAGACGCGCGGCAACCAGCTCGGCATGGGCGGTCACTTCGGGCACGCCCATCAACTCGCCCACATGGCTGCGTGCAAGCGGACCAGCCACAAGGATGCCGGGCGTCGGCTGGCCGTTGCTGCCGACTGCAAGGCACCCCTCAGTCACGTCAAGCCCCAACCGCAGGGCATCCGGCCTGACCAGCCCGGCATCTGCCAGCGAGGCAAGGACAGGCGAGCTATGCAAGATGCTGTCATGTGCCGGGCCGGTGGCAAGGATCACCCTGTCGAAACGCCCGCGCCCGGTCTTGCCGCCCCGGGTACGCCATTCGACCCAAAGGCCGGTGTCATCCTGCTGCGCCGACTGCAGCCGGGCGGCAAGGATGCGCAACCGCGAATGGTCGATCAGCCGGTCCAGAACCCCGGCGACCTGCGGCGCTATGCGAAACCGATGAACGTCCCACCAGACCCGCAGCTTTTTCAGCAGCCGCGCGCGTTGGGCAAGATCCAGCGCCGCCCAGATCGCGGGTCCGTCCCGGCGCACATTGTCAAGCGTCGCCTGCCAGGGCAGCCCGGCCCCGATATCAAGACGCACGGCGGCGCGGATATTGCGCAGCAGTTCAAGCGCGCTGCGGGCAGGCCGGGTTGCGAAGTCCGAGGGCGACTCGGGGTAGCCGAAAACATGACCGCGCGAACGCAACCCACGCCGCGATAGCGCCGTGATGCGACCCTGAAAGCCCTGCCGGTCAAGACTTGCGATCACGTCAGCGGCGGTCAGTCCGGTGCCGACCACCAGCACCTCGCCATCCTCTGCTGCGACTTGTGATATCCGCCCCGCCTGCGCGCTGTCGGCGATCAGCCGGGGCGAGCCCTCCAGATCGCGAAACGCCTGAGGGATGCCGGGCGGCGGATGACCCGATGCGATCACCAGCAGATCGGCCTCAAGCTCGGTGCCGTCCTGGCAAAAGATGCAAAAACGCTCGCCGCGATGGACCCAGGTCGCGACGCTTTGCACATGCCGCACCTGCCCAGAAGCCAGCAGCGGCGCAAGGTTGTCGCTGACATAGTCGGCCACCAGTCCGCGCTGCGGGAAAAGCCCGCCGCCCTCGGCCTCGGTGCCCGGCGAAAGATCGGGGCGCGCTGCCTCGATCCATTTCTGCAAACCGCCCTCATCCGCGCAATCCATGGTCATGCGCGCGGCGGGAACGTTGATGCGATGGCTGGGATCGGCGGTCGAATAGGCCAGCCCCTGCCCCAGTTTCGGACGCGGCTCAATCACCACGATCTGTGCCGGGGCCGTCACGGCACGGGCCAGATGCCAGGCGACACTGGCCCCGGTAAAGCCGCCGCCGATAATGGCAACGACCGGAGTTTCAGCGGGGTTATTGGCAGGCGCGCTCATGCCACCTCGGCGATCCGCGGGGCCTCGGCCGCCAGGGCACGACGCCATGCGACAAGTTCGGTGATCGCAAGAATGGGTAGATTATGGCGCTGTGCGAACTCTTCAAGTGCCCGGCCGCGCATCATGCTGCCGTCATCATTGACCAGTTCGGCCAGAACGCCAACACCGGGCAGGCCGGCATGGGTCACCAGTTCCCACGCGGCTTCGGTATGGCCGGGTCGGGCCAGAACGCCTTCGGGGCGGGCGCGCAGGGGGAACATATGGCCGGGGCGGCGCAAGGCCGCCGGATCGGGACGACCGGCAAGGGTGCGCAGGGTCAGCAGGCGGTCCTCGGCCGAAACACCGGTGCCGCAGGCCGCCGCATCGCAACTGACAGTATAGGCGGTGCCGTTCGGGTCCTGATTGCCCTGTGCCATCGGCGGCAGATCAAACGCCGCACAACGCGCCGGGTCCATGGCCGCGCAAAGAATGCCGGTCGTGTGCCGGACCATAAAGGCCACTTCGCGCACCCCGATGGCCGAGGCCGCACCGATCAGGTCGCCCTCATTCTCGCGGTCCTCATCATCGGTGACGATGACCAGCCGACCGGCGGCGATTTCGGCAATCGCCGCGCGGATACGGGCATCAAGTCGATCGAAAGATGTCGCAGTCATCTGGGCTCCTTCGCGTCAGGCCGGGCCGAGGCCAAGCAACCTTACGGCATTATCGTGGAAAAAGCGCGGCAGGACATCCTCGCGCAGTCCCAGCCGGACAGCGTCCTGAATGCTCTGACGGATCGGCCGGAAGGGATAGGACGAGCCGAACAGCAGCTGATCGCCCAGAAAGCCGTTCGCCGCCTCGACATAGGCGCCGCCGCCCGCCTGAAACAGATACATGTCAGGGATGACATGGATGTTCTCATAGCGGAATGCGAGGCCAAGGATGTCCTGCACATTCGGCCAATAGCCGTGAAAGACACCGATTTTCAGCTTGGGAAAATTGCGCGCCACCGCCGCAAGCCCGGCCGGATCGTTAAAGCGCGGGTCGGGCGTGGTCGGCCCGCTCATCACAAAGATCGGGACGCCCTCGGCCTCGGCCCATTCATAGACGGGCAGATAGGCGGGGTCGTCGGGATGCCGGGGCGGGGTGCCAAAGCCGGGCTCGACATCTATACCGCGCAGGCCAAGCGTCTGGATGGCGCGACGCGCCTCGGCAATGGCCACATCCGTGCCCTGAATGACCGGATCGACCGAGCCAATGCCGGTCAAGCGCGCGGGATCAAGGTCGACGATACGCGCAATCTCATCATTCGGAATATGCTGACTGGGCGTGTGGCGGCCAACGACAACTGCACGGGTCAGATCAGCGTCGCGGACCTCATCCAGAAACCCCCCGGGCGTGGATGAGCGGGTAAAATGCTCATCATCGCCAAGAGTGCCGACACGGCGGTTAAGCCAGCGCACGGTATCGTAATCCGCCGTTCCCGGGGTCCTGCCGAAAAAGTCGTGCAGGAATGCCGGGCGGCAGCGCATGTCAATGACGGGAAAGGTCATGATTTTCTCACAAGATCGTCACGAAGCGGCACGGGCGCGAATGTCAAACGCACCGCCGGTCTGGCTGCTGCGCTGCAAGGTCACGGCATCCTTGCCAAGCAGGGGAAAGACCAGTTCGGCAAAGCGGATCGCCTCTTCCAGATGGGGATAGCCGGACATGACAAAGGTCTCGATGCCCAGATCCTTATATTCCTGCATCCGTGCTGCCACGGTGCCGGGGTCGCCGACCAGAGCCGTGCCTGCACCACCACGCACCAGTCCGACCCCGGCCCAGAGATTTGGCGCAATCTCCAGCTTGTCGCGGCGACCCCCGTGCAACGCCGCCATGCGACGCTGCCCGACTGAATCCATTTTCGCATAGTTCGCCTGTGCCCGGGCGATGTCCTCATCTGTCAGACGACTGATCAGGCGATCGGCTGCGGCCCATGCCTCGGCCTCGGTCTCGCGCACGATGGCGTGCAGACGGATGCCAAAGCGAACCTTGCGGCCATGCTTTGCCGCCCGCGCCCGCACATCGGCGATCTTTTCCGCGACCGCCGCCGGGGGTTCGCCCCAGGTCAGATAGGCATCGACATGCTTGCCGGCAAGCTCATGCGCGGCCTCGGACGAGCCGCCGAAATATAGCGGAGGCCAGGGCTTTTGCGGGCCGGGATGAAAGTTCCTGGCGCCCTCGACCCGGACATGGCGGCCATGGAAATCGACCGTCTCGCCCTCCATCAGCCGTTTCCAGACGGTCAGGAACTCATCCGCATTCTCATACCGGCCGTCATGGCTGAAAAAGGCGCCGTCAGCCGCAAGCTCACGCGGGTCACCGCCCGGCACGACGTTCAAAAGCAGCCGTCCCCCCAGCGCCTCGTCCAAAGCAGCCGCCTGCCGCGCCGCGACGGTCGGACCGCTGATCGAGGTACGCAATGCGACCAGCAGTTTGACCCGCTGCGTCACCGGCGCAAGCGCCGCCGCGACCACCCAAGGGTCAAGACAGCTTGCCCCGGTCGGGATCAGCATGCCGTCATAGCCCAGCCTGTCAACGGTGGTGCCGATATCGCGCAGATAGGCGCTGGTCGGCGGGCGACCGAAATCCGAAGTGCCAAGATAGCGCGTGTCGCCCGAGGTCGGCAGGAACCAGAAAATCTCGGGGGTCGTCATTCCGCAGCCTCCGTGCGATGCAGCTCTTTTCCATCAAATGCGGTGGGCCGGCTGGCGTCGGCGACGCTTTCACGGCCGATGTAATACTGGCGCCAATGCGCGGCGGGGTGGCTGTCACGCACCCGGCCATCCTGATCGCCAAGCAGCTTTTCACGCAGCGTGCCCGGCGCATATCGGGTCTGTACCCGGCCACGCTTGCGCAGTTCCGGCACCACGAAGTCAATGAAATCGGTGGTCGAGGCCGGGGTTACCGCATAGGCAAGGTTGAACCCGTCCACGCCACCTTCATCGACCCATTTTTCAAGCTCATCCGCGATGGTCTGCGGACCCCCGACCAGCACCGGCCCCAGCCCGCCAATCGCGCGGCGGTGGACCACATCGCGCACCGTCCAGGCCTCGCCATCTGCGGCGAGAGATTCCAGCGTTGTGCGCAGACTGTCGTTTTCGACCGCCGTCAGCGGGGTATCAGGGTCAAGGGACGAAAAATCGGGCCCGGTCCAGCCACCGTAAAGCGCCAGCATACCGTCGGCACTGGCATAGCTGAGATATTCCTCATACTTGCGCTGCGCTGCCTCGTCGGTCGGGCCGGTGATGACGGTCAGAAGCGTAAAGATCTTCAGCGCGTCCGGCTCACGCCCTGCTTCTGCCACCTCGGCGCGGATCGCATCGGTCAGCCTGCGCGCCGTCTCGGGCGAGGTTGCCAGCACGAACATCGCCTCGGCATGGCGCGCCGCGAACTGCCGCCCGCGCGAGCTTGCACCTGCCTGAAAGATGACAGGGGTACGCTGCGGCGAAGGTTCTGACAGGTGAAAGCCAGGCACCTTGAAATATTCGCCCTCATGCCGGATCGGGTGAACCTTGCTTGCGTCCGTGAAAACGCCGCTTTCCTTGTCGCGCAGGACAGCCCCGTCTTCCCAGCTGCCTTCCCACAGCTTGTAGGTGACCTCCATATATTCTTCGGCCAGATCATAGCGGGCGTCATGGGCGATCTGCCGGTCCAGCCCGATATTGCGCGCCGCACTGTCGAGATACGAGGAAACCACGTTCCACGCCACGCGCCCCTTGGTCAGGTGGTCCAGCGTCGAAAGACGGCGCGCCAGCAGATAGGGATGCTCGAACGTCACCGCCGCGGTGATGCCAAAGCCAAGGTTCCTGGTCACCGCTGCCATGGCCGAAATCGCACCAAAGGGATCGTTTACCGGCACCTGTGCCGCATCATGCAACGCCGCTTCGGCCGAGCCGCGATAGACGTCATAGACCCCCACGACATCGGCAATAAAGAGCGCGTCGAAATGGCCGCGCTCAAGCTCGATGGCCAGATTGGTCCAGTATTCCAGATCGTTATAGCGCGACGCCTGGCTGGAAGGATGCCGCCATGTCCCCGCAGCCTGATGGCTGACGCAGGTCATGTCAAAGGCATTGAGGATGATACGTTTTTTCTTGGCATTGCTCATGACGGACCACTCGGACAGGGATTAACCGACAGCGCGCAGGGGCGCGCTTTGAAAGCGGGGCAGATGCGGGGCAAACTGGCTGACCGCACGATCAAGACGGGCAATGGCCGCCTCTGAGGTCAGCCCGTCGCTGCCAAAATCCGACGAAGAGGCATAAAGCCCCGTCGCCAGCGTATGGGCCTCAAAAAAGCCGAAAACCGGGCGCAGCTGATGCTCGATCACCAGGGCATGGCGGTCGCCGCCGCCGGTCGCCGCCAGCAGCACCGGCTTGCCGGCCAGCGCAGCGGGATCAATCAGGTCAATGAAATGTTTGAAAAGGCCGGTATAGCTGCCCTTGTAGACCGGGCTTGCGACGATCAGCGCGTCAGCGGCCAGAAATTCGTCGATATGGTGCTGATGGGGGCCATCCTGCGGCTGGCGCAGTGATCCGAAATCCGGTCCAAGGTCTGAAATGTCGAAAACATGCGCACTACCACCAAAACGCGCAATGGCGCGGCTGGCCGCCTCTTCGATCAGGATGCGGGTTTTCGAGGGTTGGCTCCACGAGCCGGCAAAGGCGGCGAAACGGGGTCCGGACATGAGTTCTCCACGAAAAGACGACTCGATTGCTAGTGATAGACATAGGGGGTGGGTCCACGCCCGGCCATTCCAAAGCCGGGCCGCCCAATAGGTGAAAATCACCGTCTTCACCCCAGATCAGAGAAAAGGCTATCTCTGTCGTCCCGGATGACTTACAGCCAAAACCTCCCGCGATCTCCCGCTATCGCCCCGTTTTCCCTGCTTATTTCACAAGTCCCGGCACCCGTTTTTCAGTGCTGCAACGCATCAGGGTCTGGGCCGCCGCCCCCCCCAAAAGGTCGGATCTCTGCCCCGGAACAACCGATATAGCGGCCTTAGGGTCAGGACCCATTGATTTACGCTTGTCGGCGTGATTCACGGTTCGAAAATCGAGCGGTGAACATGTCTGATCTTTTCTGGCTGACGGATGCGCAGATGGCGCGCCTGGAGCCCTTCTTCCCGAAGTCCCATGGCAAACCTCGCGTTGACGATCGACGCGTGCTGAGTGGCATTATCTTCGTCAATCGCAATGGTTTAAGGTGGCGCGACGCACCAAGTGCGTACGGCCCACATAAGACGCTCTACAACCGCTGGAAGCGTTGGAGCGACAAAGGCATCTTCGCGAAGATGATGGCGGGGCTGGCCGCCAAGCACGGTGAGAAGAAGACTGTGATG
>NZ_JAFL01000042.1:0-16850 GCF_019633685.1 Paracoccus sp. J56
TCTGGGCCATGATGACGAAACAGGAAGATTACCGGAACCCGGCGGCGACGATGGCATGACAGCGCAAAGCTTGCCATCGCGCCACGGTACGTCGGGCGTGTGAGGAGATCACTGAACAGTAAGGGCAAAGGATCGACAAGATCCGGGTTGGAGAAAGCAGTATTTGTCGTGGAGCCGAAGAGCTCGCTCTGTTGATTTGCCTCTGACCCGCGCATCGCCATACCGGCCTGCGGCCACGTTCGAGCCGCACCATGAGGCCTGATACATGACCGCATCCGATCACGCGTCTGAGCTATTCAAATACCACTTGCACGAAAGGGGGCATCCATACATGCACAAATCCCGTGTGGGATTCATCTCATGAATCCAGCGTGGTAGCTGGGATACATGAGCAGACCTACACCCCCGACCTACAGGACCAGGAACTGGCCAGCCTACAATGAAGCGCTCAAGCGCCGCGGCTCGCTGACGATCTGGTTCGATCCCGAGATGAGCTGGGATGCCGCGCCGACAGGTAGGCGTGGCCGCCAGCAGACCTACAGCGATGCCGCCATCCAGACATGCCTTTCGATGAAGGTGCTGTTCGGCATGGCGCTTCGGCAGACGACAGGCTTCGTCGAAAGCCTACTGCGGCTGGTCGGCCTCGACTGGGCGGTGCCCGACTTCAGCACCCTGTCCCGCCGCCAGAAGACCCTGGCCGTGAACATCCCGTATCGCGGCTCCAAGGGGCCGCTGCACCTGCTGATCGACAGCACGGGTATCAAAGTCGAGGGCGAAGGCGAGTGGCACGCCCGCAAGCATGGTGGACCCAAACGGCGCGTCTGGCGCAAGATCCATCTCGGGATCGACGAGGAAACACTGGAGGTTCGCGCAGTCGAGGTCACAGGTAGCCATATCGGCGATGCACCGGTCTTACCCGACCTGCTCAACCAGATCCCAGCGTACGAGCAGATCAGCAGCGTCACTGCCGACGGTGCCTACGACACCCGCAAATGCCACGATGCAATCGCTGACCGCGGCGCCCGCGCTGTCATTCCGCCTCGCAAGAATGCCAAGCCGTGGAAGACCGTCACCGCCGGCGCGGTCGCACGAAACGAAGCGCTGCGGGCATCGAAATACCTCGGTCGTGCTCTCTGGCGACGATGGAGCGGATACCACCGCCGAAGCCGCGTCGAAACGAAGATGCACTGTGTGAAACTGCTGGGGCAGCGCCTCATGGCGCGGGACTTCGACCGACAGGTCGCGGAGCTTCAGGTCCGTATCGCCGTTCTGAACGGCTACACCGCGCTCGGCATCCCTGTCACAGAGCCCGTGGGATAAGTCTGTCCGGGGAAAGGGGAACCCCGGCCATCAGCCGATTTGTGCAACAGAGCCGGCTGACTAGTTCAAAGATGCGTTTAAAGACAAAGGGATAAGAGCATGCATCCCCGGCCGGAAAGGAAGGAAGAAAGCCATCAGCCACGACCAACGCCGCAACCGCATCGAGACCATGTTCGGCAGGCCCCAAGATTGGCGACGGGCTCCGACCAGATACGACAAGGTGCCCATCGTCTTTCTCTCGGCCATAGCACTCGCCGCAACTGTCATCTTCTCGCGCTGAAATTAATGTGTCTGGACCTTACAGAACCGCGCCAATGCGCCACGGCACAAACTCGGCGTCGCCATAGCCAAATTCCTCGGATTTGGTGCGCGCCCCCGACGCGGTGTCCAGCAGCTTGTGATAGATTTCCTGCCCCATTTCGGACAGCGATATCGCGCCCTCGACCACCTTGCCGCAATTGATATCCATATCGGCCTGCATCGAATGCCACAGCGCCGAATTCGACGCGAGTTTCAGCGAAGGCGTAGGATGGGCACCAAAGCACGACCCACGCCCTGTCGTGAAGGCAATCAGATTCGCGCCAGAGGCCACCTGCCCCGTCGCCGCAACCGGATCATAGCCGGGACTGTCCATATAGACGAAACCCCGGGTTCGGATCTGTTCGCCATAGCCATAGACAGCCGCGACTGGCGCCAACCCGCCCTTGGCCACGGCGCCGAGCGATTTTTCAAGAATGGTGGTGATGCCGCCACGCTTGTTGCCGGGGCTGGGATTGTTGTCCAGACTGGCGCCGTTCTGGCTGGTATAGCGTTCCCACCACGCAATCATCGCCCGCAGCCGGTCCCCGTCGGCATCGCTGGCCCGCGCGATCAGCAGATGTTCGGCCCCATAGATTTCGGGCGTTTCTGACAGGATCGAGGTTCCCCCACCCGCCACCAGAAGGTCCGAAGCAACCCCAAGCGCCGGATTCGCTGTAATGCCAGAAAACCCGTCCGACCCGCCGCATTGCATCCCCAAGATCAGCCCCGACACCGGAACAGTCTGACGGGTGTCGCGATTTGCGGCCCCGGCAATGCCTTCCAGAATTTCCAGCGCTCGGGCCACCGCGGCCGCCGAACCCCCGACATCCTGAATATTGAAACTGGCGTGACGTTCGCGAGTCCAGTCATCGCGCCGATACAAGGTAAGCTGGTTAACCTCGCAGCCCAGACCAACCAGCATGACGCCACCGAAATTGACGTGATCGCGATAGCCCTTCAGGACGCGGACCAGCAGTTCGAACCCCTCGCCACCCGTGGCGATGCCACAGCCCTGATCGTGAACGATGGGCACGAAACCGTCGATATTCGGAAAACGCGGCAGCAGCCGGTCATTCGCCGCCCGTGCAATCGCGTTGCACACGGTCGACGAACAGTTGACCGAGGCGATGACACCAATGAAGTTACGCGTTCCGATGCGCCCGTCCTTGCGCAGGAACCCTTGAAAACTGCGGCGTTCCGGCGGCGGTGGCAGCTGCCCGCGGCTTTGTGCCGGGCCAAGGCCGTGCGGGCTCATCCCGGTGTTCTGGGTATGGACATGTTCACCCGCGCGGATCGGCGCGGTGGCCTGTCCCATGACCTGCCCGTATTTGATGATGGCATCGCCGATGGCGTGGTCGCGCAGCGCGAATTTATGCCCGGCGGGAATATCCGTCAGCAGCGCCACGCCCAGATGAATATCGCCTGCATTCAGCGGAATCAGCGCGATGCCGACGCTGTCGGTATCGCCCAGAAGCAGGGCAGAAGGGGGCTGGCTCATGGCGCGGGATCCTTGACGCTTTGACTGATGGCGTGAAGTTGCGGGGCCTGATCAGGCGACAACCCGGCCCAATCCAGAAAGGCGGTGATGCGGTGGGCAACCTTGGACGCGTGGTTTTGCGCGATATCGGACAGGCGATGATCCAGAAACGGATTGTCGAACCGGTCAAGAGTCACGGCCAGATAATCGCGCGCCTGATCGCCCATGCCTTGTTGCGCGAAACCGGGCAGAACCTCGGTTTCCATGATATTCATCAGCATTACTCGCAAAGGGCCGGACATCGCCTGGCGGACATAGGTTTCCTGTCCGCCCGCACGCTGCCACAGCTCGATCAGCGTACTGTGGCCAAGGTTCAGGATATGCAGCTTCAATCGTTGGACGGGTTCCAGATCGGGGACGATCTGGATGGCCGGGTGCGCGACCGGCAGCTCCAGACCCGGCTGCGCGGCGATGGCCCAAAGCCCGTAGGGCTCGGCCACCGCACCCGCCGGGCGGATTTCCTCGGATACGATGCGATCAACCAGCGAATTTGCCCAGATATGAGCATCCAGAAACGCCGGATCCTCACCCTGCGCAACGGCGATCTGCCGCACGCGGATGCGCAGCTTGTCGCCATTGGCTGGCACCAATTCGGTCGGCAGGACGATCAGCGGACCGCCCCCCGCAAGATGGCGGGCGCGCATCAGGTGAAACAGCTTGGCCGGATAGCTCTGCGCCGGATCGGGATGGGGAAGGTCATCGGCAGGTTGCGGATCAAAGCCGCGATCCGCCGTATTCGAGACGACCCAACGCGCCTCCTGCACAAAAATTCGCTGCAATTCCGCGTAATCGCCATCATAGCCAAGGCCGCGCTTAACGACGGTGACGCGTTCTTCGCGGTCCACCGGCTGGCCGTTTTCGATACCGCGTACCCGCACCGGATAGCCGTCAGGCGCGGTTAACGCATCCAGCCTGCCCCGCCGTGCGGGATCGGATGTCGATTGCACCACCGTCACCGCAGGCGCGGCGCCGATTGGCGCGCCGTTCTGGAAATAGGCAAGGGCATGGGCTTGCAGAAAGCGGCTGGTGCCGAACTGGATGATCGGGGTCTGCATGGCGGCTGAATCCTCTGGGTGACCCCGCCTTGGGACTGGGCGGGACAATGGGTATCAGGCTTCGATCAGTGCGATCATCTGCTCTAGCCGCCGCATCGCCAGCCAACCGTCCCGGATCTGCGGTGCGGTATCACTTTCGCCGCGCATGGTTGCCGCTACGTCCAGCAACAGGGCGTGATAACCCTTGTGGTCCTCGTTCGCTGCTGCAGTGAAATTGGGCGTCCAGACAAGACTGTCGCAGGCCGGATCCAGCACCGCGTCGGGATCTTCCGCCTTGAAGGGCGGATTTCGGTGCCATGCAACATTGATGATGTTTTCGACTTCGATCCGGTTATGGTCGCCCATGATCTGGATATACTCCATGGGCGTGCCGCGCGACTGGACGGTGCCCATGATGATATTGCCGATCACGCCGTTATCGCATTCGAAATTCATGTGCAGCAGCATCTTGCCCGCATCGGGCACATTCTTGCGCAGCCGCAGATCGGCGAATTCCGAGCCTGCAAACCATGTGATCAGATCCATGTAGTGAACACAGTGGTGCAGATAGAACCCTGTATAGTCGACCTGGCCGGCGAAGTAAGTTGGCGCCGTCATATAGCTGCCGTGTATCCCCAGAACCTGCCCGAAATCACCGCCATTCAGAATGTTTTTGGCAATCTTGTTGCCGGTAGAATAACGTTTCATGAAGCCGACGGTGACCGGCACCTTTGCCGCCTCGGAGGCATCTAGGAGTTCTCGCGCTTGTGCCGCGGTAGCTGCTGGGGGCTTTTCCATGAAAACGGGCAGCCCCCGGCGCAGCGACGACAAGGTGGCACGGAAATGGATTTCCGGGCCCACTGCCATGCCAACCGCGTCGATATCCGCATTGGCGATCATGTCGTCATAATCCGAATAGACCGCTTTGGCACCAAATTGGCGTGCAGCATTCCGTGCCGCGGCCTCGTCACGGTCACAGACCGCCGAGATTTCAAAGCCACTGCGCGCCAGTTGCGGCATCAGCATCCAAGTTGCGTGGCGGCCGCAGCCGATCCAGCCGATCTTGATCGTCATCAGTGATTGACCTCTGCAAAGGTAAGTGCCGAACGGATCAGGGTCAGACCCGCGCGCAATTTGTCGTCTTCATTTTCGTGGGGCGCGCGCCAATGCGCGATGGGCAGGGCGATGCGGTCGTCCTCGCGGCGGAACGGTTCCAGCGAAATCGGGCCGGCATAACCGACCTGATGCAGGGCGCGCGAAATCGCGGTCCAGTCCATATTGCCGGTGCCGGGGAAACCGCGATGGTTTTCATTGGCCTGGAAATGCACAAGGCGATTACCGGCAGCCCGGATCGCGTCGGGGATCGAGCGTTCTTCCATGTTCATATGGAAGGTGTCCAGCATGACGCCCAGACCGGGGTTGTCCACCGCATCTACGACTTCGATCGCCTGACTGGTGGTGTTGACGATGTCGGTTTCAAAGCGGTTCAGCGGTTCCAGTCCGAACACCCGACCGGCGGCGGCGGCCAGCGGCGCAACCTCGGCCAGACCCTCGATGGTGCGCTGTGCCCGTGCTGCGATTTGGTCAGCGGTCCACGGGTAAGGCGGACGTCCTGCGAAGACCAGCGGCTCTCCATAGAGCGGACCACCAATAATTTTCGCGCCAACTCTGTCCGCCGCTTCGACGCAGAATTTCAGATAGTCGATACCTCCCTGACGGTTCGCTGGATCCTCGCTGGCGATCGAGCGTTGCAGGTTGACCCGCGCGGCCAGAACGATGCCCAGGCCTTCACCTTCGCAGATCCTGCGAACCTCTGCAGGATCGAGGTCATCTTCGGGTTCGGGTACCAGCAGTTCAATAAAATCAAATCCCAGTTCGCGGGTTTTTTTCAGATAGGACAGCGCCGCATTGGTAAATGGGCGGGTATATTGCATCGAGATGATGCCAACAGGATTTTTCACGATATTTCCTTTGAGGTTACGCTGCTGCCCTCTGAGCGGCAGCAAGGATTGGATCAGCCCTTGACGGCACCTTGCGTCAGGCCTCCGACCAGACGACGCTGAACGATCAGGAACAGAACGGTTGCCGGCAGGGCGCCCACAATGCCGCCTGCGGTCAACAGGCCCCACTGCACCTGATATTCCCCGATCATGGTCTGCACGGCGACAGTGATCGGGCGCACATTTTGTCCACCAAGCGTCAGCGCATAAAGGTATTCATTCCAGGCGGTGATGAAGATATAAATCCCCGTCGCAATGATCCCCGGCGCACATAGCGGAAGAATGACCTTGCGCATTGCCTGCAAACGCGAGCAGCCATCGGTCATTGCCGCTTCGTCCAGCGATTTCGGAATGCCATTGATATAGCTTGTCATCATCCAGACTGAGAACGGGATGGCGATGGTCGAATTCGCAACGATCAGCGCCAGATGCGTGTCCAGCAGCCCCAACTGGCGCATCAGAACGAACAATGGCAGGATCAGCAGAACAAGCGGGAACATGTTGATCAGCAGGAATTGCATCAACAGCACTTTCTTGAAGCGAAAGTCGAAGCGCGAGAAGCTGTAAGCTGCCGTAACCGACAGTGTCAGCCCGACCACCACGGTGCCCACCGCGACAATGAGGCTGTCCAGCATATTACGGGCAAAGCCGACATTGGCGAAAAGACGCTCGTAATTGCTCCAGACCAGATCGAATACAGATGGCCCCCGCGTGAACAACTCGCTCTCGGCAGTCAGAGAGGTCAACAGCATCCACAGATACGGGCCAAGCGTGAAGGCCAGAATGGCCAGCATCGGCAGATCAACAGTCAGCACCCGCCTTAAGGTCGATTTACGTCCCAGCGCCATTATTGCACCGCCTTTGCCGAACGTTTCAGATAAAGAACGACGATCCCCAGAAGCATCAGGGTGAAGGTCATGGCCAAGGCCGAGCCATAGCCGAAATCCAGGTTCGTCCGCGCCTCAAGAAAAGAATAGAGCGGCAGGGTATAGGTCGAATAACCGGGACCGCCGCCGGTCATGACAAAGATCACGTCCATGGAATTTGCCACCCAGATCGTGCGCAGCAGGATCGCTGTGAACAGCACCCCGGAAATGCCGGGCAGGGTGATGTGCCAGAACTGCCGCCACGGCGTCGCGCCATCCAGCGATGCTGCCTCGTAATAGCTTTGCGGGATGGATTGCAAACCGGCCAGAATCATCACGGCAAAGAAGGGAAAGCCCTGCCATGTCAGCGTCAGAATGATCGCGTAAAGTGCGGTATCGGGGTTCGCCAGCCACGGGATCGAAGTCTCCAGAATCCCCACGCGCAGCAGCAGGTCGTTCAGGATCCCATAGTTGGAATCGTAGACCCAAGCCCACATCAGCGCGATCACGACCGAGGGCAGTGCCCAAGGGATGATGATCAGCGCGCGGGCCAGCGGGCGCCACGGGAATTTCTGGTTCAGCAGCAAAGCGGTCGCAAGCCCAAGCAGCGCCTGCGCCGGAACGGTGATGACGATCCACAATATTGTATGGCGCAACGAAATCCAAAAGACTTCGTCCTGAAAGATGTTGAAGTAGTTCTGCAATCCGACCCAGTCAAAGTTCTTCGGGCGGAACAGGACATAGTTGTGCAAACTCATCCACGCGGTCTGGATCATCGGAAAGAACACGATGGCCAGCGTGACCAGAACGGCTGGTGACAACAGGGCCAATGGCATGACCTGCCGCCACAGCGCGGCGCGTCTTCCAGAGGTGGGACCCTCTTGCTCGGGGACGGAGGTGGTTGTCATCGGGCAAAACTCTCTTGGCCCTGCGCGGACGCATCCGACAGGCAATTTCGGTCAAGGCGGGGAAGGGCCGGGGCGTGGCGCCCGGCCCGTCAGGGATCAATCGTCGGTGAACAAGGCCGCGATCGCCTCGTTCATCTGCTGGGCGGTGATCTGTCCCAGCAGGGCGCGCTGCATGTTCGCGGGCCAGACGGTATTGACGAATTCCGGCGTGTTCGGCGATGAGGGCAGCAAATGGGCGAATGGCAAGGACGCCTGCGTTACTTCGACAAAGCGCGGTTCATGGCCTTGCCATGTGGCGGTGTCGGATTGCGTCACCGGCAACTGCCCGGTCGCGGTGTTGAACAGGGCGTTGTTTTCAGCCGTGGACAGAAAGGAAATCCATTTCCACGCCGCTTCCTTGTCGCTGGCATTCGACAGCACGGCCGTCGATTCATCGCCAAAGGTCGTCCAGCGTCCACCACCGCATTCGGGCACGGTGGTTGCTGCAACCTTGTCGCCCAGCGCGGCAACCAGATCGTTGGATGAGCCGACATGATGGATGGTCATCGCAGTCACACCGGTCTTGAAGGCACCGATGATTTCCTGAAAGCCGTCATTCGGAGCCGAGGGCGGGAACACCTTGTCCGCCTGGAACAGGTCGATGACGAATTGCGTGCCCGCGACCCCCGCGTCCGAGACTAGGCTCTGGTCAAGCCCAACGCCGGTGCGACCGAGGGTGAAGCTGCCCCAATGTTCATGGCCCGACTTGCCGCCCCGGAAGCCGAAGCCATAGGTGTCGATCTTGCCGTCGCCATCAGTGTCGCGGGTCAGCTTGATGGCGGCATCACGAAATTCATCGCATGTCTGCGGCGGGGTAAGGCCGAGCTCGTCAAACATGTCGGCGCGATAGTACAGATACAACGCGACATACTGAACGGGCAGGTAATACTGCTTTCCATCTTCTGCCCGGGTCAGTTCGAAAAGGTTTGGCAAGATGTCATCTTTACCCTCCCATGCATCGATCCAGTCGTCGAGTGGCTCCAGTGCTTCCATTTCCAGCAAACGTGGCAGCGCGAACATCTTCAGCATGGCCGCATCGGGGGCATTGCCGCCGACGATCGAAGTGTAAAGGTTGTCGTAATAGCTGTTCCACGGCACATTCATCGCCTCGATCCTGATGCCAGGGTTCTCGGCCTCGAACTTGGCTACCAACTCGGCCATGGGATTTTCGGGATTGTCAAAGTGATACCAGAAACGCACCGTGCCGTCGGCGCTGGCAAAGGTTGGGACAAGCCCGGCCATAAGGGCCAGAAAGCTGATTGTCCGTTGCATGTTCTTTCTCCTCCCAAGATAGAATATTGCGGGGCGTGGCCTCAGGTCATTGCGCGAAAGGCCTGGCCCGCGCGGCGATAGGCCTCGCTGGCCTGAGGAAGCCACATACTCATTTGCATGAAACCATGGATCACGCCGGGCACGATCTCGAACAGATCTTGACGACCCATCGCAGACAGTTTTTCGGCAAAACGCTGACTGTCCGACCTCAGCGGATCAATCTCGGCGGCGTTCAGGTAAAGCGGTGGCAGATTCGCCAAAGCATCAACCGAGGCGCGAAGCGGCACAAGGCAGGGATCGCTCAGCCTGTCAGTCTGCGCGCCGGTATAATAATCCCAGTAACGACGCATCTTGTCACGTGTCAGCCCGGGACCATCGGCCACCGAGACATAGCTGGGGCTGTCGAAATCTGCGTCATAGACACCATAGAACAACAGCCCGGATTGTGGCGGATCGCAGCCATCAAGACGGAGCATCATCGCCACCGCCAGATTGGCACCGGCACTGTCGCCGGAAATCGACCATTTGCGTTCGGGCAAAATGGCGTCCCGGCCCGCCCAGAACGAAATGCAGTCTTCCAGCCCAGCCGGATAGGGGTGCTCTGGCGCAAGTCGATAATCGAAGGTTACAACGGGAACCCCGGTCTCTTGCGCCAGACGGCGCGCAGCACCTTCATGGGTGGCGGCAGAGCAGAAGCTCCACCCCCCACCATGAATGTACAGGATTGCCCGGGTGCCATCGTCCCGTCCAGGGATAAAGACATAGGCCCGGCGACCGTCGGGGGTTTCTACGATCAACTCGCGGGCCATCTTGGGGCCGTCAAGATTCCAGCGGCGGTTTGAAGCTTCCGTAACGGCGCGCCCCTCTGCGGGGGGCAGTATCGTTGGATCAGGTTGCAACCCGTCCTCGACGGCAAGTCGTTCTAGGACGGCGCGCATTTCGGGGGCCAGGGAACCGGCGTTGGTCATTGTATGGTCCCCCTTTTTCCCACGAAAACTTCCGGGCCGAAATCGACGATGGTGGCGATGTGATGAGACAAGGCGCGTGTCAGCGCGTCGGCGTCGCGCGCCTCTAGCGCCTCGAGAATTGACAGATGCCGCTCAGCCGTACCTTGCAGGTCGCGGCTTTCTGGTGCGCTGTTCAATATCTTGAAGCGTTGGGTATGCAGCAGGCATCGAAACAACACTGGCTCGACTATGGGGGTGGAGGCTGCTTCGAAAAGGCGCAGATGGAAGCTTCGGTCGTATTCCATCAATGTGTATTCATCCCCTTGGAGGGCGGCCACCCGCATGGCCTGCATCAATACATCCAGATCTGACAGAAGGGTTGCATCCTGCGATTCGATGACACGGACTGCCGCACGACACTCGATGTCATGACGGATACAGAGCAGTTCGCGCGCATCGTCGGAATTGGCAGAGGCAACATGGGTGTCGCGCCGGGCGCGGCGCGTCACAAGACCATCTTCGGACAAACGCATCAGCGCCTCGCGAATCGTGCCCTGTGCGCACGTAAAACGTTGCGCCAGTTCCAGTTCGCGCAACACAGTGCCGGGGGCGAGGGTTCCCAGGACAATATCGCGCCGCAAGGCATGTTCAACTGCCTCGCTACGGCTTTGTTGTCGCCTCGCACCCAAGGTTTCAGCCACGCTCATTCCGTCTCCTGTGACGCGTTTCATTCGCGCTTGCATTATTGATAATCGCCGTATTATTGATAATGTCAAGATTATTGATAATGCCTTGCGCCGCACCACCGGCGCCGTCACGGGAGGGGACGACTATGGCGCAAATCAGCCTTAACAAGATCTTCAAGCGCTACGGCGCCGTGCAAACCATCCACGGTGTCGATCTGGATATCAGGGATGGAGAATTCGTTGCGTTCGTTGGTCCGTCAGGCTGCGGAAAATCAACGATGTTGCGCATGATTGCGGGATTGGAGGAAATCAGCGACGGGCAACTAAGCATCGGCGGAATGCTGGTCAATGATATCGAGCCAAAAGGGCGCGACGTGGCCATGGTGTTTCAGGATTATGCCCTCTATCCGCATATGACTGTTGCGCAGAATATTGGTTTCGGCCTCAAAATGCGGGGTGAACAACCCCAGATGATCGCAGAAAAGGTGGCCGAGGCGGCCCGCATCCTGCAGCTTGAGGATCTGCTGGACCGCCGTCCAGGGCAATTGTCGGGCGGACAACGCCAGCGTGTCGCAATGGGGCGGGCCATCGTGCGCAAGCCCAAGGTCTTTCTGTTTGATGAACCGCTGTCCAACCTCGATGCCAAGCTTCGTGTCGAGATGCGGACGCAGATCAAACGACTTCACCGGATGCTGCGCACCACGACCATCTATGTCACCCATGACCAGGTCGAGGCGATGACGCTGGCTGACCGCGTCGTCGTGCTGCGTAAGGGCGAAATCATCCAGCACGGCAAGCCGCTGGAGCTGTACGAACGCCCGAACTGCCGCTTTGTCGCGGAATTCATCGGCTCGCCGCAGATGAACATCCTGACAGGGCGTGCGGTGTCTTCGGATCGCGGTGCAGCGGTGGAATTTGATGGCGGGGCGATTGCCATGACCCAACTGATCGCCCCCGCAGGGGCGGGTATCGACATCGGGTTACGCCCTGAACATCTGCTGCCCTGCCCGGAGGATCAGGCCGATTTCATCGTCGATGTTGATGTGCTGGAGGAGCTTGGTTCCGACACGCTGGCGATCTGCTTTCTGCACGGAAGCGAACTTACCGTGCGCATCCCGGCAGAGGAAAGCCGGGACCTGCCTGCCCGCCTGCCTCTGAGATTCGACCGCAAACACCTGCATCTGTTCGACGCCGCAAGTGGCGCGCGGCTGGATTTCGTGGCATGAGCCGGATCACGGGGCTGCAACCCGGCCCTGTCATTTCTTTGGGCGAGGCGATGCTGGAACTCAGTTCGCGCGGTGACGACCTCTGGCGGATGGGGGTCGCGGGCGACACGCTGAACACCGCATGGTATCTGCGCGCGGCCCTGCCTGCTGCTTGGTCAGTGGGTTACCTGACCAGGCTTGGCAGCGATGCCTTTCCCGACCGGATTGCCGATTTCATCGCTGGCGCGGGCATCGACACCTCCGCGATATCGCGCGATCCTCAACGCGGTTGCGGGCTTTACGCCATCTCGCTGATGAACGGCGAACGGGGCTTTACCTATTGGCGCGGCCAGTCGGCGGCCCGCCATCTGGCTGATGACCACGACAGACTGGCGCAGGCGCTGGGCCCTGCGCGGGTGATCTATCTGTCCGGCATCACGCTCGCGATCCTGACAGAGCAGGGCCGCGAAAACCTGCTGGATCTGTTGCGGGCGCGGCCCAAGCATGTGGTGCTGACCTTTGACCCGAACATCCGCCCACGCCTGTGGTCCGATGCCGACATGATGCGTCAGACCCTGACTACATTCGCCGCGTTAAGCGATCTGGTGCTGCCCAGCTTTGACGACGAATCGGCCCATTTTTACGATATCAGCCCCGAAGACACACTGAAGCGCTATCTGAACCTCGGCGTGACAGAGGTGGTGGTCAAGAATGCCGGCGGCCCGATTCTGGCCGCCTCCGGCGCAGTTCTGCTCCGACACGACCCCGCATCCGTAGCCCCCTTAGACACTACCGGTGCGGGCGACAGCTTCAACGGTGGTTATCTGGCCGCGCGCCTGCAGGGCCAAAGTATCGACCGGGCCCTGTGCTGCGGCGCGAATCTGGCAGCCCGTGTCATCCGTCATCCGGGCGCGCTGATTCCGATGGAGCAGCTGACAGCCTCTGGCACCTGATTACAAACAGGCGATGGCTATCGGCGCGCGGCACCTCCTATAAGTAGACGCAGAAAGACACCCGGCCAGAAATCTGATCGGGTGCCATATCTCGTCTAACAGGGTGCTGAAATAGTCCCGCGCTGCGAAGGTTGTTCTTGGCTCTGATGGGATATTGCTTGTTCATCCGGCCTGGCTGGCGGGTTTGGTCTGCTGGCAGCGTCATCTTCTGTTCATGCGGCAAGCAGCTTCGGCAACCTGGTGAATGTCCTTCGGCCAGGGTCATGATGAAATGGGCACGTGCGCGATCGATGCCTCGAAAGGCAGTTTGAGCGGCCCCTTCGACGGTTTTGGCCCAGCCGAAAGCCTCTTCGATCCTTTTGCGATACCTGAGGGGAAATGGCGTAGCCCTTGTGCCGGGTGGTGCGCACGTCGGTTGCTGAATGCCTCGATTTCTGAACGATCTGCGGCGTGACACAGGCGTGCCGCAGGTCGGCAACAAACTCTGCCGCATCATATCCCTTGTCGGCGCCCCGCGTCACCGGGACGGACCGCTTGCATGCAGCTTTCTCGTGTAACCCTAGAGGCAATCGTCACTCAGGGGGACGATCTGCGCTTCGCTCAGCCAGTGCGAGACCAATCATGCCACCCCTTCCGTTTTCGAAGCCGTGAATCAGGATGTGCTTTCCCAATCGATGCATTATGCCCCTGGCGCCCACGAACATCGAAACAGAAAATCGTTTTCCTCGGAAAAAATTTCAGGGGGTCTTGACACATATAAAGAGCATTCTAGATGAAATGGTGCAGATCGCTGGAAGGGGTCTGCAACCGGAAATTCCGGTTAAATCATCAACTTGTACCCATGTTGCTCAATGGAGGACGTGGCTATGAGAACCACATTCGACTTTACACCGCTCTTTCGGTCAAGCGTTGGCTTTGACCGTATTCTGAACCTGCTGGAAAACACGGCCCGCGCCGATACGGCGGAAAACTGGCCCCCCTACGATATCGTCCGGGAGGCCGAGGATCGCTATGCCATCAGCATGGCGCTTGCGGGCTTCAGCGATAATGACCTCACCCTGACTCAGGACGGAAATGTGCTGATTGTTGCCGGTCGCAAAGAGACGGACGACAACGCGCAATACCTGCATCGCGGCATTCCGGCGCGCAGCTTCGAGCGGCGCTTTGAATTGGCCGACGATGTCCGTGTCGAGGGCGCTTCGCTGATCGATGGTCTGCTGACGGTGTCGCTGATGCGCGAAATCCCCGAAGAGAAAAAGCCGCGGCGCATCGAGATCGCGCGGGGCAGCGGCGAACACGCCAAGCCTGCCCAACAGGCGCAGATAGCGGGCGCGAAATCCGCAAAAGCGGCGGCCCCTCAGCCCGAGCCCGCTGCGGCCTGATCTGACATCGATCCGATATCGGCCATGTCCCGCTGGCATCGCTTTGGCCGATGCCAGCCTTGGGCGGGCCATGTGCAAAAACAGGAGACAGAAAAATGAGCGTACGAGATCTTATTCCGCAAAACTGGACCCGAAATCTGCCTTGGTGGCGTGGTAATGACACCCCGTCGGCAGAGCCTGTTCGTGATCCGTTCACAACCTTCCACCGCGAGGTAGATCGGCTGTTTGACGATTTTTTCCGGTCTTTCGGCACCCCATCGCCGGTCTTCTCTGGTGGCAATGGCTGGATGGGGGCAAACTGGCCCAGCGTCGAGATCTCCGAGACGGACAAGGCGATCTCGGTCACTGCCGAGCTTCCCGGCCTTGAAGAAAAGGACGTGGAGGTTCTGCTGGAGGACGGGCTGCTGACCTTGCGGGGTGAAAAGACCACCTCGACCGAGGATAGCGAACGCCGCTTCAGCGAGCGTGTCTATGGGCGGTTCGAGCGGCGCATCCCTCTGCCCGCCGGCATTGACGAAGGGGCCGTCGAGGCCTCGTTCCGCAACGGTGTGCTGACCGTGACCCTGCCCCGAACCGAGACGGCGCAGGCACAGGTCAAACGTATCCCGTTGAAAAGCTGACATCGCGGGCCGGGATGTCCCGGCCTGCATCTTCGCAGTCCCAAAGCATCGGAGGATGATATGCAACTTGTAAATGCAGAGCGTATTTCCCCCGCAGCAACGGGCGGTCCGGCGATTTTGCCGCAAGGGGAAGGCAAGGCCAGCTATGCCTCCAGCCTGCCGACGCAAAGCCTTGCGCGGATCTGGAAGCCGTCCCGGTCCGCGACCACGTCGGGCCGCGCGCGTAGCGATCAGTGGCGCCTGCGGATCGAGCGTCAGTCGGGCCCCGAGCTTGAGCCCCTGATGGGCTGGACCTCGGGCACGGACACGGCGCATCAGGTTGAACTGACCTTTCCCAGTCTTGACGCGGCGATCCGACATGCCGAGCGTCTGGGCATAGCCTATGAGGTCCACCTGCCGCCGGGCGAAGCCGAGGCCCGCCGCAGGGAACAGGCGGCCGAGCGTCAGCGTCATGCCCATGCAGCACGGCTGCGGCGTTTCTCTGACCAGACGCTTGACCGGCTGGGCCTTGGACAGCACCGCGACGCCTATCGCGATGCGCTTGCATCTGCGACGGACAGCACCCGAGAAGGCGCCGCCCCAATGGAGGTGGCACACGATACCAGCCTGCCGCTGGATGTGCGCCGCTCGATCCTGATGAACATGGCGTTCAACGAATATCTTCAGGATCATGCGACATCGGAGGGCATGCCCGAACATCACCGCCAGTCGCGGCTGGCCGAGGTCGAAACCGCGCTGCGGGCACTTGAAGGGGCGCAGCACCGGCAGCGGGCGGCCTGAGGAGGCGGCGCCATGGATCCGTTTGTCGCGCTTGAATGTCAGGCTGTCATGCCCGACCGCTTCGGGTTGGTTCTGGCAGCGTCCGCGCGTGCCCGCAGCCTGCGCGAAGACGCGCGTGCAGGGCTGGATGACGCGGATGAAAACGCGATAGATACTGCGCTGCGAGACATCGCGCTTGGTGTCTTGGGACCCGATGAACTTCGCCCGTTCCTGCCGCCGTCGCAGCCGATGCGGCTGGCGAAACCCAATTGACGATCGACAGAAAGGAGGTTGAACGATGATTGCACACTGGATCTCAGACCGTCGTGATATCCGTTATCGCATCGCGGCCGGGGCCTCCATCGTTGCGGGGCTGCTGATGGCTGCGTTGCCGCTGATGCTTTCGCTGCCCCCTGCCGCCTTCTGGAACAGCATTGTCACGGGCGCAGCGATTGTCGCGCTGACGCTGTGGCTGGTATTGACGGGACATCCCATCGCTGACCGCCTGTTGCTGGTGGCTGGGCTCTGGGTTGCGCTCAGTCCCTGGGCCACGGCCGCCGGCTATGCCGTCTGGCTTGCTGCGCTGCATGTCATGGGCGGCCTTGCCCTGGTTGCCTGGACGGGTGCGCGGATCTGGTCCGCCAGCGGTTCGGGTGGACCTCAGACCGCCTGATTTCCAGTGCCGGCCCCGGTCTCCGGGACCGGCTTTTTTCATGCAGGAGAATCCCATGCCTTTGTCACATACAGCCCGCACGCGCTGGCTGGTCATGCTTTTTGCCCTTTTGATTGCGCTGTTTGCGCCCTTTTCCGACAAAGGGCGAGACAGCCTTTGAGCTTGATGAACGAGGGCTGGTGACCGCAGCTCCGGTGTTGGAACGCGTGACGCCGGCAATCGTCAACATCGCAACCCGAACCGAAACACAGGTCATCGCCAGCGCCTCATGCGTGAACTCGTCGATCACGTTAAGCATGCGGTACTTCCTTCCGTCATGAGTGCGGTCCTCGACGAAGTCGTAGGACCA
>NZ_JAFL01000043.1:0-14675 GCF_019633685.1 Paracoccus sp. J56
CCGTCTTCTGTTCGTCATGTTCGGCAGCCAGACCTGTCATCATCCGGGCGAAGACGCCCTTATCGCTCCACCGCTTCCAGCGATTGTAAAGCGTCTTGTGCGGCCCATAGGCGGCAGGTGCGTCACGCCATCGTAAGCCGTTGCGATTGATGAAGATTATCCCACTCAAGACGCGTCTGTCATCTACGCGAGGCTTGCCGTGTGACTTCGGAAAGAAAGGCTCAAGGCGCGCCATCTGCGCATCTGTCAGCCAGGAAAGATCAGACATGTTCACCGCTCGTTTTCGAACCGTGAATCACGACACCACCCTGAAATCAATGGGTCCTGACCCTATGAAGATGTTCTGGAACGTATCGCCGCAGAGGAAGCGCGGCTGCGTTTTGATGCCTTCGATGAAATGATCGCCTGGCTGATTGGGCAATCGCTTGTTGAAAAGGCCCGCGCTGAACGCCTTCCGGTCGTCGTCAATATCCGCACCCCTGACGCGACACTGTTTCATGCTGCGCTGCCAGGTTCGGCCCCGATCAATGACGACTGGGCACGGCGCAAATCCAACGTAACCCTGCGCTGTCATCGTGCATCCTATGCGATCGGGCTGGATTTCCGTCGGCAAGGCATCCCATCGCCCGGTGCCGAACAAGGTATGCCGCCGGAAGATTTTGCGACACACGGCGGCAGTTTTCCGGTCCGGTTGCGAGACGGGCGCGTAGTCGCCGCCGTGACCGTGTCGGGCTTGCCCCAGGAGGATGATCACGACATGGTCGTGAAAGCCATGGAAAGCGTCATGCAGGCTCTGTCTGTGCAATAGCCGTGACCTGGATATCGCGCGTGAGGCGCGGTGAGCTCTCCCGCGCCTCGTATGCTTCATGTTTCGGAATCAATACGGGCTGTCCGGGAAGTAGAACTCCTCGGCGTTTTCCTTGGTAATCAGCGGGCTGTCCAGGACATAGCGGCCGCGGATGGGCGATTGCGTGGCATAGCGCATTGCGGTGACCTCAATGGCTGGGGCAATCAGGGTCGGCGGATAGAAGATATTGGCGTCGATCAGCTTGTCACCGTCCATGATCATCTTGATCACCCGGTTCATGCCCGAACCGCCCAGCAGCACCATGCCTTCCTCGCGCCCGGCCTGCTCGATGGCCGCGCGGGCGCCTAGCGCCGCGTCGTCGTCGCCGGCCCAGACTCCGTCGATCTCGGGGAAGCGGGTCAGGTAGTCCTGCATGACCTCGAAGGCCTTGTCGGGGTTCCAGTTGGCATATTGCATGTCGAGGATCTCGATCCCCGAACCCTCCAGCGTCTTCTGGAAGGCTTCGATGCGGATATTGTCGATGGCGGTCGGGATGCCGCGCATCACCACGATTTTGCCGCCCTCCGGGAATTTCGACTTGAAATACTCGGCTGCAACCACGCCATATTGCGGGTTGTTACCGCCGACATAAAGGTCTTCGACGCCTTCCTCGGACAGGCCGCGGTCGACGGCGGTGATGAAGATGCCCCGATCCTTGGCGGCCTTGACCGGCTCTGTCAGCGGGTCGCTCTCCATCGGCAGGATCACCAGCGCGTCGATCTGCTGGGCGATCAGGTCCTCGACGTTGTTGACCTGCGTTTGCACGTCGCCCGCAGTGGTCAGCACGAATTCCAGCTGCGGGAAGGCCGCTTCCATCGCCTTGATGCTGCGTTCGGTATGGAAGTTCAACCCGCCGGTCCAGCCATGCGTGGCGGCGGGGATGGCGATGCCGATCTTGGCGGTCTTTTCTTGGGCGTTGGCGGGCAGGGCGGTGGACAGAGCAAGCCCGGCGGCGCCGGCGGCCAGTATCAGGCGGCGTGTCAGTTTCATGGTCTTTTCTCCTCCTTAGGTTATCGGGATGTGCTGCGACGTTGCAGGAAGACGGCGATCACGATGATCGCGCCCTGAAATGCGCCGTTCAGATGAGGGCTGACGAAGCTGGTCAGGTTCAGGATATTGGCGACGAGGCCGAGGATCAGGACGCCGGCGACAGTGCCCCAGACCCGGCCATAACCACCCGAAAGAGCAGTCCCGCCGATGATGACGGCGGCGATGGCCTCAAGCTCCCAGAGCATCCCCGTCGAAGGGGTCACGGCGCCGAGGCGGGGGATATAGATCAGCGTCGCCAGTCCGACGCACAGCCCTTGCAGCGCATAGGTCGCCATCCGCGCCCGGTCCACGCGGATGGCGGAATGGCGTGCGACCTCGGCATTCGAGCCGATGGCTGTGACATGGCGGCCAAAGCGCAGCCGGGTCATGGCGATCTCGCCCAGGATGGCCAGCGCCGCGAAGATCAGCACCGGCACCGGGATACCCAGGACCGTGCCATAGTAAAGCGGTCGCCCCACGCCGCGCAGGGCAAAGTCCAGCGAGATCGAGCCGCCATCCGACATCCAGGTGATCAGCGAACGCATGATTCCCATGGTGCCCAGCGTGACGATGAAGGCGTCGATGCGGCCCCAGACCACCAGTCCGCCATTGACCAGCCCGGCGGCGCCGCCGAAGGCAAAAGCCAGAAGCAGGCCAAGGATCAGCGCGCCGACGGCGCCCATCATGGGCAGCAGCGCGTTCATGCACAGGATCGACAGCCCCGCTACCAGCGCCGCCATAGCGCCGACCGACAGGTCCAGTCCGCGCGCGGTGATGATGAAGGTCGCGCCGATGGCGATGATGCCGATGACCGAGGACCGCGTCAGCACGTTTAGCAGGTTCTCGGAGGTCAGGAAGGTCGGGCTGAGCAGGCTGCCCGCCAGGAACAGCAGCACCAGCGCCAGAAGCGGGCCCAACCGGCCCAGGAAGTTGCGGATCATGTCGAAGCGTCCTGTGTCTGAAGGCCAAGCGCGAGGTCGAGGATATCGCGCTCGGTGGGGCGGCTGCCGTCGGGCGGCGCGACGGTTCCGGCGACGCGGCCGCGGTCCAGTACCAGGATCCGGTGCGCGAGACCGATCAACTCCTGCAATTCTGACGAGATCACGATCACCGCCTTGCCCTGCGCGGCAAGCCCTGCGATCACTTGGTAGATCTGGCTTTTCGCGCCGATGTCGACGCCGCGCGTGGGCTCGTCCAGGATCACCACGTCGGGGTCGGGCGCCAGCGTCTTGGCGATCAGCACCTTCTGCTGGTTGCCGCCCGACAGCTGGCCGACCGCGATCCTGGGTGAGGCGGCGCGGATGGAATAGCGCGCCTGCGCCTCGGCATAGCGGCGTGCGTCGCCGGCCCGGTCGATGACCGCACCTCCCGTCAGCGCGCCGAAGGTCAGGCTGGTGTTCAACTCCAGGTTTTCCGCCAGCAGCAGGCCCCGCGCCTTGCGGTCCTCGGTCAGGTAGGCGATGCCCAGCCGCCATGCCTCGACCGCGTCGGGCAGGGGATGTTCTGTCCCGCGCAGGACCAGGCGTCGCACCGTCGCGGGACGCAGGCCGACCAGCCCCTCGACCATCTCGGTCCTGCCTGCGCCAACCAGGCCGCCGATGCCCAGGATCTCGCCAGGCGCCACCTCGAAGGACACGTCCTGCACCGGCGGGCCGAAGTCGCGCGGCACCGACAAGCCCTCGACTGCCAAGATCGGCGGGGCCGTGGGCCGGGGGCGCAGCGGCGGGAACAGATCCTCCATCTCGCGCCCGATCATGGCCGATGCAATGTCGTGTTCGGACAGCCCGGCAGCGGGCCGGTCCAGCGTGATCGCCCCATCGCGCAAGACCGCCACACGGTCCGAGACCGCCCGAACCTCGTTCAGCCGGTGCGAGGTGAAGATAACCGAACCGCCTTCCGCCACAAAGGCGCGGATACGGGCGAACAGCGCCTCGGTCTCTCGCGCGCCCAGGACGGCGGTCGGCTCGTCCATCAGCAACAGGCGGGGGCGGGCGGCGAAGGCTTTGGCCAGTTCGACGATCTGCCAGCTCGATACCGGCAGACCCACCATGCCGGCGCGCGGGTCGATGTCCGAATTCAGCAGTCGCAGCGCGTCGCGGGCGGCGGCGCGCATGGCGGCATAGTCGATCAGGCCCATCCGGGTCGGTTCGCGCCCCAGCACGATATTCTCGGCTACGCTGAGGTCAGGGATCAGGGCGAATTCCTGATGCACCAAGACAATCCCTGCGGCCTCTGCCCCTTGCGGGTCGGCCGGCACCGATTGGCCCTGCCAGCGCACCTCGCCTTCGCCAGGACGCAGATACCCCGCGATGATCTTCATCAGCGTCGATTTTCCGGCGCCATTCTCTCCCACCAGGGCGAGCACTTCGCCCGCGCCGAGCGTCAGGTTGATGCCTTTCAGCACCCTGTTCGGGCCATAGGCATGTGCAATTCCATCCAGCCAAAGCGGGTTCGGCTGCTGATTCTGCTGCATGTGAAATCCTCCACCGCAATAGAAACACCGATCCATGAAATATTGCAATAGTTGTTGCGATCACGGTCGATCCGCGCTTTCTATTGCCGTAGAGGGCAGGGAATCACTTCGAGGAGGAAGTCGATGTCAAAGAATGCCAACTTCGCGGGGGCCTTCCCCGCCATGGGCCGCAAACTGCGCCTTGGGGTCGTGGGCGGCGGCGCGGGTGCGTTCATCGGACAGGTCCATGCGCGGGGTGCGCGGCTGTCGGATCGCTGGCAGATCGTCGCCGGGGCGCTGTCGTCGCGCCCCGAGGTCGCGCTGGCATCGGGCCGCGACTGGGGGCTGGAGCCCGACCGCAGCTATACCGACTGGCGCGAGATGGCGCGGGCCGAGGCGGCGCGGCCGGACGGCATCGACGCGGTGGCGATCACCGTCCCGAACCATCTGCATTTCGCGGTCGCCATGGCTTTCATGGACGCGGGCATCGACGTGATCTGCGACAAGCCGCTGGTCAATACGCTGGTCGAGGCGCGGGCGCTGATCGACAGACAGCGCGAAACCGGGTTGATCTTCGGCGTGACCTATTCCTTCGCGGCCCATGCGATGGTGCGGCAGGCCCGGCAGATGGTGCGGGAAGGTGCCATCGGCAGGGTCATGCAGATCCATGTCGAGTATTTCCAGGAAATGGCGCTGCTGCCCGCCGATGCCGCCTGGTCCGGCACGCCCTGGCGGCAGGATCCCGCCAAGGTGGGGGGTGCCGCGACTACGGCGGACATCGGTTCCCACGCCCATCATCTGGCCGAGTTCGTATCCGGCCTGCGCATGACCGATCTGCGGGCCGAGTTTCACCGGCTGGGGGCCGATCAGCCCCTGGAGGATACCGCCTTCATGAGCTGTCGGTTCGAGGGCGGCGTGCCCGGCACCCTGCTGATCTCGCAGGCGGCGGCGGGGGCCAGTTGCGGGCTGCGCATCCGCATCTCGGGAACCGAGGGCACGCTGGAATGGGATCAGGAGAACCCGGAATACCTGCAGCACCGACCCTTCAATGCCCCGCATATCCGCATTTCGCGCGGGCATGGCGCAGGGATGCTGTCGGATGCGGCGCGCTTCGTCCACATGCCGCGCGGCCATCCCGAAGCGCTCTCGGATGCCTGGGGCAATCTCTACGAGGAATTTGCCATCGCCATCGAGGCCCGCCGCGAAGGGCGCGATTTGCCGGACGGGCTGCTGGCCTATCCGGGGCTGGAGGAGGGCGCTGCGGGCGTTGCCTTCATCCAGGCCGCGATCCGCTCGAATGCCGAAGGCGGGGCGTGGGTATCCTGCGCCTGCGACGCCTGACGGAAGAACACGAGGAGGAGGAACTATATGAAACGACTGATGATCACCACCGTTTTCGCGATGACCGCATTCGGTGCGCAGGCGCAGGAAATCGGCGTCGCGATGGCGCAATTCGACAACAATTTCCTGACCATTCTGCGCCAGGGCATCGAAGAGGCGGGCCGAGCCGAGGGTGTCACCTTGCAATTCGAGGATGCGCAAAACGATGTGCCCCGGCAGTTGAGCCAGATCCAGAATTTCATCTCGTCCGGGGTCGACGCGATCATCGTGGTCGCGGTGGATTCCGATGCGATCACCCAGATGGACAAGATGGCGAACGATGCCGGCATTCCCATCGTGAATATCAATCGCGAACCGCCGAATGTAGAGAGCCTCGGGCCGCTGGAAGCCTTCGTCGGCTCGCGTGAGGTCGATGCGGGCACGATCCAGGCCACCGAGGCTTGCCGCCTCGTCAAGGAAAAGATCGGTAACGGCGAGGCGAAAGGCGCCATCCTGGCGGGCGACCTGTTCATCCAGGCCGGCCGCGTGCGGACCGAGACGGTGCAGGACTTCGTCAAGACGCCCGGCTGCGATTTCGTGAAGATCGAGGACATGCAGGTCGCCGACTGGTCGCGCAGCAAGGCCTCGGATCTGGTCTCGAATTGGCTGACCGCCGGGCTGACGCCGGATGTGATCTTTGCCAATAACGACGAAATGGCCATCGGTGCTGCACAGGCGCTGAAGGCCGCAATGGTCGACCCCGAGGATGTCGTCGTGGCCGGCATCGACGCGACGCCGGACGCGCTGATGGCGCTGAAGGCTGGCGACATCGACCTGACCGTATTCCAGGACGCGGCGGGGCAGGGGCGCAAGGGGCTGGAGGTCGCCGCCGCCATGGCGCGGGGTGAGGAACTGGCAGAGCGCGCCGTCTATATCCCGTTCGAACTCGTGACCCCCGAGAATGTCGATGACTACCTGGCGCGCTGAAGCCAACCATCTCGCCATGCGGAGGGATTGCAGATGAGCCTGGCCATTGGCGTGATCGGCGCCGGTGTCATGGGCGGGTTTCATGCCCGCCTTTTCGCCGAGGAGATTTCGGGGGCGCGGCTGGTTGCGGTTTCCGACCCCGATCCGGGCCGGGCAGGCGCATCTGCCTATGGCGCGCAGGTCTTTGCCGAGGGCCTTGAACTGATCGAAAGCGACCTGGTCGAAGCGGTGCTGGTCGCCGCACCTGACGCTGCTCACCACGAATTAGTCATGGCTGCCATACGCCTGGGCAAACCCGTGCTCTGCGAAAAGCCTCTGGCCTCGACGGTCGCGCAATGCCGCGAGATCGTCGAGGCCGATGCGGGCCGCAACCTGGTCAGCGTCGGCTTCATGCGCCGCTTCGATCCCGCCTATCGCGAAATGAAAGCTGCCTTGGACGCGGGCCGGATCGGCGCGCCCCTGCTGATGCATTGCGTGCATCGCAATCTCGAGGCGCCGCGTTGGTTCGACGGCTCGATGATCGTTACCAATGCCATGGTGCATGAGATCGACATCTGCCGCTGGTTGCTGGACACCGAATACACCTCGGCAAGCCTGACGCAGGTTGGCGATGCTGGCGACATGCTGCTGGCCGAATTGCACACGGATCGCGGGGCGGTCGTCTCGGTCGAGATGTTCATGAACGCCGCCTATGGCTACCACGTCCATGCCGAGATCGTCGGCCGCGAGGGGACGGTGGCCATGGCCGAACCGGCGCAGGTGCGATTGCGGCGCGGCGGTGCGATGCAGGCCGGATATTCGTCCGACTGGATCGGGCGCTTTGCCGACAGCTATCGCTTGCAGGATCAGGCCTGGGTGCGGGCATGCCGTTCCGGCCGGCCCTGCAAGGACATGGCGACGGCCCGCGACGGTCTTCTGGCGACCGGCTATTACCAGCAGTTGGTCGAGCATCTGCCAGCAGGCGGGGGGCCGCTGACGCCTCGCATGTAAACATGCGCAAGAGAGCGTTTGTTGCTGTATTTCGTATCTGCAATTTTTATTGCAATCACGCTGCGGAGGGCCTATGGTCAATGTCGAGGCAGGGAATCCCTGGCTCGCGGAGGCCAGGGGCAAGATGCGAACGTGCATCGCTCACGGTTCTCGGACATGGCGGGAGGTCGTCATCAGGTCGGAATGGATGCGGCGGAACAGTGGTTCTGCCAACGGCTTGATATTGCCTTGTCGCATCAAGGTTTTGGCTTCGTCCGACGCGAGAAGATCGGACGGAGGTAGCAGGAGGAGGAAAGACCCACATGATCAAGAAACTCGCGACGGCCACCGCGTTCTGTGCGCTGATGGCAGGCACGGTTCAGGCCGAGACCATCGGCGTTGCGATGTCGCTCTTCGACGACAACTACCTGACCGTGCTGCGTCAGAACATCCAGCGCCACGCCGACGATCTGGGCGTTACCGTGCAGATGGAGGATGCCCAGGGCGATATCGCCCGCCAGCAGTCCCAGATCGAGAATTTCGTCGCCTCGGGCGTGGACGGCATCATCGTGATGCTGGTCGACGCCGATTCCGGCCAGGCCATGTCCCGCATCGCCGACCGGGCGGGCGTGCCGCTGGTCTTCGTCAACATGCTGCCCGCCAACATGGACGAGTTCCCGGAAAAGCAGGCCTGGGTCGGCTCGGACGAAGAGCAGGCGGGCGAGTTGCAGGCGACCGAGATGTGCAAGCTTATGGGCGGCGAGGGCGATGCCGTCATCCTGATGGGCCAGCTTGGCACCACCGGGCAGCGCGGGCGCACCGCGGCGGTCGAACGCGTGCTGCAGTCGGATGAATGCAAGGGCATCAACGTGCTCGACTCGCAATCCGCGAACTGGATGCGAACCCCGGCGCTGGACCTGATGACCAACTGGCTGACTTCGGGGATGCAGCCCGATGCCGTGTTCTCGAACAATGATGAGATGGCGCTTGGTGCGATTCAGGCGCTCAAGGCATCGGGGATCTCGATGGACGATGTGATCGTCGGCGGCGTCGATGCCACGCAGGACGCGCTGGCGGCGCTGGAGGCGGGGGATCTGGATGTCACCGTCTATCAGTCCGCCAAGGGCCAGGGCGAGGGTGCGCTGGACACCGTCCTGAAGATCGCCCGCGGCGAGGCATTCGAGCCGCGCGTGGCCGTTCCCTTTGAGCTGGTCACGCCCGAGAACGTCGCGGAATACAAGACGCAGAACTGATCCGGGCGGGCATTCGGTCGCGCACCGGATGCCCGGACCTCAATCCGGGGGCCGCGTCCCCTGACAGTCTTTCGGGGGGAAGATGGTTTCGAAGACCACATTGGAGGCGATCGAACGCTACAAGGAAAAGAGCCTGCCCTATATCCTTGAAATCGAGGGTATTCGGAAGGAGTTTCCCGGCGTTGTGGCGCTGGATGATGTGCAGTTCCGGCTACGTCCGGGCTCGGTTCACGCGCTGATGGGCGAGAATGGCGCAGGCAAGTCCACGCTGATGAAGATCATCGCCGGCATTTACACGCCCGACCGCGGCACCATCCGCCTGCGCGGCGAGGAGGTCGTTCTGTCCAGCCCGCTCGATGCGCTGGAACAGGGCATCGCAATGATCCATCAGGAACTGGCGCTGATGGACTGGATGACGGTCGCCGAAAACATCTGGATCCGGCGCGAGCCGAAAAATGCGCTCGGCCTGATCGACCACCGCAAGATGACCCAGATGACTCGGGAATTGTTCGCGCAGCTTCGGCTCAAGATCGATCCGACCGCGCAGATCAGCACCCTGACCGTCGCGCAGCGGCAGATGGTCGAGATCGCCAAGGCGGTCAGCCATCGTTCCCAGGTGCTGATCATGGACGAACCGACTTCGGCGATCACCGAAACCGAGGTCGACCACCTGTTCGAGATCATCCGCGACCTGAAGGCGCGCGGCGTGGCCATCGTCTACATCACCCACAAGATGAACGAGCTGTTCGAGATCGCCGACGAGTTCTCGGTCTTCCGAGACGGCAAATATGTCGGCACCCATACCAGCACCGACGTGACCCGCGACGACATCATCCGCATGATGGTCGGGCGCGAGATCACCGAGATGTTCCCCAAGGAGGAGGCCGAAATCGGCGACGTGATCATGTCGGTCGAGAACCTCTCGCTGCCGGGCACCTTCCACGGTATCACCTTCGATCTGCGCCGCGGCGAGATCCTCGGGCTGGCCGGCCTGGTGGGCTCGGGCCGCTCGAACGTGGCAGAGGCGCTGTTCGGCGTGACGCCGGCCACCGAGGGCAAGATCCGCATCGCCGGCCGCGATGTCACCATCGCCTCACCCGCCGATGCCATGCGCGAGGGAATGGCGCTGCTGACCGAGGACCGCAAGGCGACCGGCTGCTTCCTGCCGCTCACGATCCTCGAGAACATGCAGATCGCAGCCTTGCATGAAGGCCATGTCAAGCTGGGCTGCGTCGATGAGCGGGGGATGACCAATCTCTGTCTCGAGATGAAGGACAAGCTGCGGATCAAGACCCCCAACCTCGACGAGCGGATCGAGAACCTGTCGGGGGGCAACCAGCAGAAAGTTCTGATCGCACGCTGGCTGCTGACCAAGCCGAAGATCCTGATCCTGGACGAGCCGACCCGCGGCATCGACGTCGGCGCCAAGGCCGAGATCCACCGGCTGATCTCGCGCCTGGCGCAGCAGGGGGTCGCCGTCATCATGATCTCGTCCGAACTGCCCGAGGTTCTAGGCATGTCCGACCGGATCATGGTCATGCACGAGGGCCATATGACCGGGATCCTGGACCGGGCCGAGGCGACCCAGGTGAAAATCATGGAACTGGCGGCCCGCTGAGGCCCGCGCGGCGCCCGAGGAGGATATTATCATGGACAATGTGCAGATCGAACCCGTCAAGCGACAGCGGCGAGGGCTGCCGCAGGAGTTGAACATCCTGCTGGTGCTGGTCGCCGTCGCGCTGGTCTTCGAGATCCTGGGCTGGATCTTCCAGGGCCAGAGCTTTCTGATGAACACCCGTCGCCTGACGATCATGATCCTGCAAGTCTCGGTCGTGGGCATCATCGCCATCGGCGTCACGCAGGTCATCATCACCGGCGGCATCGACCTGTCGTCGGGCTCGGTCGTCGCCATGACGGCGATGATCACCATGAGCGTGGCGCAGTCGGGCGATTATGCGCGGGCCATGTATCCGGCGCTGACGGACCTGCCGGTCATGGTGCCGCTGGCCGTCGGGCTTGGGCTTGGGCTGATCGCCGGCATGATCAACGGCGCGCTGATCGCGCTGACCGGAATTCCGCCTTTCATCGCTACGCTCGGCATGATGGTGACGGCGCGCGGCATCGCCAAATGGTATACCAAGGGCCAGCCGATCAGCTTTCCCACGGACAGCTTCGCCGCGATCGGATCGGGCGCCTGGCCAGTCTTCATCTTCCTGGCGGTGGCGCTGATCTTCCATATCGCCCTGCGCTATACCCGCTATGGCAAGTTCACCTATGCCATCGGCGCCAACCCGCAGGCGGCGCGCGTCTCGGGCATCAACGTGCAGCGCCATCTGATCAAGGTCTATGCCATCGCCGGGCTGCTGGCGGGGCTGGCCGGCATCGTCACCGCCGCCCGTGCGGAAACGGCGCAGGCCGGCATGGGCATGATGTATGAGCTTGACGCCATCGCCGCGGCCGTGATCGGCGGCACCTCGCTCAGCGGCGGGCGCGGGCGGATCTTCGGTACGGTGATCGGCACGCTGATCCTGGGGCTGATGATGTCGGGCTTCACCTTCCTGCGGGTCGATGCCTTCTATCAGGAGATCGTCAAGGGCGTGATCATTGTCGCCGCCGTGGTGGCCGATACCTTCCGCCAGAACGCCCGCAGCAAGAAAGCCTGACCTTCCCCCAGGCTTTGGGCCCGGAGCGCCTCGCTCCGGGCCTTTTTCATGGATGCCGCAATGCATTGGACCATCTTCGCATCGCCCACCGAACTGGCCGTGACCGCGCTGGCCGTCGTCCTGGTCGGTCTTTCCAAGGGCGGCCTCGGCGGCATGAGCCTGCTCGGTGTGCCGCTCATGGCCCTGGTCATGCCCCCGGTTACTGCGGCGGCGATCCTGCTGCCGGTGCTGGTGGTGATGGATGTGGTCAGCGTGGCAAGCTGGCGGGCTTGGGTCGATTGGCAGATCATGCGTCGGATCATGCCCGGAGCGATCGCAGGCATCGGGATCGGCTGGGCCAGCGCCGAACTGGTCTCGGACTCGGCGGTGCGCCTGGTCGTGGGACTGGTTTCGCTGGCCTTCGTGGCGCGCGCGCTTGTCGGAACGGGGCAGGGCACCGCGCTTGCCGGCGCGCGTCCGGCGGCCGCCCGCTTCTGGGGCGGGCTGGCCGGCTATACCAGCTTCGTCGCCCATGCCGGAGCGCCACCCCTTCAGATCTACATGATGCCGCTGCGGCTGGATCCGAAGCTCTTCACCGGCACCACGGTGATGTGCTTTGCCGTGACCAATGCGCTGAAGCTGATCCCCTATGCCGCGCTGGGAGAGTTCGGCGCCGATAACCTGGCCCGCGCCGCAGCCATGCTGCCGCTGGCGGTAGGGGCGACCTGGCTCGGGGGCTGGGTGGTTCGCCACATGCGCGCCAGCATCTTCTATCCCTTCACCTATGCCTCGGTGGCGCTGGTCGGGGTCAAGCTGGTCTGGGACGGGTTGGCCGGGCTCTAGGGTCAGGATTCATAACCAATAGATGACGAGAGCCGCGAGGGCGATGGCTGAGAGGAAGACCTTGGGGCATCGGTCATAGCGGGTCGCGACGCGCCTCCAGTCCTTGAGCCTGCCGAACATGATCTCGATGCGGTTACGCCGCTTGTATCTCCGCTTATCGTATTTGATCGCCGTCTTGCGTTTCTTCCGGCCTGGGATGCAGGCACGTATCCCCTTGTCCTGCAACGCTTCTCTGAACCAGTCAGCGTCATAGCCACGATCTCCGAGTAGCCATTTGACGTTTGGCAGGCCACTCAGCAGGGCCCGAGCGCCGATATAATCGCTGACCTGTCCAGCGGTGACGAACAGGTCGATCGGTCGCCCCTGACTGTCGCAGATGGCGTGCAGCTTGGTGTTCATGCCGCCTTTGGTCCGACCAATCAGACGTCCACGCCCCCCTTTTTGACGCCCAGACTGGACGCCGTTCGATGGGCCTTCAGGTAGGTGGCGTCGATCATCACAGTCTTCTTCTCACCGTGCTTGGCGGCCAGCCCCGCCATCATCTTCGCGAAGATGCCTTTGTCGCTCCAACGCTTCCAGCGGTTGTAGAGCGTCTTATGTGGGCCATACGCGGCGGGCGCATCGCGCCAACGCAAGCCATTGCGATTGATGAAAATAATCCCGCTCAGCACCCGTCTGTCATCAACCCGGGGCTTCCCGTGCGACTTGGGAAAGAAGGGCCGGAGCCGCGCCATCTGCGCCTCCGTCAGCCAGAAGAGATCGCTCATGTCACCGCTCCGTTTTCGGAGGCGTGAATCACGCAGCGCAACAGAAATCAATGCATCCTGACCCTAGGTTCCGGTCACGGTCGGGATGCGCGGATCCTCGTCATTGTGCTGCACGCGGGCAGCGACGGCCACCACCAGCGCCTGCGCCAGGCACATCGGCGCGGCCAGCGAGCGCGAGAAGGTGTAATCGTGCTCGGGCACCGGGAACAGCACCCGCGCCCACCGCGCCAGGGGCGACAGCGTGCTGTCCGAGATGGCGATGATGTCGATGCCTTTCTGCCCCGCTTCCTCGACCACGTTCACCACCTCGTTGGCATAGAAGCGAAACGAGACCGCCAGCAGCACGTCGGTCTTGCGAATGGTGCGGCCGATATGCGTGGCCAGCCCGCCGCCGGGGTCCAAGAGCACGCAGCGCTTGCCCAGCATGGTCAGCACATAGCGCAGGAGTTCCACCACCGGCGACGAGCGCAACTGGCCGATCAGGTAGATGATGTCTGCACGGTCCAGCAGGTCGGCGGCCAGCGCCAGGTCCTCGGGATTCACCTCGTCCAGCAATTGCTGAAGCGAAGCGATGTCGCGCACCACCAGGTCGCGCAGGAAGCCGATCTCGGTCGGATCGCCCGCGCCCTTCAGCTCGGTTTCCAGCGCCTTGACGCGGGCCTCGAAACCCGGAGCGGCGGTGGCCAGGCGCTTCTGGAACAGCGCCTGCAATTCCTTGAAGCCCTTGTAGCCCAGGGATTGCGCGAAGCGCACGAAGCTCGAGGCGTGAATGCCGCAGCGCTCGGCGATGGCATTCACCGAATGGACGGCGACCTCGTTGGGGTTCTGGGTCAGATAGACGGCGATGCGCTGATAGGTCTTGCTCATCTGATCGTGGCGATCATGGATGATGCGGATCAGCTCTTCGTAATCCTGCGGCGGGTGGCTTGTTGACATGGCGTTCCTCTGCCGCCAAGCCTGCAATAATTATTGCAGGGTGCCAAGCCCTCTTTCTTCCTATTCGATCTCGACCATGAGATCCTTCGCGTCGATCTGTTCGCCCGGCCTGACGTGGAGGGCTTTCACCACGCCGGCGCGGTCGGCGTGGATGGCGGTTTCCATCTTCATGGCCTCGATGGTCAGCAGCAGGTCGCCGGGATTGACCCTCGCGCCCTGCGTGACCGCGACCGAGGCGACGACGCCGGGCATGGGGGCGCCGAGATGGCCCTCGTTCGCCGGGTCGGCCTTGGGACGGGCGGCGGTCTGCGACTTGACCAGGCGGTTCGGCACCCGGATCACCCGGGGCTGGCCGTTCAGTTCGAAAAAGACTTTGACTTCGCCCTGTTCGTCAGTCTCGCCAATGGCTTGCAGGCGGATTTCCAGCGTCTTGCCGGGATCGATCTCGGCCTCGATCTCTTCGCCGGGTTCCATCCCATAGAAGAAGGTCCGCGTCGGCAGGGCCCGCACCGGACCGTATTGCCGGTGACGGCCCATGTAGTCGAGAAAGACCTTGGGATACATCAGGTAACCGTTCAGGTCCTCATCATCGACATGCTTGCCCTCTAGCTGACGGCTCAGATCGGCGCG
>NZ_JAFL01000044.1:0-14570 GCF_019633685.1 Paracoccus sp. J56
CCGCCTCCAGCCAGCCCTCGATGATCGGGATGAAAGGATCAAGCTTTGGCCGCCTGACCTCGGCCGTCCGTCGGTAGCCCGGTGGCACCGAGAAGGTCATCATCTTCGCAACCGTGTCACGCGAGATGTTGAACACCCGCGCCGCTTCCCGCTGGCTCATGCCTTCCGCGCAAGCCTGGCGAACTCTCAGATATAGGTCCACGCTGTAAATCCTCACGCCCTCCCTGCCGCCGCAGAAAGGGAATAGGTGGACGACTTTTACGCCGCCCGCAGCAGCACCAAGCCACCGCTACCGTGGACGAATTTCCCACCGCCGTTCTCACAGGGCCTGAAGAGGCGAGTTCAGTAGCATATTGATAAATAAAGATAAGGTGAGCCAAGAAAAATCCTGGGCTCACCTTATGCTTGCAAAAAGGCTCAAACAGTCCGGGTAAGGCTCATTTTATGCTTGGCCGCACACGAGCCGTCCCGCCTTAGCCGCATTTGGAATGGCCGCATGAAGGGCAGGTCATGCAGCCCTCGATCATACGCATCCCGTATTGGCCGCAAGAGGGGCAGGCCGGGCCGCGCGGGCGTTCGCCCACGGCGACCAGTTCGGCCTTGGGATCGGATTTCAGTGCCATGCCCTCGCCGGCAAGAAAACCGGTCGAGATCATGTGCCGCTCGATCACCCCACCGATGGCGGCAAGAATCGAGGGGACATAGCGCCCCTCCATCCACGCGCCGCCACGCGGGTCAAAGACCGCCTTCAGCTCTTCGACCACGAAGGACACATCGCCGCCGCGCCGGAATACAGCCGAGATCATCCGTGTCAGCGCCACGGTCCAGGCAAAATGCTCCATGTTCTTCGAGTTGATGAAAACCTCGAAGGGGCGGCGGTGATCGGCCTGAACGATATCGTTGATGGTGATATAGATCGCGTGCTCACTGCCGGGGAATTTCAGCTTGTAGGTCGAGCCCTCAAGCGCCGCCGGGCGTTCCAGTGGCTCGGTCAGATAAACCACATCGGCGCCCTTGTCGGCCTGCGGGGCCTCTTCGGATTTCTCACTGACCGACAGGACCGAGCCGGTCACATCGTTCGGACGATAGGTGGTGCAGCCTTTGCAGCCCTGATCCCAGGCGGCCAGATAGACATCCTTGAAGTCCTCGAACGAGATATCCTCGGGGCAGTTGATGGTCTTTGAGATCGAGCTGTCGACCCATTCCTGCGCGGCCGCCTGCATGGCGACGTGATCCATGGGCGAAAGCGTCTGGGCATTGACAAAATGGTCGGGCAGCGGCGCGTCGCCATGCAGGTCGCGCCACATCTGCACGGCGTAATCAACGACCTCTTCTTCGGTGCGCGAGCCGTCTTTTTGCAGGACTTTACGGGTATAGGCATAGGCAAAGACCGGCTCGATTCCCGAACTGACGTTGCCCGCATAAAGGCTGATAGTGCCGGTCGGCGCGATGCTGGTCAGCAGCGCGTTGCGGATGCCGTGCTGGGCCACCGCCTCGCGCACATCCTCATCCATGCGCTGCATAAAACCCGAGGCGAGGTATTTCTCGGCGTCAAACAGCGGGAAGGCACCTTTTTCACGCGCCAGATCGACCGAAGCCAGATAGGCCGAACGGGCAATCGACTTCATCCACACCCGCGTTTGCGCTACCGCATCATCGGCACCGTAACGCAGGCCAAGCATCAGCAGCGCATCGGCCAGACCGGTGACGCCAAGGCCGATACGGCGCTTGGCCTGCGCCTCGGCTGCTTGCTGCGGCAGCGGGAATTTCGAGGCATCGACGACGTTATCCATCATCCGCACCGCGACGCGGACCAGTTCATCCAGCGCCTCGGGGTTCAGCCGTGCTTCGGGGGTAAAGGGCGCCTCGACCAGACGGGTCAGGTTGATCGAGCCAAGCAGGCAGGCACCGTAAGGCGGCAGGGGCTGTTCGCCGCAAGGGTTGGTGGCGGCGATCGTCTCGCAATAGTTCAGGTTATTCTGTTGGTTGATGCGGTCGATAAAGATCACGCCCGGTTCGGCGTAATCATAGGTCGCGCGCATGATCCGGTTCCACAGGTCGCGCGCCTGGATGGTGTGATAGACCTTACCGCCGAATTTCAGATCCCACGGGCCGTCGGCCTTGACCGCTTCCATAAAAGCATCGGTGACGAGCACTGACAGGTTGAACATGCGCAGCCGGGCGCTGTCCTGTTTTGCCTGAATGAAGGTTTCGATATCGGGGTGGTCGCAGCGCATCGTTGCCATCATCGCACCGCGGCGCGAGCCGGCAGACATGATCGTGCGGCACATCGCGTCCCAGACATCCATAAAGCTGAGCGGGCCCGAGGCATCCGCGGCCACGCCCTTTACCTCGGCCCCGCGCGGGCGGATGGTGCTGAAGTCATAGCCGATACCGCCGCCCTGCTGCATGGTCAGCGCGGCCTCCTTGAGCATGTCAAAGATACCGGCGAGGCTGTCGGGGATAGTCCCCATGACAAAGCAGTTGAACAGCGTCACTTCGCGGCCGGTGCCCGCGCCGGCAAGGATGCGGCCGGCGGGAAGAAACCGGAAATCCTCAAGCGCGGCGTAAAAGCGGTCTTCCCACTGTGCGGGGTCTTTTTCGACGCGGGCAAGGTCACGGGCAACGCGCCGCCAGCTGTCCTCGATCGACAGGTCAAGCGACTGGCCCGCACCATCCTTGAGCCGATACTTCATATCCCAGATCTGTTCGGCGATAGGGGCTGAGAAACGGCTCATGGCGGAAATCCCTGGCTAGTGATCGAAACGGGCAAGCCGGTCTTATACACGGCCCTGCGCCCGGTTCTAGGAGGAGAAAGATGGAGCCTCTTAATATAGTTTAACTCGACGCTGATTTCCAGATTTAGCGGCAAGCTGCGGTAAGGGCCCAACCTATTGAGATTGCAGGCCGGTCAGCTCATCAATCACGTTCTGCCACAGGCTTGCCGGTTGCGCGCCGGTCACAACGTGGCTGTCGGCGACAATAAAGGTCGGGACCGAGTTGATGCCGCGCTGGCGGGCGTGTATCTCGCGCGTGGCGACCTCGTCGCGATCCTCGGCTGTGGCGAGCAGACGACGGATCATCCGGCCATCCATTCCTGCCTTTTCCCCGATCTCGACCAGCACATCGGGGTTCGAGATATTCCGACCCTCGCGCCAATGTGCCCGCATCAGCCCGGACATGACCGGGGTCTGTGCGCCCTCCAGTCCTGCCCAATGCAACAGGCGGTGCGCGTCGAGGGTATTCGGCACCCGCTCGATCAGCGAGGGGTTGATCCACAGGCCCAGCCGCTCGCTGGCCTCCATCACCGGTTTCATCGCCTGGAGGATGCCCTTTTCGCCGCCGAATTTCATCTTCATGTAGGCGACATAATCCATGCCGGCCTGCGGCATCTGTGGATCAAGGCGAAAGGGATGCCAGCTGATCGCAAAGGGGTGGTCGGGCCGGCTTTCCAGAGCAAGGTCCAGTTCAGCCTTGCCGATCATGCACCACGGGCAGACCGGATCGGCAAAGATATCTAGGCGAATTTGGCCGGGAAGCGGTTCGGTCATGGGTTATCCTTGCGATGGGCGTCCCGCAGGGCGCGGCGGTTGATCTTGCCCGTCGGCGTGCGGGGCAGGGCGGACAGAGGGATGTATTCGCGCGGCTGCTTATAGCGTGCAAGCCGGGTTTCGGCCTGCTGACGCAGCGCCTCGACCGTGGCGGGACCGGTCCAGAAGGCGGCGATTACACTTGTGCCGGGGCCGACTGGCAGCTCGACTGCCGCGACCTCGCCCGCCTCGGACAGGGCGGCAAGCGCGTCCTCAACCTCACCGGGTGAGACACGAAAGCCGCCGGCGTTCATCATGTCATCGGCGCGGCCAAGGGTGCGAATCGCACCTTCGGCGGTGGTTTCAGCCAGATCGCCGGTCAGAAACCAGTCGCCGCAAAAGCGTGCCGCCGTCTCCTGCGGTTGGTCGAGATAGCCCAGAAACAGCCCGGGGTCCGAGCGGTGGACCGCAAGGACGCCGGGCTGGCCGGAGGCAAGCTCGTGCCCCTCGTCATCAAGGATTGCGATCCGCCGGCCGGGCTGAGGAAAGCCCGCCGTGCCATCTGGTGCCGGGCGCGCGGGGCTGCCCGAGATGAAGGTCGAGCATTCCGACATTCCCATCGCCTCATGCAGATCGGTGCCGGTGCGCTCTTGCCAGGCGTGGCGCAGAGCGGGGTCCAGCCTTTCGCCCGCGACAAGACCGTGACGCAGCCCATTCCACGGTTTCCACTCGGCCCGCAGCAGGCGGCGAAACACGCCGGGTGCGGCGGCGAGGATGGTGGCGCCGTGTCGGCTGGCGATCAGCGGGATCTGTTCGGGCGCTACGTCTTCGGCGGGAATCAGCGCCGTAGCGCCCATGGTCCAAGGGTCCATGAGGCCGGTCCCAAGCGTGAATGTCCAGTTAAAGGCCCCGGCATGCAGCAGCCGGTCCTGCGCCGTCAGCCCATACCAGCCCTGATACATCATTTGCCGGGCAAGGATGGCGCGATGTGCATGGCAGACCGCGCGGGGTTGGCCCGAAGTGCCCGAGGTAAAGACGATATAGGCCAGATCATCAGGCCTGGCCTGCGCGAATCCGGCCGGAGGCAGCGCGGCGAATCCGGTGATTCGTTCGGCCGACAGGACCGGGGCCGGGTGATCGGGCAAGGCAATGCCCTTGTCCGCGACGATCATCGCTGGCTGAATGACGGCAGCGATCTTGCTGATCTCTGCCTCGGTCAGCATAGGAGAGGTCGGAACCGGCACGATACCGGCGGCGATGGCACCAAGATAGGTGACCGGAAAGTTCGGATTGTTCCCCAGCCGCATCAGCAGCCGCTGTCCCGGGCGCAGGCCTGCCTGCAAAAGCCCGGTCGCCGTGCCCAGCACCGCCTGACGCAACCGGGCATGGGACCAACGGTCGGCGCGGCTGAGGCCCAGCACCGACATGGCAAGCCGGTCCGGAGACGCGGTTCCAGCTTGCAGCACATGTTCGGCCAGATTCATTCCGTTACCCCGTCTGGTTCGTCTTTCGGGGATAAAGCCTTGCGCTGCGGGGGGAAAGAGGGCGGGGGCAGTTGCCTGTCAGGCAAGCCGCAGACATGAAAACGGCCGGCGCCTTGCAGGCCCGGCCGGTTCCGGCATGTCGCGTTGTCGTCGAATCAGAGCAGCTTCAGATCCGAGGCAGAGCTGCGGCCGTCACGGCCCGATTGCAGCTCATAGCTGATCTTTTGGTTGTCGTTCAGTCCGGTCAGCCCGGCGCGTTCGACCGCCGAGATATGGACGAACACGTCCTTGCCGCCATCATCGGGCGCGATGAAGCCATAGCCTTTGGTGGCGTTGAACCATTTTACGGTGCCGGTAGCCATTTTACCGTCTCTCCTTCAAGTCATCCCGGGGCGAAATTGCACCCGAGCCGTGCAGTGCAGCCCTTTCCCGTCAAGTCCGGCTGCCCCGTGAAGGGAGGCGGTAGAAAGTCGTGCTCACGCAGCGCAGAGGATGAACGATTCGCGAAAAAACGCAAGAACGAATGCGTCGCGCGAGATGATGCAGGATCATCTCGCGCGATTATTTTGGCAGATTGCCGCCAAACCGGGGGGGTGCGCTCAGCGCAGATCCGGCGGGGTGGCCTCGTCGCGCAGCATGGCGATGGCTGCATCCAGCGTGTGGTTTTCGCTGCCCTGCCGGTCGAGTCGCCGGATCGAGACGCTGCGTTCCTCGACCTCTTTCAGACCCACAGCCATGATGACCGGCACTTTGCCGACCGAATGTTCGCGGACCTTGTAGTTGATCTTTTCATTGCGGGTGTCGGCTTCGGCCCGCAGCCCGGCGGCGCGCAGCGCGGCCACGACTTCATGCACATAGTCGTCGGCAGCCGAGACGATAGATGCGACCACCACCTGGCGCGGCGCGAGCCACAGCGGCATCTTGCCCGAGTAGTTCTCGATCAGGATGCCGATGAAACGCTCGAAGCTGCCCAGCACGGCGCGGTGCAGCATGTAGGGCCGGTGCTTGGCGCCGTCCTCGCCGACATATTCCGCGCTGAGCCGCTCGGGCAGGTTGGGATCGACCTGGAAGGTGCCGCACTGCCATTCGCGGCCGATGGCGTCGGTCAGCTTGAAGTCCAGTTTCGGCCCGTAGAAGGCGCCGTCGCCGGGGTTGATCTCATAGGGCAGGCCCAGCTTTTCGATGGCGCCTTTCAGCGCGCCCTCGACCTTGTCCCATTGCGCGTCCGTGCCGATCCGCACCTCGGGCCGGGTCGAGAGCTTGATGTCGAAGCCGTCGAAGCCGAGGTCCTGATAGACCGAGGACAAGAGCGCGATGAAGCCGGCGCATTCGTCTTCGATCTGGTCCTCGGTGCAGAAGATATGCGCGTCGTCCTGGACAAAGCCGCGCACCCGCATCAGCCCGTGCATCGAACCCGAGGATTCGTAACGATGGCACGAGCCGAATTCGGCCAGCCGCAGCGGCAGGTCGCGGTAGGATTTAAGGCCCTGATTATAGACCTGTACATGGCAGGGGCAGTTCATCGGTTTCAGCGCGTTGATGCGCTTTTCCCTGGCCCCTTCCTCGTCCACCTCGACGATGAACATGTTCTCGCGATAGGCTTCCCAGTGGCCGGATTTTTCCCACAGGATACGGTCCACGACCTGGGGCGTCTTGATTTCTTTATAGCCGGCGCGGATCAGGCGGCGGCGCATATACGATTCAAGTTCGCGATAGATCGTCCAGCCGTTCGGATGCCAGAAGACCATGCCCGGTGCTTCTTCCTGAAAATGGAAAAGCTCCATCTCGCGGCCAAGCTTGCGATGGTCGCGCCTGGCAGCCTCTTCCAGCATGGTCAGGTGGGCCTTGAGGTCGTCGCGGTTGCGGAAGGCCACACCGTAGATGCGTTGCAGCATCGGGCGCGAGGAATCGCCCAGCCAATAGGCACCGGCGACATGGGTCAATTTAAAGGCATCAGCCGGAACCTGGCCGGTGCTTTGCAGATGGGGGCCGCGGCAGAGGTCCTGCCAGTTGCCGTGCCAATACATGCGGATCGGCTCGCCTTCCGGGATGCGGTTCACAAGCTCGACCTTGAAGGACTCACCCTGCGCCTCGTAGTGGGCAAGGGCGCGGGCACGGTCCCAGACCTCGGTGCGCACAGGCTCGCGGGCGGCGATGATCTGTTTCATCCGAGCCTCGATCGCGCCCAGATCCTCGGGCGTGAAGGGTTCGGCCCGGTCGAAATCGTAGAACCAGCCCTGATCGCGGACGGGACCGATCGTCACCTTGACGTCGGGCCACAGCTCTTGCACGGCGCGGGCCATGATATGGGCGAGGTCATGGCGGATCAGTTCGAGTGCCGGCTCGCTGTCCTTCATGGTGTTGATGCTGATCTGGCCGCTTTTCTGGATTGGCCATTGCAGGTCGATGTGCTGGCCGTCGAGAAAGGCAGAAATCGCATTCCGGGCGAGGCTCGGGGCGATGGATGCGGCAACCTCGGCGGCAGTGATGCCGGCGGGATAGTCGCGCGAATTGCCATCGGGGAAAGTAAGGGAGATCTGGGACATAGGTCCTCCTCGTCGGTTTGGCGCCCACGGAACGCCCGGTTGCGGGTATGTCGGGTGGGTGTGGCGCGATTGCCGCGCGTTGTCAATGTGGATAGCGTGGCAGGGGGCTTTGCGCCCCCGTCGCGTTCCGCGACTCCCCCGCAGGATATTTGGACACGAAAGAATGACGCAGTATCTCGAAGGGCCGCAGGGGCGGCGCATTGCCTATAACCGGGTCGGGGGGCAGGGGCCTGGTGTGGTATTTCTGGGCGGGTTCCGATCCGACATGCAGGGGTCGAAAGCCCTGTGGCTGGAGGATTGGGCGCGCAGGCGCGGGCGGGCTTTTCTGCGCTTTGACTATTCGGGGCACGGCGAGTCCTCGGGCGCTTTTGACGAAGGCGCGATCGGCGACTGGTTTCAGGATGCGCTGGCGGTGATCCGGGGGCTGACAGAGGGGCCGCAGGTGCTGGTCGGGTCCTCAATGGGTGGCTGGATCAGCCTGCTTGTGGCGCGCACCATGCCTGAGCGGCTGGCCGGGCTGGTCACTGTGGCGGCGGCGCCGGATTTCACCGAGCGCGGCTTCTGGGCCGGTTTTTCCAAGGCAGAGCGGGCGGCATTGGCTGAGTCGGGGCGGGTCGAGTTGCCGAGTGATTATGCCGACGAGCCTTATGTCATCACCCGGCGACTGATCGAGGACGGGCGCGATCATCTGGTTCTGGACAAGCCGCTGCCACTGCCCTTTCCCGTGCGTTTCCTGCAGGGTACGGCTGATGCAGATGTGCCGATGTCCTGGGCGCTGGATTTGCTGGATCATGCCTCGGGCGAGGATATGCGTCTGACGCTGGTCAAGGGTGCCGATCACCGCTTTTCCACCCCGGACTGTCTGGAACTGATCGGCGCAGCGATCAACGAGGTCTTGGCGTGCGCGGAATAAGCGAGAGGCGGCGTTATCGCCGCCTCTGCCGGATGTTTCCGTAGGGTCAGACTGCGATTTTGGCGTCGTGTTCGGACAGGTTGACGACGCCGCAGTCGACCGGTGCCGTTCCCCTGCGCCGGCGGCGACGCGTTTCTGTGGGCTGAAGTTGTTCGTCGATGAAGTCGAGCACCAGCGGGCGGATATTCAGTCGCCAGCTTTTGCCTGCGAAGATGCCGTAATGGCCTGCGTCGGGTTCGAGGTGCTGGGTCTTGCGGTTGTCCGGCACCCCGGTACAGAGCGACAGGGCCGCCACGCATTGGCCGGGGGCAGAGATGTCGTCCTTGGCCCCTTCGACCGTCATGATCGCGACATCGGTGATCTTGCCGATGTCAATCTGCCTGCCATCCACGGCAAAGCAGTTGCGCGCGATCTCGCGCTCTTTGAAGACACGCTCGACCGTCGAGAGGTAGAATTCGGCGGTCATGTCCATGACGGCGAGATATTCGTCATAGAAGGTGTTGTGTTTATCGCCCTCGGATCCCTCGCCGCGCGCCTCGGCGAAAATCTTGTCGAGGAAGGCACGGGCATGGGTTTCGGCATTCATGGCGATGAATGAGGCCAGCTGGGCGAGGCCCGGATAGACCATGCGCCCGGCACCGCGATACTTGAAGCCGACCTGCTGGATCATCAGATAATCGAGCTGACCCATTGTCATGCGGTTGCCGAAATCGGTCACTTCGGTCGGGGCGGCATCCGGGTCGATCGGCCCGCCGATCAGGATCAGGGACCGGGGCTGGGCCTTGGGGTCGTCTTCGGCCAGAATCGCGGTGGCGGCGAGGGCCAGTGGCGCGGGCTGGCAGATTGCGATGACATTGGTATCCGGCCCGAGGTGGCGGATGAAATCGACCAGATAATTTGTGTAATCCTCGACGTCGAACTTGCCGCAGCTGACCGGAATGTCACGGGCGTTGTGCCAATCCGTCACATAGACTTCGCAATCGGGAAGCAATGAAGTGACCGTAGTGCGAAGGAGGGTGGCATAGTGGCCCGACATCGGGGCGACAAGAAGGACCTTACGGGCCAGCGGTTCGCGGCGGGCGACCCGGAAATGCACGAGGTCGCCAAAAGGGCGTCTGATCACCGGTTCGACATAGACGACATGGTCCTGGCCGTCCTCGGACACGATGGGCGGGATCTCCCAGTCGGGCTTGATCACCATGCGGGCAAAGCTGCGTTCAGTCACCCGGCCCCAGGCCGACATCAGCTTGAAAAGCGGGTTGGGGCTGAGCGCGAAAGCCGGGTAGGAGGCAAGCGCCCGTGCGCTGGCGCCCATCCATTCGTTGGTGTTTCGGATCGTCTCCATCGCGTCGTAGGAGATGATGCCTTTCAGTCCCTTGTAAGTCGTCAACATAGCCCTCTCCGTTACGCTGCGCCGGATTCGGCCTTGCCGGGGAAGGACACGGCTTTACCTGCGTTTTATGCTGGGCATAATGATTTTACGGTTCAGGGAGGATTGTCAATTATGGTGGGTAAGAATGAAAAGCCGGAAACTGGTTCCGGGGCCAAAGCTGCGGCTGGAAAAAGCAGCCGTCGCAAGACAGGCGCAAAATCCTCCTCTGCGTCAAAACCTGAACCTGCCTCAGCAGATGCCGTAAAACCTGTGCGCAATCGGCAGGCGAAACCGGATAAAACAGAACCCGCCGTTTCTGCTGAAAAAACAACGAAAACCTCTGACGCCACTAAATCAGCGCAGGCCGCAAAATCTACCAGCACGCGATCTGCCGCTGCTGCCAAATCTGCGGGGAAAAAATCCGCAGTGCGGGGAACGGGATCGCGGGCGCGGGCAGCCAATCGCAGCGATCCACGTACTAGCACGCGGCGTAAAACCGCGGTGAAATCAACAGCAAAGCCCGCTGCAGCGACGCTGAGCGCGGCTGATGAGGTATTGCGGCCGCTGGGTGCTGCTGGCCTTGGCGATACGGCACCGACCGCAATACCGGTCGGGACCAGCCCCGCCGTAAAACCTGCTGAATCTGCTGCTCAGGGGCCTGCTGACGGTTCGGCCGTGTCTGCCTTTGCGGAAGCGGCCTTTGGCGTTGATAGCACTCTGCCCGAGCAGCTGAGCCGCAATATCGAGCGCATTGAGGCGCTGACCCAGCGGTTGGTCCGCGCTTTGGCCACGCGCCGCCCCCACAGTCCGGGGGTCGAGATGCCGGGCCCTGATCTGTTCGCGACGGCGACGACTGCCTGGCTGAAGCTATTGGCTGAGCAGCCCGAGCGGGTGATCAGTCAGCAGGTCAGCTACTGGGGCGAGACGCTGCGCCATTTTGCCGAGGCGCAGGCCGCACTGGCCCGCGGTACGCTGCAACCGCCGGCTGATAGCGGGACAAAGGACCGGCGCTTTTCGAACCCGCTTTGGGAGGCACATCCTTTTTTCAACTTTATCAAGCGGCAATATCAGATCAACGCTCAGGCCTTGCAGGAGGCGACAAGCGCGCTTGATTTGCCCGACACGACCGACCGGCGCCGGATCGAATGGTTCACCCGCCAGATGATCGACATGCTGGCACCAACGAATTTTCTGGCCACGAATCCTGATGCCCTGGAAAAAGCGCTGGAAACCGAGGGCGAAAGTCTGGTCAAGGGGCTGGAAAACCTTGTTCGCGATGTCGAGCAGAATAATGGTGAGCTGATCGTTTCTTTGGCTGACCGCGATGCATTCCGCGTTGGCGAAAATATAGGCACTACCGAAGGAACAGTGGTTGCGCGGACCAAGCTCTATGAGATGATTCAGTACAAGCCGACCACGGCGCAGGTGCATGAAATTCCGCTGGTGATTTTCCCGCCCTGGATCAACAAGTTCTACATCCTTGACCTTAAGCCTCAGAACAGTCTGATCAAATGGATTGTCGATCAGGGCTATACGCTGTTTGTAGTGGCATGGAAAAACCCCGATCCCAGCTATGGCGACACCGGGATGGCGGATTATGTCAGCGCCTATCTTGAGGTCATGGACCGGGTGCTGGATCAGACCAACCAGAAAAAGCTGAACGTTGTCGGCTATTGCATCGCCGGGACGACGCTGGCGCTGACGTTGTCGCTGTTCAAGCAGCGCGGCGATGATCGGGTGAACTCGGCCACCTTCTTTACCACGCTGACCGATTTCGAGGATCAGGGCGAATTTACCGCCTATCTGCAAGAGGACTTTGTTTCGGGCATCGAAGAAGAGGCGGCGCGGACCGGTGTTCTGGGCGCCCAGCTGATGACGCGGACCTTCAGCTTTTTGCGGGCCAATGATCTGGTGTGGGGGCCGGCGATCCGCAGCTATATGCTGGGCGAGACACCGCCCGCCTTTGATCTGCTGTACTGGAACGGCGACGGCACCAACCTGCCTGGACGGATGGCGATGGAATATCTGCGTGGCCTCTGTCAGGAGAACCGATTTGTCGGCGAGGGGTTTGATCTGATGGGGCATCGGCTGCATGTCAGCGATGTCTCTTTGCCGCTTTGCGCCATCGCCTGCGAGACCGATCATATCGCCCCATGGCGCGACAGCTGGCGAGGCGTGGCGCAGATGGGTTCGCCCGACAAGACCTTCATCCTGTCCGAATCGGGCCATATCGCCGGGATCGTGAACCCGCCCAGCAAGAAGAAATACGGTCACTACACCTCGACCGCTGGCTTTGAGCGCGGAGAGCAGCACTGGCTGGACCACGCACAGCGTCATGACGGCAGCTGGTGGGGCCGCTGGGGCGAATGGCTGGCCGAACGGGCCGGAAACCTAGTCAAAGCCCGCGATCCGGGTGAGGGGCTTGGCCCGGCTCCGGGCGTATACGTCCACGAGCGGGCGTAAATTTTTCTGCACCGCAGCAAAAAAGATCTTGCAATGCTGCGGTGCAGAAAGTATATGGGGGCAGATAGAGTTTCCGGTGCCAAGCCGCCAATCAAGGAGAGTGCAGATGGCCAAGACCCCCGACTTCACCAAGACCATGCAAGAAATCATGGCGAAATTCCCGATCGACACCTCGTCCTTCCAGGACGCTTTCCGCTCGCAGACCGCGCTGGGCGAAAAGATGGCTAAGGTGGCGCTGGCTGCTGCCGAGCGTTCGACCGAAATCTCGGCCCAGTGGGCCAAAGATACCCTTGCCCGCATGGGTGAACTGACCGCCTCGAAAGATGAGCCGGCCGAATACGCCAAAGCGCTCAGCGATTTCGCCACGGCCTCGGCCGAAGTTGCTGCCGAGCATATGGCTGCCTTTGCCGAAGTGGCCAAGAAAGTTCAGATGGACACCGTCGATCTGATGCTGACCGCTGGTAAGGATCTGGCTGCCGACGCCCAGAAAGTCGCTGAAAAAGCTACCCGCGACGCGCAAGCCGCTGTCCGTAAAGCTGCCACCTCTGCGACCAAGGCCTGATTAACCAGTTGATGGTTTGAGGGTTAAGGGGACAGCTGGCTGTCCCCTTTTTCACATCTGTGTCCGTGCATCTGCGGTCCTGTCGGCAGTGGTGTTAACGGCGCCGCTGGCGATTTTCTTTGCATTTCCTCAGGCCATTTCCCATCATGCTGCAAATGCATTGCCGGAGGAGCCATGGCTGAGGCCGAGAATACGACCCCGCTTCTGATCAAGCGCTATGCAAGCCGCCGCCTCTATAACACCGAGACGAGCGATTACGTCACGCTTGAGGATATTGCGGATTTCATTCGTGCGGGGCGGCAGGTGCGCATTGTCGACCTCAAGACCGGTGACGATCTGACTCGGCAATATCTGCTGCAGATCATCGCCGAGCATGAGGGCAGGGGCGAAAGCGTGCTGCCGATCGAGGTGCTGATTGATCTGGTGCGCAGCTATACGACGCAGGCGCAATCCGTGGTGCCGCAATTCCTTGCCGCCAGCTTCGAGATGCTGCGCGAGGGTCAGTCGAAACTCATGGAGAATCTGGCGACCTTCCCCAACCCCATGTCGTCGATGCCGGGTTTTGAGGCGTTGCAGCGTCAGCAGCAGCTGTTTCTGAAGGCGATGTCCTCGGGCTGGGGCACAAGCGGCAGCAGTGGCCCCGACCTGGAAGAGATGGGAGAGGAGATCCCTCGCCGCGCGGGCAAGAAAAGCTCGGATCCCGAGGACATGGCCGAGATTCGCCGCCAGCTAGCCGAGCTTCAGAAGCGGATTTCCAGGCTTTGAGCTAACTGCGACTTGCGCAGTCGTGCCTGTCGCGCTAGACGGGCCGCGATGGACGGTTGGCCGAGTGGTCGAAGGCGCACGCCTGGAAAGTGTGTAGGCGGGGAACCGTCTCGAGGGTTCGAATCCCTCACCGTCCGCCATTATCCTGTAGCGAACCCGAGATGAGGCTCCCGTTGGGGGCCATTTTCTTTTTGTTTCAAAGGCGCTTAGCCGATGCAGCCGAACCTCGGAGACTGGCGCCGGGTCCAATTTCCGTCTCTGAACGGCCCTCCGTCTCTAACCGAGCGAACCTCGTCAGGCCTGGTTCGGCTTCACGAAGCCCCGCGTTTCCAGCGGGTTTCGCAGGTCGCTCGACAATGGATTCAGCGGGCGCTCTTCCGGTTGGCATCGCCTTCCGGAGAACGCTCGGTAGGCATATCTGGGGGAAACCAGGTGCAGTTCTTAGGTATACTGCGGTGCCGCCAGCCTTCAGTTTCCCGCGTCTCGGAGCGTTGCCAGATGTGCGGCGAACTTGTCGAACGTATGGACACCATAGCTGACGGCGCGGAAGCCGATGGTTTGCTCCCGCTGGGTGCGGCCGGGATGAAGCTGGCGGGGCGTCAGAGCTGTTCTGCCGTCGGCCTGCCGGCCTAAAGTCACCGCCATACCGTGTCAACGGCGGAGCAAAAGTCGGCCGGGGCGGCGGCGTAAAGTCCGGCCAGTTGGGGGGTGCGCCATGGCGCGCGCGCTGGCCACATAGCTGGCGCGAGCCATGGCGCACTGGCCCCTTAGGGCCAATCGTGGGTAGATATTTTATGGTGATCAGCGCTGTTTACGGGCTGTGCTGTTGGCGAGGCGATAGCTTTCGCCGTTCATCTCGATGATGTTGACGTGGTGGGTCAGTCGGTCGAGCAGCGCGCCGGTGAGACGCTCGGAACCGAAGGTTTCCGTCCATT
>NZ_JAFL01000045.1:0-14076 GCF_019633685.1 Paracoccus sp. J56
TCATCTGCAGCGCATCCGGCACGATCCGGCTCTCGTTCAGCGCCTCCAGGATCTGTTCCCACAGCCCCGCCAACGTCCAGCGCCGGAACTGCCGATAGACAGACGACCATTTGCCGAACTCTTCCGGCAGGTCGCGCCAGGGCGACCCCGTTCGGGCGATCCAGAAAATCCCATCCAGAACAAGCCGATGGTTCGTGGGCTTGCGGCCGTTCGGAGAACGGACAGCCAGGATGAAGCGTTCAAAGAACGCCCACTCGTCGTTCGACATCAGGTTTCGTGCCACGCTGGTCTCCATTGCAGATACCAGCTTGAATCACGATCACCGCGCCCGGTGAATCCCTTTTGTCAACACGCCCTAGTGCAATGGTGAGCGCGAGAAGCTGGGCAAGTTCCGGATCGCCACGCGACGCTACCCAACGGGCCAGCAACTGCAACGGGCCACGGGCAATGAACAGAGCTGCAACCAATGCCGTTGCACTGGCAACGACCGTTATCACGCCATACCCTTCGGCGGCTCCACTCATCGAATCGTGCAGAAGCAGGAATGCGACAGCTGCCAAGTCTTGAAACAGAAGCACCGCAATGGCCAGGCGTCCTTGGGCCGATCCCAGAGCGTTCGCGCTTGCGAGCACCTTGAGGCACATGGCCGTGGATGACATGGCAACGGCCCCGCCGATGAGGATTGCGGGGACGGGCGCGAGATCGAAGATCAGACTCGCTATCAACGACACCGTTATCGTCGTGACTGCAACCTGCACGGCTCCAAGACCGAAGACATGCATCCTGAGCCTTACGAGCTTCTCGAACGAGAATTCCAGGCCAAGCGCGAACAGCAGCAGCACCACTCCGATCTCGCCAATGCTGCTAAGGGCAGCGTTTTCGGCAATCAGGCCGAGGCCGGCGGGTCCAATGACTATACCGGCAAGAATGTAACCGACAATGCTGGGCACGCCAATCCGTGAACATATCGTCACGAGCACGAACGCGGCAAAGACCAACAAGGCCGCACTCTCGACAAATCCGGTCACGCCATGCATGTTCTTCTCCTGATGGCATGGCGCAGGGAAGGCCGCTACCTGTAACCTCTAGACGTGCGAGCGCGCCCACTGCGCTATCTGCGCGGCAGGCATTGCACCGCTCGTCCTCGCGATTTCCTTGCCGCTCCTGAACAGGATCATGGTGGGAATGCCGCGGATCCCGTAGCGGCCGGCAATCTGCTGTTCGGCCTCGGTGTCGAGCTTGCCCAGGCGGACATGGGGTTCGAGCGAGCGCGCCGCCGCCTCGAACTGGGGCGCCATCATCTTGCATGGCCCGCACCACTCGGCCCAGAAATCGACCAGCATTGGCAGTTCGGCATTCGCATGGCGGTCAAAATTAGCCGCGGTGAGCATGACGGGCATGCCTTGAAAGAGAGGCGCGCCGCAGCGTCCGCAATTGGGGTTGTCGCTCAGGCGCTCTTGCGGCACCCTGTTGGTGGAATTGCACTGCAGGCAAGCGACCGTGGGCATCCTGTATCCTTTCGTTGACGAGCCGGGCTCGTCGGCCGAATGACGCAAGCGTTCAGCGCGTGGATATGGCGCGGCGGGCCTCTCGCTGCCGCGGCTCGGGCAGGTATTCCACGCCACCGCCCTGGCGCCGAACCGGCTGCGGATAGAGCGTCATCAGCTCCAGTATTTCCTTGGGCATGTCCGTTCCAACGGGCAGGCCCATGTCGCGGGCCTCATCGGCAGAGATGGGATAGTCGTGGGTCCAGGTGCCTGTCGCCAGCTTTGCCGCCAGCGCCGCCGCGCGGTCCTCGTCCATCTTGTCGGACAAAAGACGCTTCGCGAACGCCTCGATCTGCGCAATGGCCTTGCGACCGACGTCGGCCATGATGAGAGTCTGGTCGTCGATCTCGGCGATGGGTTTCTCCTCGACGACTTTGAGGAGCGAGGCGGCCGGCAACTGGCCAAGTTGCGGATCGACGGGTCCCAGCACGGAATGCTCGCACATCACGATTTCGTCGGCGGCGAGGGCGATCAGCGTGCCGCCCGACATCGCGTAATGCGGCACGAACACGGTGACCTTGCCCTTGTGGCCCTTAATGGCCCGAGCGATCTGGGTCGCCGCCAGCACAAGGCCGCCCGGTGTATGCAGCACGATGTCGAGTGGCACTTCATCGTCGGTCATCTGGATCGCGCGCAGGACTTCCTCCGAATCATTGACGTCGATGTAGCGCATCAAGGGAAATCCCAGCAGGTTCATCGTCTCCTGCCGATGGATCAGCAGGATGACGCGACTGGCACGCTTCTTCTCGATGTTGGCGATCTTGCGTGTGCGCATCGCCTCAAGATATCTGCGCTGCAGAACCGGCTGCAGCGCCGAAATGATGAAGAACAGCCAGAAAAGCTGCATTATGTCCATGGACCCTGTCCTCCTTCCCGTCGGCCATCCGGCAGAAAGCCATAGATGCCCTCGTCGCGATAATAGTGGCGATAGACGTCGGCGCGCCTTCGCAGGAGTGGCGTTACAAGCCAACCGGCGAGAAACCCGCCGATATGCGCCCACCAGGCAACCCCGCCCGTGGCCGTATCGCTGCCGAGCGATAGGAAACCGGGAACGACCTGCATGAAGAACCAGATCATCGCGAAAATGACCGCGCGCACTTCGAAGAAGAGGGGAATGAACAGAATCGGCACGATCACCACCAGCCGAGCCGCCGGAAACATGCGTGCGTAGCAACCGATCACGCCCGCGATGGCCCCCGATGCGCCAAGCGCGGGAACGACTGAGTGGGGGTTCGCCAGCGCGTGAGCCAGTCCGGCCGCCACACCACAGAACAGATAGAACAGCGTGAATCTACCCGGTCCGAGCCGATCTTCGACGGCGGGGCCGAAGATCCAGAGCGTCCACATGTTCAAGATGAGGTGCAGCCAGCCCCCGTGCAGGAAGATGTTGGTCAGGAACGGGGTCCAGTCGGACGGGGCGACGAGGCTCAGTTGCCCGAAGAAGCGCGAGGGCACCAGCGCGAACTCGAACAGGAACCGGTCCAGCACGCGCGGAGGCAGGCTGATCTGATAGAGGAACGCGAGGACGTTCATGCCGATGACCGCCCATACGATGACGGGCGGGTAGCGGCGCGCGACGCTGTCAAGGTAGGGAAACAATCGGCAGATCCTCGCTCGCGCTGGCCATTGCGTTCATTATTTTTTCCCGGCGATCGTCACGCCCGTCCAGGCTGGGGGATCGGAGGCCGGGAAGGATTCAAGACTGGCTTCGATAACTGGATCGAATTCCGCCTGTTCTTGCGACGACAGGTCCACCGAGCCTTCCTGATCGACTGCGCGCCGAAGTCGATGGTCCGTGCGACCCCGATCCAGGCGGGACGGTATGCGAAAGGCGTTCGGGGCGTCGGCTCCCTTGTAGAGGCGATGCCGCTCCTCTCCCCGCCAGCGGTCAGGCGCATGGCGGTGAGCCACGTCCTCACGCACGAAATAGCGCCAGTCCTGCCGCTCCGCGAATTCCACGGCGCTTTCGCGGTCGGGAAATTTCAGCCGGATCGAACGGTAGGGATCGTTGCTGGAGGTATATCCCATCAGCGGCTCAAGCTGCAGGGGCCGAGACGGCTCGAATTCCAGTATCCAGTAGTTGGGCCGCGGCGCCGACGTCATCGCGGAACGAGCCGGCCGGTAAATGATCGCGGTCGGAACGTCCCAAGACCTCATGGTGGTCCCGGGTATCGTCGGCGGAAAGGGTGGACGATTGTGTCCGCGCATCATGGTGCTTCCCCTCGGTTGTCCCCCAGAAAAGCGCGTTCCAGCCGAGCGCGATCCCGCAGGGGCTGTGGAATTCGCAACCTTCTCTGATGAGCACTCTCAAAAAGCGCATGAGCGGTATCGGAAGACTGACCTGAGTCACGCAGTTTATCGCGAAGATAATCGCGCGCCGACTGGACGATCCGGGTCACGTCGTCTTCGGGAATGCCGAGAACGGAGGAGGCTGTTTCAAGCGGGGTCTCGTTCAGATCGACAAGAAACAGAACCCGGCGCCAAAGTGCCGGCAGACCGGCGATCGCCCGGTGAAAGGCCAGCGCCTCCTGCCGTTTCGCGACCGCCGCTTCGGGGTCGTCCCCACCTTCGTCGGCGACGAGTTCCTCGAGCAGCAGCACGTCGTCGGGCTGGTAGAACTCGAACATCTCCTCATCAGCCTCGGTAGGCTCTCCGCCAGGCGCCTCGGGCGCTTCGTAGATCGAGGCGGCATCCTCGGGCACCGCGCGGCGCGCAGCCTGCGCCTCGGCCTCGACGGTCTCGAAGGCCAGCTGCGTCAGCCAGTCCCGGACGGAGAATTCGGTCGGCCGCCGCTCGAAGCGGTTGAGCCCGTTGAGGATCGTCGCATCGACGATATCGCCAACGCTCAGGTAGCCAGCCGGCACAGACCCGCTACACTCGAGATAGGTCAACTCGCGCCTGACGGTATCGTAGACCGTATCGAGATGATCCTCGATCAGGTCGAAGAAGAGTTGGCGCCGGTCCGCTTCCGCCGCATCCCGCGCGGACGGCAGCGGGGCGCCGATCCGGCGCCGGCGGGCGGGACGTTTGTATTCAGACTCGTGCTTGAGGCGCGCCACATGCCGGTCAACCCGCTGGCGCAGGTCGGCAAAGGCCTTGCGCAGGACAGGCTCGATCACGAACCCCTCTTCCTGTGCCGCGATCACGCCCGAGGGCAGTTGCAGGCGCAGGCTGACCTGGATGCGCGTCTTGCCGCTCGTCTGGGAGGCGACGACTTCGAGCCGGACGAGATCCTCGCGGAAGCGTACAAGATGCGGTTCAAGTTGCCGCACCTCTTCCTCGATGACCTCAGGCGCGCGCTGTTGGCCGTGCCGGTCGAGATTGCGAAATGCTCTGATGACTTCCATGCCGTATGACCTTGCTTGTCGCTTTTTGACGAAATGAGCCGGCGCGACCGTCATCGCGCCGGCCAGTCCTTCACGACGTCATCCGGTAGACTTATCGCCCTTGGACTGCTCCTTGTCATTGGCGTCGACTGGGACATCGGGCGTCGGAGCGTCCGCCTTGTTTTCGGCAACTGCGCTGGACTCGCCGATCCCGGCCTGGGCCGGATCGTCCGGGCTGTCGTCACCGGTGTCCCTTGCGATCTTTTCGAACACGACCTTCTGTTCGTCCGCTGACCAGGCGACGCGGACCTTGTCGCCATCCTCGATCCGCCCCGAGAGCAGTTCGCGAGCCAACTCGGTCTCCAGCTCCGACCGGATCAGCCGGCGCAGCTCGCGGGCACCGAATTCGGGACGGAAGCCGACCGCGCCGAAGTGATCCACGACGCTCACATCGAGTTCGAGTTCGACGCCCTGGGTAAGGGCGGTCCGCTTCACCCGGTTGAGCTGCAACTCGACGATCTGGCGGATCTCCGACTGATTCAGCGAATGGAAGACGATGATCTCGTCGATCCGGTTGATGAACTCTGGCCGGAAATGACCGCGCAACACCTCCATCAGTTCGGACTTCTGCTTTGCCTCGTCGAACTCCTTGGTGCCGCGTTTCTTGAGGTTGCGCTGGATGATGTCCGAACCGAGGTTCGAGGTGGCGATGATGATGGTGTTAGTGAAGTCCACCACGCGGCCCTTGCCATCTGTCAGGCGGCCGTCGTCGAACACCTGAAGCAGGATGTTGTAGACATCCGGATGCGCCTTTTCGATCTCGTCGAGGAGCACGACCGAGTAGGGCCGACGGCGCACCTTCTCCGTCAGTTGACCGCCTTCGTCGTATCCGACGTAGCCCGGAGGTGCGCCAACCAACCGGGCAACCGAGTGGCGCTCGCCATACTCCGACATGTCGATACGGATCATCGCATCCTGGTCGCCGAAGATCACCTCGGCGAGCGTCTTGGCCAGTTCCGTCTTGCCAACCCCGGTTGGTCCGAGAAACAGGAAGGTCGCAGTCGGACCGGAACCTTCGCGCAGACCCGCACGCGCCAGGCGCACCGCATCGGCCACGGCGCGGATCGCCTCTTCCTGGCCAATGACGCGCTCGTGCAGCTTCTCCTCGAGCTTGAGGAGCTTGTCCTTCTCCTCGGTGGTCAGCTCCGTGACCGGAACGCCGGTGATCTTGGAGACGATCTGCGCGACGTGATCGGCGCGCACCTCGGCGGTCGCCGAAGCCTGGTCGCGCTTCCAGATTTCCAGAAGCTCGTCCAGCTCCTTCTGCTTCTGCTCCAGCTCCTTCTTCAGTTCTGCTGCCCGGTCGAATTGCTTGCGGGCTGCGGCATAGTCCTGCTCGCGCCTGATCTGCGCGGCTTCGGCCTCCAGTTCCTGGACGTCCACGGGGCGCGCCGTGGCGCTGATCTTCACCCGTGCGGCTGCCTGATCGATCAGGTCGATCGCCTTGTCGGGCATGAAACGGCCAGTGATGTAGCGATCAGAAAGCTCGGCCGCCGCGACGATGGCCTCGTCGGTGATCGTCACCTTGTGGTGCGCCTCCAGCGTGTCGCGCAGGCCGCGCAGGATCATGATGACCTGAGCTATCGTGGGTTCCTCGACATAAACCGGCTGGAACCGTCGCTCGAGCGCCGCGTCCTTCTCGATGTATTTCTGGTACTCGTTGAGCGTCGTTGCGCCGATCAGGTTCAGCTCGCCCCGCGCCAGCGCCGGCTTGAAGGTGTTGGCGATGTCGAGACCACCTTCGCCACCGCCCTGGCCAGCGCCGACGATGGTGTGGATCTCGTCGATGAACAGGACCAGGCTGTCCTTCTCCTCGGTGATCTCCTTGAGGATCTTCTGGACTCGCTCCTCGAACTCGCCGCGATACTTCGACCCGGCCACCATCGAGTTGATGTTGAGCTCGACCAGCCGCTTGTCGCGCAGCGCCTCGGGCACTTCGCCCGCGACGATCCGTTGTGCAAGTCCCTCGACGATGGCGGTCTTGCCCACGCCGGGCTCGCCGATTAGCACCGGGTTGTTCTTTTTCCGGCGGGCCAGCACTTCGATCGTCGTCTCGATCTCGCGGGCGCGGCCGATGACGGGATCGAGCTTGCCCTCGCGGGCGAGCTTCGTCAGGTCACGGCTGAACTGGTCGAGATCGGGCGTGCTGGAAGGCGCCGCCACGCGGCCTTCCTCGGCTCCCTTGCCCACGACCTTGGTCACCTGCTGGCGAAGCGCCTGCGGCGTCAATCCGTATTTGCGCAGCATCGACGCGGCCAGGCCTTCACCTTCCTCGGCAAGGCCGATCAGAAGGTGCTCGGGACCGACATAGGAATGGCCGAGCTCGTTCGAGGCGATGAAGGCCCGGTTCAGCGCGTCCTTAAGGCGAGGACTGACGCCAATTTCGCCTTCCGTCTTGGCGTCTCCACGCTTCGCTTCCTTGTCGATCTGGCGCCGCAGATCGTCCACATCGACCTTGAACTGTTCCAGGATCGTCTTGACGACGTCAGACGAGGTCAATGCCAGAAGCAGATGTTCGGTATCGACCTCGCTGCGCCCGAATTCCCCGGCCTTCTGCGCGGCATCCTGCAGCAGCTTGTTTCCCTGTTCGCTCAGCCGGTCGGCGATGGTGCGTCCGCCGCCGCGCCGCGATCCACGCCGCGGCGCGCCCTCGCCGAAAGTGGCGTCGACGACAGCGTCATCGCCATTACCCATGGAGCCGAGCGCGCCGCCTCGCAGCGGACTGTCCCCAAAAAGGCTGCCGAAACCGCTCTCGCCGAAGAATTCGTCAAGAAGGGAACGCCGTCCGAACAGGGACTCCAGCGGCGAGGCGCTGCGACCCGACCGGCGCGCCATTTCGCTGTAATGCTGGTCGCACAGCTCCATGTTCTGAACCCGGCCGTTCACCGAGGCGCGCACGCGCGCCGTCGCCGGGCGACCGCAAATATCGCAAGCTCCGTTTGCCATTCGTCTTCTCCGTTTCTTTATCCAGTCAGGGTTGTCCGCCGATCATCTGCGCCAGTGACAGTGTCACGCAGCGACCGCTTCCGTTCTTTTCACCTTGGACCCAATTGCCACAAGATCGGGCTCGTCCAGTGTCTCTCGTTGCAGGAGATCCTGCGCCGATTGCTCGAGAAGATCCAGATTGGATTCAAGAAGGGTGAGGGTGCGCTTGAACACGCCATCCACGATGTCGCGCACCTTCGCGTCCATCCGCTCAGCAGTGGCGTCGCTGTAGCGGCGATTCAGCCAGGACGACTGGTCGCCGGTGCCAAGAAAGCCGGGCCGATCGGTGTCGTAGCTGACATGCCCGAGGTCTTCGTCCATCCCGTACCGCGCGACCATGGCGCGAGCGATGTCGGTCGCCTTGACCAGATCGTCCGCCGCCCCGGTCGAGACATGATCGTAGATGATCTTCTCTGCTGCGCGCCCGCCAAGCAGGACTGCGATCTTGTTCTCGAGTTCCTCCCGCGTCATCAGGAAGCGGTCCTCGGTCGGGCGCTGGATGGTGTAGCCGAGCGCGCCAATCCCGCGCGGTATGATCGAGACCTTGTGCACCGGGTCCACCCCCGGCAAAGCCATCGCCACAAGCGCGTGCCCCATCTCGTGGTGCGCCACGATCTCGCGTTCGCGCGGATTGAGCACGCGGTTCTTCTTTTCCAACCCGGCGATGATGCGTTCCACCGCATTGTTGAAGTCGTCCATCGTCACCGCATCAGCCTTGCGGCGCGTGGCGAGCAATGCTGCCTCGTTGACGAGATTGGCAAGATCCGCGCCGGAAAAGCCGGGAGTAAGCGCTGCGACCTTCTCGGCATCGACGTCTGGGGCGAGCTTCACCTTTTTCATGTGAACGCCAAGAATCTGCACGCGTCCCTTCTTGTCGGGCCGGTCCACCAGCACCTGACGGTCGAAGCGTCCCGCACGCAGCAGCGCGGGGTCGAGAATCTCGGGTCGGTTGGTGGCGGCCAGGAGCACGATGCCCACTGAAGGGTCGAAGCCGTCGAGCTCGGTCAGAAGCTGGTTCAGCGTCTGCTCACGCTCATCATGGCCACCGGCGATCTGGCCGGAGGAGCGCGCCCTCCCAAGAGCGTCGAGTTCGTCGATGAAGATGATCGCCGGGGCGGATTTCCGGGCCTGCTCGAAGAGGTCGCGCACCCGTGCGGCACCGACGCCCACGAACATCTCGACGAACTCTGATCCCGAGATCGAAAAGAAGGTCACGCCCGCCTCACCCGCCACCGCGCGCGCGAGAAGCGTCTTGCCGGTGCCCGGCGGCCCAACGAGCAATATGCCTTTGGGGATATGTGCGCCCAGCTTTCCGTATTCGGCCGGGTTCTTGAGGAACTCCACGACCTCCTCCAACTCGGCCTTGGCCTCGTCCACGCCGGCCACGTCAGCGAAACTGACGCCGGTTTCCTTTTCCATGTAAACTTTGGCCTTGCTGCGGCCGACCTGCATGAACCCGCCGAAACCCTGTTTGTCGGCGAACTTACGGAACAGCAGCATCCAGATTCCGAAGAAGACAAGCGCTGGCGCCACCCAGGAAATCAGCGTGCCGAGAAAGGTGTTCTGAGGAACGCCCGTGATCTCGACGCCGGAGCGGTCGATCCGCTGCAGGATCGCGGGATCCACGACCGTGGTGACGAACTGGCTCTTGCCGTCGACGGGGTCGGTGAAGGTGCCGGTGATGGTGTCCGCGCCGACCGCGACGGACGCGACCCTGCCATCCTCGAGATAGCTCTCGAACTGGCTGTAGCTGATCGGTGCGACGGATTGCCAGCCGGCGATCAGGTTCTGGATGAAAAGCACGGCTATGAAAGCCACCACCCAGTACCAGATGTTATATTCGGTCTTCCTTTCCATGCCGCTTGTCCCTTTCACTGGCGCCCGAGCCGCGCCCTGATCCGCTCGAGCAGCGCCAGCAGGATGCGCCTTTCGTCTGCCGACAGATCCTGCAGGATTTCATGTTCGAGCGCCGATTGCCGCGGCGCGAGTTCCTCCAGCATCGCCCGGGCCTTCGACGTTGCGGTGACGATCTGCGACCGCCTGTCGTCGAGCGAGGGCGACCGCTCGACCCAGCCGCCCCGGACCATGCGATCGACGAGCTGGCCCGCAGTGGCCCGGCCCACCTCCAGCCGCCCGGCCAGATCGCCGATGGTCAGCCCGGGCGAATCCTCGACATGTGCCGCCCCCATCCAGGACAGGCGGGTCAGGCCGCTGTCGCCAATCTCGTTGTCGATCCGCTGCTGGATGAGCTGCGCGATCCGGTGGATCGTCGTCCCGATCAGGGCAAGATCAGAAGTGATCAAGGGTATCTTTCCTCCGTCTGCATGAGAAACAGGATAGACTGCGGTCCACCCAAAGTGCAATGCAAGCATCGTATATGCTTGCATAATAGATGGATCCGCCTATCTTGATGGGCGGTCTCCGAACCCACATCCGGCCGGCACCGTTGCCCGGTCGGACCATGCCGCCGGTTCGGGGGCATCGATCAGCAACAGGAGGCCAGCAATGCTCTATCCGACATATCTGCGCCGCAGCGATCCCATTGCGCTGATGCGCTCCATGATGCGCGATCTCGACCGCGGCTTCTGGCCCCCGGCCCGCGCGGCGTTCCCGGCGGTGAATGTCTGGCAGGGTGCGGAAGCCGTCGCCGTTACTACCGAACTCCCTGGCATTGAGCCGGGCGATATCGAGATCGCGGTCAAGGACAACGTCCTGACGCTGTCGGGCGAACGCAAGGCGCCCGAGGTTCCCGAAGGTGCGCGCTGGCACCGCAACGAACGCGGTTATGGCAAGTTTTCCCGCTCTATCCGCCTGCCATTCGCGGCCTCGGATGACAAGGTCGAGGCGAGGATGACGAACGGCGTATTGCGGATCGTCATCTCCCGGCCCGAGGCAGAAAAGCCAAAGAAAATCGAGATCAAGGCAGCCTGAGAGGAGCTGGAACGATGAGCACCGACATCACGCAAGCCACCGAAAAGACGCCGACCGACGCGCCCGAGACCGCCGGCGGCGGCCGCATCTACCGCCCGCTGACTGATATTGTCGAGACCGATCAGGGTGTCTCCATGATGCTCGAAATGCCTGGGGTCGCCGCCGATGCGGTCGAAATCACACTCGAAAACCGCGTGCTGACGATCCGCGGCAAGGTTGAGCCGATGCGGCCAGAAAACCTGGAACTTGCCTATGCCGAATATGGCGAGGGTGATTTCGAGAGGGCCTTCACGCTTTCCGAGGATTTCGACCCCGACAGGATCGAGGCCGAGATGCGCGGAGGCGTCCTCACCCTGACGCTCCCCCGAGCCCCTGAAGCGCAGCCAAAAAGGATCGCCGTCAAGGGCGCCTGAAAACCGAAGGAGACACCATCATGCAGATCAAGGACCTGATCCCCTGGGCGCGCAAGGACGGCGCGCCAGACGCCAAGAGCAGCGAAGACAACCCGATGGCGACGCTCCAGCGCGAAATGAACCATGTGTTCGAGAACTTCTGGAACCGGGTCGGTCAGTTCGAATGGCCCTGGGGCAGCGGCGAAGCCAAATCCGACATGGTCGAGACCGACAAGGCGATCGAAGTGTCGATCGAGCTGCCGGGCATGGAGATGAAGGACATCGAGGTGACGGTCAACGATGACATGTTGACTGTGAAGGGGGAGAAGAAGATCGAGCGCCAGGAGGAGAAGAAGGGATACTATCTCTCCGAGCGCAGCTACGGCGCGATCTACCGGACAATTCCGCTCCCCCCCGGTGTGGATGGCGAAAAGGCGCAAGCATCCTTCAAGAACGGGGTTCTGACGATCAAGCTGCCCCAGACTCCCGAGGCGCAGGCGAAGGTCAAGCGCATCGAGGTCAAGAACGGCTGATTTGCCACATTGGGTGTCGCCGGTTTGCGGCGTCCCCTCCGCTCCGTGCGATATCGCACCGTCTGGCGAAGCCCCGGGGAGCTTGTCTCTCCGGGGCGGCTTTCGAGGGGCAATCATGAAAGACTTGCAACGATCCGGGCTGACCCGTGAACAATGGTCGGCGATGACGCTCTACGAGAAGTTCGAGCAAGGTGTCATCTTCGTCCTCAGCGTCATCATTGCGGCGATCGTCGTGGCGTCGGTCTGGGCGCTGATGCGCGAAGTCGTGAACCGCTTGGTTCTCGGGGCATTCGACACTCTCGATTACGCCACCTTCCAGGTGGTGTTCGGCATGATCTTCACCGTGGTGATCGCGCTCGAGTTCAAGCGCTCCCTTCTTGTTGCGACCGAACGCAGCTTCGGGATCCTCCAGGTCCGCACGATCGTGCTGATCGCGCTCCTCGCCATCGCGCGCAAATTCATCATCCTGGACCTCGGCGAGACGGAATCATCCAAGATTGCCGCACTCGCGGGCGCGGCGCTCGCGCTCGGCGCTGTCCACTGGCTAGTGCGCGATCAGGACCGGCGCGAACTCGGAGGCCACGAGACGCGATGACCGCGGCCTCCGCCAGCCACCGCCTGCTCAATTTCGTGCAATCGGCGCTGCTGCTCGGGCTCATGGCCGCGATCGCCTGGATCGCGGTGACAGCGATCGTCGGACCCGAGACCGGTCTCCTCATGGCGCTCGCGATGGTCGGGGGTCTCCTGTTTGCGCCCGCGCTGCCACGCCGGCTGCTCCTCTCGGCCTATCAGGCGCAGCGGCTCACCGGTCGTGATGCCCCCGGTCTCGTCGCGGCCCTGGCCGAACTCGCCCGCAGGGCCGGGCTGCAGCGCGCGCCGGCGCTTTATCGCGTGCCGAGCCGGCTGCCGAACGCCTTCGCCCTGGGCAGCCCCGAGGACAGCGCCATCTGCGTCACCGACGGGCTGCTCAACCTGCTCGACGGCCGAGAACTCGCCGGGGTTCTGGCGCATGAGATCGGGCATATCGCCAACCGCGACCTGTGGATCATGAGCCTCGCCGACATGATGTCGCGCCTCGTCTCGCTGGCAAGCTGGCTCGGACAGTTGCTTCTACTCCTCAACCTGCCTCTGGTCCTGGCAGGCATGGTCCATGTGCCTTGGCATGTCGTGATTCTCCTTGTCTTCGCGCCCACCCTCATGGCGCTGGTCCAACTCGGCCTTTCGCGGACGCGCGAGTACGACGCCGACCGCGCCGCCGCAGAGCTGACCGGCGATCCGGAGGGGCTCGTGCGCGCGCTCGTCAAGCTCGAACGCCGGGTCGGTCGGTTCTGGGAGGAGATCCTTCTGCCCGGCCGCCGCATTCCGGAGCCCTCGTTGCTCAGGACGCATCCCCCGACCGAAAGCCGAATCCGCCGCCTCCGGGACCTGGTCACGGGTCGCACGACTCCGATCCCCGCCCTTGTCGGCTACCCGACCGCAAGGGTACCGCTGGGAGGGACACCGCCTCGGTTCCATCGCCTTGGGCTCTACTGGTAGGCCTGCAGGGAAGCTGGATCGCCCAGGAGAACGGCGACCTGTCAGAAGGCAGGTCTTCCAGAGAAGGTTGGATATCAGGCCCATCCACTCCGCCACTTTCCCCCGCGAAAGCGTTCTCCCGATCCGGCTGTGGCCAGATTTTTCCGTTGTTTTCGAGGGTTATGCGTATGGGGCTGTTCAGCGGCGTCGGTGCCAGGAGGTCCGGTAGAGGTCTCTCATGGCCGATATTCTCCGGACCTCATGACTGCGCGGATTTGGTGAATTTGTTGCAAATATCTGGATTTGCGAGACTTTTTCTACGTCGCAGCTGGGCACATCGACACCAGTGGCGTTCGCTGAAATGGAACAGAACTCGAACTTTTGCTACAGCCAGCCGGCACGGTCGTCTCACGCATCAACTTCCGCGATGCGGACCGTACCGCCTTCAGACCTTCGACGGCGTCCACCCCATCGCTTACGGCTCATCGCTGCTCTGCGTCGCCTCACTGTGATGACGGCAGCCTGCGAACAAGGCACTCGTCATTCGCCCATGGACTGTGCGTCGGCCTGCAGCGTTGTCCCCTTCAACCACCCACGCCACAACGAGCAGCCCAATCGGCACTGCCCTCTACAAGATGTTGCTCATGAGGGTGTCGTTGTGCCATGTTGACCGTGACCCGATCTTGAATTCATACGGAGCAACGCAGCAACAGAGTCGTCGTTCATCTTAGGTCATGTTGACAAATGGCGGAGCCAGAGGCGGATCGACGTGATGTCGATGAAGCCC
>NZ_JAFL01000046.1:0-12424 GCF_019633685.1 Paracoccus sp. J56
TGTCGATCATCTGGAGCTTGTCGGGCGCGAGCTTCGCGTGGTTCAAGGCATCCAGGATGTCCTCCCACAGCCCGGCGAGCGTCCAGCGCCGGAACTGCCGGTAGACAGATGACCACTTGCCAAACTCCTCTGGCAGGTCCCGCCAGGGCGCACCGGTCCGCGCGACCCAGAAAATGCCATCCAGAACAAGTCGATGGTCCGCAGGCTTGCGCCCGTTCGGATGCCGGACGGCTCGGATGAAGCCCTCAAAGAATGCCCATTCGTCGTCGGACATCAGATTGCGTGCCAAGGTCACCTCCCACGTAGAGATGATCTTGAATCACAGCCAGACGCGCAGGGGAATCCTTTTTGTCAACACAACCTAAGCAACCAATTGTAACTTATCAACATAATTTCTTTCTCTCGGCTGCGACTTCGCAATTCAGGGGTATCTTGACGCTGCGTCATTTTCTGACTTTCCAAGCGGCGTCAAGTATTTTTCCGCCAGCAGTGGGGTGCAAATTGGCTGGGGGTGTTCGCATCCCGGGCCGCTGCATGAGGGCGCGGTTTTAAGCGGGCCTGGTGCCTTGCACAGCCACCGGCACAGCGGCGGCTTCAATTCGCTGCCTTGATTTCCAGAAATGACCGCAACCTTGGTGTCATGAAGTCAAGAAAGGCCCGGACCCGGTGCGGCATCCGTTCACTGCCAAGAAACAGCGCGTGCACATCCTCGGTATCGCCTTCGACGGCCTCTGACAGCACTTCGACAAGCGCGCCGGAACGCAGGTCTTCGCGCACGTGAAACTCGCCCATATGTGCAAGCCCCATACCGGCAAGCGCCATCCGCCGCACTGTTTCGCCGTTATTGGCAAGCAAAGGCCCGCTGACACCACGGTCGAGGATTCGCCCGCTGTCGCGCAACGGCCAGACCGGGGTCGAGCGGCGAAAGTTGAAGCCCAGACAGGAATGATGGGCCAGGTCGTAGATTGTACCGGGCGTGCCGTGGCGGCGCAGATAGTCGGGCGAAGCGACGATTTTGCGCGGTGCGGTGCCAAGTTTGCGCGCCGTCAGGCTGGAATTCGCCAGCGTCCCTACGCGAAAGGCCACATCGGTGCGGTCCATGTACAGATCCACGATCTCATCGGACAGCGACAGGTCCACGACAATATCGGGAAACTCTTGCCAAAAGGCGGGAAGCAAAGGCTCGACCGCGACCATGCCAAAGCCGACCGACGCGGTGACCCGTATTGTGCCGGAAATGCGCGCCATGCCATGGGAAAGGTCTTGCTCGACGGCATCAAGTTCGGCCAGCAGGGATTGGCTGCGCTCATAATAGATGCGGCCTTCGTCGGTCACGGACAGTCTGCGGGTCGAGCGTTCGAGCAACCTTACCCCCAGTCGCGCCTCAATCCGGGCGACCAGCTTTGACACGGTCGAGGGCGTCATCAGCATCTGCCGTGCCGCCTCGGAAAAGCTGCCAGTATCGACGACGCGCAGAAAGACCTGCATCTCGCCCACGCGGTTGTCCATCCGGTCCCCATTGATGAAATCACTTCACAGATAATGTGCCAAGCTGGCGCATTATCAAGCACCGCCTTTGCATCTATCTGCAGGTTCATCAAACAGAACCATCCAGCCGCCCCGCCGTGCGAAGGTCGGCGTCTGACAGGCACTCGGTTGCCAGACAGCATGAACAGGAGAAGAACGATGCAATATGTGAAAGCCCATGGCGCCGAGATTCCCGCGCTTGGCTTTGGGGTGTTCCGCATGTCGGACACCGAGGTTGAGGCCGTGATCCCCGCCGCGCTTGAAGCTGGCTTCCGTCATTTCGACACTGCCCAGATCTACCAGAACGAGGCCGCGCTTGGCCGGGCGCTGGTCAGTGCCGGTGCAAAACGGGACGAACTGTTTCTGACCACCAAGGTCTGGGTCGATAATTACAGCGCCGATCGCTTTGCCGCTTCGGTTGATGAAAGCCTGGACAAGCTGGGCGTTGATCAGGTCGATTTGCTGCTGGCACATTGGCCGGGCAATACGGTCCCGGTGGCCCAGCAGATTGAATGGCTGAATGAGGTGCAGGCTGCTGGCAAAACCCGGTTCATCGGCGTCAGCAATTATAACCGCAGCCAGTTGCGTGAGGCGATCTCGGTCAGCGAGGCACCGGTTGTGACGAACCAGATTGAGATTCACCCATATCTCGATCAGTCGGCTATGCTGGGCCTTGCCGCTGAGACCGGCACCGCCCTGACGGGTTATTTCGGCATGGCCGACGGCGCGGTTCCGGGTGATGAGCTGATCTCGCAGATCGGTGCGAAACATGGCAAAACCGCTGCACAAGTCGGCCTGCGCTGGCAGATCCAGCAGGGGATCATCGTTCTGTCGAAAACCGCCAAACCTGCCCGGGTGGCCGAGAATTTCGACATCTTCGACTTTACCCTCAGCGATGATGAGATGAAGGCGATTGGCGGTCTTGCCCGTGCCGATGGCCGTCTGGTCAGCTCCGACGGTCTTGCCCCTGACTGGGCTGCATAAGGAAACCGCCATGACAACGCAGAAATTCAACTGGCCGCTGCTGGCGCTGGCCGTGGGTGCTTTTGGGATCGGGGTGACCGAATTCTCGCCCATGGGGATGTTGCCGGTAATTGCCGAAGGGGTCGGGGTCTCGATTCCTTCGGCGGGGCTTCTGGTCAGCGCCTATGCCATCGGGGTGATGGTTGGCGCGCCGGTGATGACCTTGCTTTTCAGTCGATTTGGCAAGCGGACGGCATTGATGGCCCTGATGGGGATTTTCACCCTGGGCAATATCCTGTCTGCCTTGTCGCCGGATTACTGGACCCTGCTGATCTCACGCGTGGTGACCAGCCTTAACCACGGCGCATTCTTTGGACTGGGCGCGGTGGTGGCGGCCAGCGTCGTTGCCCCTGAAAAACGGGCAAGCGCGGTTGCGTCCATGTTCATGGGCCTGACCATTGCCAATATCGGCGGCGTGCCGGTGGCGACCTGGATCGGGCAACAGATCGGCTGGCGCGCGGCCTTTGCCGGTACCGCTGTTTTGGGGCTGCTGACCATTGCGGCGCTGTGGATGGCCCTGCCCAAAGGCGCACCCGGCGTGCGGCCTGAACTGCGGCGCGAGTTGCGTGTGCTGGCCCGGCCCGAGGTGGTCATCGCGATGCTGACCACGGTGATGGGCGCAAGCGCGATGTTTGCCCTTTACACCTATGTCGCGCCGATCCTGACGAAAGTGACCGGAGTGTCGGACGGTTTCGTCACGCTGGCGCTGGTGCTGATCGGGCTGGGCTTTACCATCGGCAACTGGTTGGGCGGCAAAGTTGCCGACTGGTCGCTTGACGGTGCGACGGCGATCTTTCTTGCCGCGCTGGCGGGGATCATGCTGATTTCGCCCTTGCTTATCAGCACCCCTGTCGGTGCGGCGGTCACCTTGCTGATCTGGGGTGCGGCGGCCTTTGCGATCGTGCCTCCGGTTCAGATGCGGGTCATGCAAGCCGCCCATGATGCGCCGGGCCTTGCCTCGTCGATCAATATCGGGGCCTTCAACCTTGGCAATGCGATTGGCGCGGCGCTTGGTGGTGCGGTGATCAGCGCGGGGCTGGGCTATGCCGCCGTTCCCGTTGCAGGTGGTCTGACCGCTGCGGCCGGGTTGGTGCTGGTCTGGCTGGGTCGTCAGCGTAGCGCCGCCAATGCGGTGACCTGCGAAGCCTGACAGACGAAAGACAGCTGAAAAGCAGGGTCACGGTTGTTGCCGTGACCCTGTTCGCGTTTCTTACCGTTGCAATCAGCACATCACAGGACAGTGGTGCTGAATATGGCGGTTGGCCAGCTTGTGCGCCCGGGGCTGAGGCGAGACCATCAGGTCCGAACCTGGTGTGCCATTCCCCAAAGCCCCGGCGCGGATGCGGAGGGGGTGCAGTTTGGGACTGGCGGCCAATTCGGCCGGGCCAAGCTTGACCAAGCCGACCCAGTGAAGGGGTTGCAAACCGTTGTCGGCGGTCCGGGCCATACCCTCTCCTGGCTGCCAGCACATTCGATGAACGTGCTGCAGGTAAAGCAGACAATACTCGTTTCGAATATCCCGGTATAGAAACCTATCGGGGCGACGGGGTTTGTCTGTCGTGGGCTGCATACCGATAATCTCGACCCGTGATATCTGAGTGATATCCCTTCAGTCATGCGGGGATGGTGCCCAGGGGCCAAAGAACAGGTTATCTGCATGAGCCTGCCGTCCTGCTGGCATGCGCTCGGATTGCCATTTTCATCGTGAACCGTGATGGCAAAGCGGGCGACCACAAAGGTATTATCCGGATGCCGTGTTGTCGGCGGCCATCAGGATCAGGACCAACGGCGTGCCTGGCAGATTGGTGCATATTGGTCAGATAGCCCGTGGAATGCACCTGGGGCTCAGGCCATGAGGTCGGCGTATCATTCCGGCCGCTGCATTTAGCACGCAAGCATTGACGTTCCCCTGTCGGGCGCAGCCAGAGAATAGTTCTCTCTTTCCTGCACGGGCTTTGGAATGGCCAGGAACCTCGACGCAGCGTAGCAAATGACGATGAACTAAATCGTCATTTGGCGGCCAAACCGGTCGCCGGCATACGGCAAGATCGAGGCAAGAATGAAGAACAAGACGGCAATCCCCGCGCTGGCGGCGGTGCTTGCACTGGTCGCCACATCTGCTTTTGGCGCTGTCAAGATCGGTGTGACTCCCGGGGCGCTGGCGGATTCGATCGAGGTCGCCGCCCGCGAGGCCAGGGAAAAGGGCCTTGAGGTCGAGGTGGTCGAATTCAGTGACTGGACCACCCCGAATCTCGCACTGGCGAATGGCGATCTGGACGCCAATTACTTTCAGCATCAGGCCTTTCTCGACAATGCGGTGAAAGAGACTGGTTATGAGCTAAAGTCCGTGGCTCTGGGGATATTGCCGAATATCGGGCTTTACTCGGAAAAGCATGTCTCGCTTGAGGCGCTGCCGGACGGGGCGCGGGTGGCGGTTGCCAACGACCCGGTCAATCAGGGCCGGGGGCTGGTGCTGTTGCAGGCTGCCGGGCTGATCGCATTGCGGCCCGATGTCGGCTGGAAAGCGACGCTTGACGACATCACCGCCAACCCCCGCAACCTGCAATTCGTCGAGATCGAGGGGCCGCAGCTGGTCCGCGCCGTCTCGGACGTTGATCTGGCACAGGGCTACCCGGCCCATTACGTCAATGCCGGGCGCGACGATTTCGCTGGCAGGGCGCTGCTTTACTCCGGGCTTGACGACATCCATTTCGCCATCCGCTTCGTCACCCGGGTGGATAACGCTGACGATCCCGAAATCGCGGAATTCATCAGGATCTATCAAAGCTCGCAGGCGGTACGCGACCGGATCGACGCCTCGAATGCCCATAACCCCGCACTCTATTCGCTGCCCTGGCTTAGCCAGACGGCAGCCAACTGACGGAGACAGCCATGAAACTTGTCACTTTTGCATTTGCCGCCGCGCTGTCGCTGGTCGGCCTGTCCGCCTCGGCCGAGGCGCTTAAGATCGGTGTCGTTCCCGGTGCCTATGGTGATGCCGTGAACGTCGCCGCCGAGGAAGCCAAAGAAAAGGGCCTTGAGGTCGAAGTGGTCGAGTTCAGCGACTGGACCACGCCGAATGTCGCGCTGGCGGCGGGGGATATCGACCTGAACTTTTTTCAGCACCGTCCTTTCCTGGAAAATGCCGAGAAAGAGCGCGGCTATGATTTTGAGGTAGTGGGCCAGGGCATTCTGGCAAACCTTGGGCTATATTCGCTCAAGCATAAAAGCTTTGACGAAATCCCCGAAGGTGGCAGCGTCGCTATCGCCAATGATCCGGTGAACCAGGGGCGCGGCCTGCTGCTGCTGGAAAAGGCCGGCTTGATCAAGCTGAAAGAGGACGTGGGTTTCCTTGGCACGCTTGACGATATTGTCGAGAACCCGCGCAATCTGAAATTCACCGAGGTCGAGGGGCCGCAGCTGGTCCGTATCACCGGCGATGTCGATCTGGCGCAGGGCTATCCGCATTTCATCGTCGCCTCGGGCGCGTTTGACCCGACTTCGGGGCTGATCTATTCGGGCATCGAGGACAAACAGTTCTCGGTTTCCTTTGTGTCGCGCAGCGACAACAAGGATGACCCGCGTATCAAGCAGTTCATCGAACTGTTCCAGCAGTCGCAGGCGGTCAAGGATCAGGTCCATGCCTCGTTCGCCAGCAGTGACAAGCTTTACATCCTTGCGTGGCAAAGCTGATGACGGGTGCGGCAGCAACCCTTGCGCGCAGCGCGGTGACGGAAATTCCCGCCGCCGCTGCGGCCATTCGCAAGGCAGGCACGGTACGGTTCGAGGGGCTGGGTAAGACCTACCGGTCATCGGCCGGAGAGGTGCAGGCGCTCAGCAGCATCGACCTTGACATCCGGGCGGGTGAGATCTTTGGCATCATCGGCCGCTCGGGCGCGGGCAAGTCCAGCCTGCTGCGCACCATCAACCGGCTTGAGCGTCCGACAACCGGCCGGGTTCTGGTCGATGGCGAGGATATCGCCCTGCTCGATGAGGCGGGACTGGTCGCCCTGCGCCGCCGCGTCGGCATGATTTTTCAGCATTTCAACCTGCTGTCCGCCAAGACGGTTTATGAAAACGTCGCGCTGCCCTTGCGGGTCGCGGGCGTGGCACGGGACGAGATCACACGCCGCGTTGATCAGGCGCTGGATCTGGTCGGTCTTGCCGGCAAGGGTGGAACCTACCCGTCGCGCCTGTCGGGTGGGCAAAAACAGCGCGTCGGTATCGCCCGCGCGCTGGTCAGCCGTCCCGAGATCCTGCTGTGCGACGAGGCGACCTCGGCGCTGGACCCAGAAACAACGGTTTCGATCCTGCGGCTTTTGCGGGATATCAACCAGCGGCTGGGACTGACCATCGTCCTTATCACCCATGAGATGAGCGTGATCCGTGAAATCTGCGACCGGGTGGTGGTGCTGGAGCGCGGAGAGATCGCCGAACAGGGCGAGGTGTGGCAGGTCTTTGGCGCGCCCCGCCATCCGGCCACGCAGGCGCTGCTGCAACCTTTGCAGCACGGCCTGTCCGAGGATCTGGCCGACCGGTTGCACGAGACCCGGCGCGGTCCCGAGGATCAGGCGGTGGTCGAGCTGACCTTTGCAGGATCAGCCGTGCCGGATCTGGCGCAGCTGACTGAACTGGCCGGAGGCAGGGGGCTGCGGCTTTTATCTTCGCAAATCGACCGCATTCAGGGTCGCGCCATCGGCAAGCTGCTGCTCGCGCTGGGGCCGGGGGGCGATGCAGAGTTTCCGGCGCATCTCGCCGACAGGACAAGGATCATCGGATATGTTGACGACACAGATGGTTGACCGCCTGCAACAGGCGCTTTGGGATACGGTGCTGATGGTCTCGGTCTCGGCCGGGATCGCTGTGCTTGCGGGGATACCTCTGGCAGTGTTTCTGGTGACCTCGGGGTCTGACGGGATCTTTCCGGCACCGAGGCTGAACCGCATTATCGGCACTGTGGTGAACGGATTCCGAGCCGTGCCTTTCATCGTGCTGCTGGTGGCGCTGATCCCCTTTACGCGGCTGGTCGCGGGCACGACGATCGGTGTCTGGGCGGCGATCGTGCCGCTGTCGGTGTCAGCGACCCCCTTTTTCGCGCGGATTGCCGAGGTCTCCTTACGCGAGGTTGATCCGGGGCTGGTTGAGGCCGCACAGTCCATCGGCTGCCGGCGTTGGGACATCGTGCGCCATGTGCTGCTGCCCGAGGCACTGCCGGGAATTGCCGGCGGGTTCACCATTACCGTTGTTTCGATGATCGGCGCCTCGGCCATGGCGGGTGCTGTCGGTGCGGGTGGTCTGGGTGATGTGGCGATTCGCTATGGTTATCAGCGGTTTGACACCACTGTCATGCTGGTGGTGATCGCGATCCTGATCCTGCTGGTTTCGGCTGTCCAGTTTTCGGGGGATCATGCAGTCAGGCGGCTGAAGGCGCGCTGAAATGAATGTGGGGGCTGACTGCCCCCACACCCCCGTGGATATTTTGACACGAAAGAAGGACTATTGCGCCGCCACCGCCGGGCCGGGGCGGAAGTTTGCAACTGTGTGGCGGTCGGGCAGGCGGTCGCCCTGGCCGAAGATCTTGTGGCGCAGCGTGCCTGGTGCGTATTCAGTCTTGAAGCTGTCGCGGGTTTGCAGTTCCGGCACGATCAGATCGGCGAAGTCTTCGTAAGTTTCGGGCGTGGCGAGGCGGGTGAGGTTGAAGCCGTCAATGTCGCCCTCGCGCACCCAGGATTCGAGTTCGTCCGCCACCTCGGTCGGCGTTCCGACAGCAAGGGGGTAGCGCCCGCCGAGCGCGAGCTGGTTGAGCAGATCGCGTTTGGTCCAGCCTCGGCTTTCGGCCAGTTTTGTTGCCGACTGAATCGAGTTTGTCGGCCCGTAAGGGATCGGGTCGTCCAGATCATAGCGCGAGAAGTCGATGCCTGTCGAAGCGGCGAAATGGGCAAGACCGGCCTCGGGGCTGGAATGGGCCCGATACTCAGCCAGCTTTTCCAATGCTGCCGCCGCGCTGCGGTCGGTGATGACGTTGATGCCGATGATGATCTTGACATCCTCGGGGCGGCGCCCGGCAGCGGCGACGGCGGCGCGGATGCTTTGCGCGGCCTTGCGAGCCAGCTGTTTTTCCGGGGCCGAGATGAAGACGCATTCCGCGTGTCGTGCCGCAAAAAGCTGGCCGCGGCCCGAGGTTCCGGCCTGAAAGAGCACCGGTGTTCTTTGCGGCGAAGGTTCCGAGAGGTGCCAGCCCTCGACATCGTAGAAACGTCCGTGGTGGACGACCTTGCGCACTTTGGCCGGGTCGGCATAGACGCGCGCCGCACGGTCCCGGATCACGGCATCGTCGTCCCAGGACCATTCCCAGAGCTTGTAGAGCACCTCGAGATATTCGTCGGCCTGATCATAGCGCAGGTCGTGATTGGTCTGCCCGTTCTGGCCCACTGCGCGTGCGGCGCTGTCGAGGTAGCCGGTGACGATGTTCCAGCCGATCCGCCCTTGTGTCAGGTGGTCAAGCGTCGAGATGCGGCGGGCAAAGGTATATGGGGCCTCTTGGTTGACATTGACCGTGACGCCGAAGCCCAGGTTCTGCGTCACGGCCGCCATGGCCGAGATCAGCAGGATCGGATCATTGACCGGCAGTTGCACGGATTCGCGCAAGGTCACATCTATCCCACCACCATAGACGTCATAGGTGCCGATGATATCGGCCAGAAACAGCCCGTCGAACAAGCCGCGCTCAAGCGTTCGGGCGAGGTCGGTCCAGTAGTCGAGCCGGGTATAATCTGCCGAGCGGTCGTGGGGATGGGTCCATTGGCCGTGGTTGATATGGCCCACGCAGTTCATGTTGAAGGCATTGACGATAATATGCTTGCCAAGGCGGGCCATTCAGATCGCTCCGTGTCGCGGCGGGTTGATACCGTTCAGGCTGTGATTGCCGACGGCATGGTATTTCCAGCGCACTGGATCATGCAGCGTATGGGTACGCACGTTGCGCCAGTGGCGGTCGAGGTTGTCCTCGGTCAGCGTGGCAGAGGTGCCGGTCAGTTCGAACAGTTTCGACGTGGCGAGAAGGCCAGCTGTGGTTGTCAGCGCCCGGGCGGCGGCGACGGACAGCGAGGCTTGCGCAACGGTGAACTCGGTCGGATCGGCGATGGCCTCATCGACAGCGCGGCCGGCGCGGTCGACCAGCGCTTCGGCAGCGCGCAGTCGGACCGAGACCTCACCCACACCTGCGACCAGCAGCGGATCATCGGCGGCGCGCTGGACTTTGGCGTCGATCCAGGGCCGCGCGCGGTCGCGGATAAAGGGCAGGGTGGCCGCAAAGGCGCCTTTGCCGATGCCAAGGTCGATCGCCGCATGCAAAAGCTGCGCGAGCGGGCCGATGGGCGTTGGGCGTTCAAAGCTTGCCTGAAACGGAATGACCCATTCGGGACGCACCTCGACACGGTCGAAGGCGACCGAGCCCGATCCGGTGCCCCGCTGTCCAAACCCGTCCCAGTCATCGGTGATGCTGACCCCGGGCGCGTCGCGCGGGATAAAGACGAGCTGCTGACGCTCATCCTCGTCGACGACCAGCGTCGGGATCCAATGGGCATAGATCGCACCGGTGCAGTAGAACTTGCGCCCCTCGACCAGCAGGCGGCCGTTGTCGTGAAAAAGCCGGGTGCGGCGTTTGAAGTCACGCGCGCCGATCTCTGCCAGCGCATTGCCAAAGCGGTGCCCGCTGAGCGCCAGCCTGTCGAAATAGGCGCGCTGCTCTGGGCTGCCGCCACTGCGCAGGACCTCAAGCGCATAGAAATGGTTCTGCGGGATCTGCGCCAGCGAGCCGTCGGCGGCACCGATGATGGCGATGACGCGCGCCAGTGTCACCGCGGATACACCTGCACCGCCGTGTTCGGCCGGTATGGTGATGCCCCACAGGCCCGAGGCCGAAAACGCCTCGAGTTCATCCCAGGGCAGGACGCGGTTGCGGTCGCGGTCCGAGGCGCCGGGTGCAAAACCAGCGGCAAGGCGGTGGGCGGCCCCGATCGCTTCGGCGTCGTCGGTGATCACATGCACGTCGCGGGGCGGAGGAGCGGTTCTAATCATCTCAGTTCCATTGATGGCGGGCAGGCAGGGCACCGTTCAGGTGCCAATTGCCCAGCAGGTGATATTTCCAGCGCACCGGGTCGTGCAGCGTATGAACGCGGGCATTGCGCCAGATGCGGCCAAGGTTCGGCGCGGCACGGGTCGCGGCCGATCCGGCAAGCTCGAAAAGCTTTTCGGCGGCGTTAAGCGCGATCTCGGTCGTCAGGATCTTGGCTTCGGCCACCGCGACCGAGGCGCGGGCGCTGGCCTCGGCGGTCACCTCGTTGGCGGCGATTTCGTCAAGCAGGCGCGCGGCGTCATGCAGAACCGCGCGTGCAGCCCACAGGTCGATCTGCAACCGCCCGACATCGCCAATGATATAGGGGTCGTCCTGGGCACGCTCGACCCCGGAATCGACCCAGGGACGGGATTTCTCGCGCACAAAGCGGATCGCCTCGTCCAGGGCTCCGATGGCGATGCCGCTGTCGATTGCCGCCTGGATCAGCTGCGAGACCGGCCCGGCCAGACCCGGCGTCTCGGCCCGCTGCCAGACGGGGATGATCTGATCCTCGCTGATCGGCACATCTTCAAAGATCACGCTGCCCGAGGCGGTGGTGCGCTGGCCAAAGCTTGACCAGTCGTCAATCACACGCACGCCCGGCGCGTCATGGGGAACCCAGACCTGCACCGGGCGGCCCTGTTCGTCATTGGCCCGGGTGGGGATCCAATGGGCAAAAATCGCCCCGGTCGAATAATAGCGGTGTCCGTTCAGGCGCAGCCCCTGCGGGCCACGGCTAAGGCCGGTGGTGTTATGGGTGACCACAGCGCGGCTTTTCTCGGGTCCGGCATTGCCGATGCGGGCGCCGGCAAGCACGTCGGCGAACCAGCGCGCCTTTTGCTCGGGGCTGCCGGCCTCGGTCAACAGCTGGATGACGCCGAAATGGTTCTGCGGGATCTGGCCCACCGAACTGTCAGCCGCGCACAGAATCTCGAACACCTCGGCCAGGGTCAGATAATCCAGTCCCGGCCCGCCATAGGCGCGCGGGACGGTCAGGCTGCCAAGGCCCGAGGCCGTAAAGGCAGCGATTTCGTCAAAGGGCAGGATACGCTGGGCGTCCCGCTCGGCCGCCTTGGGGGCCCAGTCGGCGGCAAGACGGTGCGCGGCCTCCAGCGCCTGTTCGCGGGTCTCGATCCATGCGGGCACCACGGGGACGGGGCTTGCCGCCCCGGGTCGTGCTTGCGGAGGTTGGATGGTCATGGCGGATATCCTGTCCTTGCAGTCTGGCTGGCCCGCGGTTCCGGCATCAGACAACCGCCCCCGTCCTGCCGATTGTGGCGGGGGGGTGACCGGCGTTCTGGCGCTTGGGGTGGGCAGGCCAAATTCACGACTAAGGTTAACGTGATTTCTGGCCGCCGCCATTCCAAAGATCCGGGCCGCAAGAGAACAAGTTTCCCCAGAGAGGCCGCGCGAGAAAATCCATCTGCCCCTGAGAGGGTCGTTAGGGTCAGGACTCATAACCAATAAATGACGATTGCGGCGAGGGCGATGGCTGAGAGGAAGACCTTTGGGCATCTGTCATATCGGGTTGCCACACGCCGCCAATCCTTGAGCCTGCCGAACATGATCTCGATCCTGTTGCGCCGTTTGTATCGGCGCTTGTCGTACTTCACCGTCATCTTCCGCTGTTTTCGACCAGGGATACACGCCCGTATCCCCTTGTCTTTCAATGCTTCTCTGAACCAGTCGGCGTCATAGCCGCGATCCCCGAGCAACCAATCGACATCCGGCAGGCTGCTCAACAATGCCCGCGCGCCA
>NZ_JAFL01000047.1:0-12400 GCF_019633685.1 Paracoccus sp. J56
ATCCAGGATGTCCTCCCACAGCCCGGCGAGCGTCCAGCGCCGGAACTGCCGGTAGACAGATGACCACTTGCCAAACTCCTCTGGCAGGTCCCGCCAGGGCGCACCGGTCCGCGCGACCCAGAAAATGCCATCCAGAACAAGTCGATGGTCCGCAGGCTTGCGCCCGTTCGGATGCCGGACGGCTCGGATGAAGCCCTCAAAGAATGCCCATTCGTCGTCGGACATCAGATTGCGTGCCAAGGTCACCTCCCACGTAGAGATGATCTTGAATCACAGCCAGACGCGCAGGGGAATCCTTTTTGTCAACACAACCTAGCCCCGCTACGCCTTCCGGCGCGCCGGACCTTCGATTCTTAGACCGCCATGGGCGTCAGCCAGGGCTGGCCCTCGGCCTCGTGGCTGTCCACGACCGCCTCGACGAAGGCCACGCCCTTCAGCCCATCATAGGCCAGCGGCAGGTTCTGCCCCAGCAGGCTGGGCTCGCGTCCTTCTTGCCGCGCGCGGATCGCCTCGGCGAAACCGGCATAGAGATTGGCAAAGGCTTCCAGATAGCCCTCGGGATGGCCGGGGGGCGTACGGATGCGCAACTTGGCGTCCTCGGACAGATCGTCGGCGCCGCGCTTGATAATCTGCACCCGGCCGTCTAGCGGCGTGAAGACCAGCTCGTTCGGCTGCTCTTGGAACCATTGCAGGGAACCATTTTCGCCGAAAACCCGCAGCCGCACGCCGTTGGAATTGCCGATGGCAATCTGCGAGGACCACAAGAGGCCCCGCGCTCCACCCTGATAGCGCATCATGACATGGGCGTTGTCATCCAAGGCCCGGCCGCCCACGAAGGTGGCCAGATCGGCGGTCAGGCTTTCCAGCTTCAGCCCGGTGACGAAGCCCGCCAGGTGATAGGCATGGGTGCCGATATCGCCGATGGAGCCGCCGCGGCCGTTCTTTTTGGGATCGGTGCGCCAGGCGGCCTGCGCATTGCCGGCCTGTTCAATGGCGGTCGCCATCCATTCCAGCGGATATTCGACCTGCACGGTGCGGATCGGCCCCAATTCGCCACGGGCGACGCGGACGCGGGCCTCATGCACCATCGGATAGCCGGAATAGGTATAGGTCACGCCGACAAAACGGCCGCTTTCGCGCGCCAGCTTTTCCAGCGCTACGGCATCCTCCAGCGTCGCGGTCAGGGGCTTTTCACAGATCACGTCGAAGCCTGCCTCGATCAGCGCCTTGGCGATCGGGTAATGGGTGAAGTTCGGCGTGCAGATCGCCACGGCATCGACGCGGTCCTCCCGCGCCGTCTCGCCCGCGATCAGGTCCTGATAGGTGCCATAGCTGCGGGCGGGGTCGAGCCCCTGCGAGATCGCGAAGGCGCGGCCACGCTCGGGATCGACGTCAAAGGCCCCGGCCACCAGCTGCCATTGCCCGTCCAGCCGCGAGGCGAGGCGATGGATATTGCCGATATAGGCGCCCTGTCCGCCGCCCACCATTCCAAGACGCAACATGGTCATTCCTCCAGTCCGAGCATGGCCCGGTTGGCGCCGCGATTGGCGCCGGATTTCACGAAATCGTCGAAGGCGCGGTCCGACACCCGGATGATGTGGTCCGCGATGAACTGCGCGCCTTCGCGGGCGCCGTCCTCGGGGTTCTTGACGAAGCATTCCCATTCCAGCACCGCCCAGCCATCGAAGCCATAGGTGGTCAGCTTGGTGAAGATCGCCCCGAAATCGACCTGCCCGTCGCCAGGCGAGCGGAAGCGGCCGGCGCGCTTCGACCACGGCTGATAGCCGCCATAGGTGCCGGACTTGCCGTCCGGGCGGAACTCGGCATCCTTGACGTGAAAGGTCTTGATGCGCTCGTGGTAGTGGTCGATGAAGGCTAGGTAATCCAGCGCCTGCAACACGAAATGGCTGGGGTCGTACATCAGGTTGGCGCGGGGATGGTTCCCGACCTTTTCCAGGAAATATTCCCACGAATGGCCGTCATGCAGATCCTCGCAGGGGTGGATCTCGTAGCAGACATCCACGCCATGCGCGTCGAAATCATCGAGGATCGGCGCCCAACGCCTTGCTAGTTCGTCGAAACCTTCCTCGACCAACCCCTCGGGCCATTGCGGATAGGGGTAAAGATAGGGCCACAGCAGCGCGCCCGAGAAGGTCACGTGCCGGTCGATCCCCAGCCGCTGCGAGGCGCGGGCGGCGAAACGCAGCTGCTCCTCGGCCCAGGCGCGGCGCGCGGTCGGGTTGCCGCGCACATGTTCAGGCGCGAAGCTGTCCATGATGACATCATGCGCCGGATGCACCGCCACCAGCTGGCCGGTGATATGCGAGGCGAATTCGGTGATCTGAAGGCCGTGGTCGGCCAGCATCCCCTTGATCTCATCGCAATAGGCGTCGCTCTCGGCGGCCTGTTTCATGTCGATCAGGCGCGTGTCCCAGGTCGGGATCTGCACCCCTTTGAAGCCCTTGTCGGCCGCCCATTTCGCCAGGCTGGGCAGCGAGTTGTAGGGCGCGTCATCGGCCGCGAACTGGGCCAAGAAGACGCCTGGCCCCTTGATGGTCTGCATCGTCATGCCTCCAGTTTTGCCGCAGGGACCGGCGCGTCGTCATAGCCGCCATGGACGGACTGGTCGAAGGGGATCACCGCCCCGGTCATCATGCCGCTGTCGTCGGAGGCCATCCACAACACGGCGCGCGCGACTTCCTTCGGGTCGAGGATGCGGCCAAAGGGTTTCTGCGCCGCGGCCCGGTCGATGAAATCGGGGTCGCCGGTTTCCGACAGCACCAGCGCACGTTCGTGGTCCGAGTTCATCCAGCCGATATCGAGCTGGTTTACATGGATCCGGTGCCGCATCAGCGCAAAACCAGCATGGCGGGTCAGCGTCGCCAAGGCCCCCTTGGACCCCGCATAGGGCGCGAGGAAGGGCTGGCCCACCAGCGCGGACATCGAACCGATATTGACGATGCGACCCTCGATCCCGTCGCGGGTCATCACCTTGGCCGCGTCCTGCATCAGGAAGAACGGCGCGCGGGTGTTGACCGCGAACATGCGGTCGAAGAGTTCCGGCGTGGTGTTCAGCAGGTTGCCGCGGTCGGTCAGGCCGGCGGCGTTGACCAGAATGTCCACGCGGCCGAAACGCTTGTCGGCGGCGGGGATGATAGCCTGCACGTCCTCGATCTTGCCCAGGTCGGCGGCGACCATCTCGACCGGAATGTCGGTCGCAGCCGTGATTTCGGTCGCGACCGCCTGCCCTTTCTCGACGCCTCGGCCGACGATCACGATGCCCGCCGCACCGGCTTCGGCAAAAAGCCGCGCGATGGCCGCGCCAAGCCCTTGCGTGCCGCCGGTGACGACGGCGATCTTTCCATCAATGCGGTTCATTTCACCACCTCATAGCCAGCCGCCGCCATCACGCGTAGCAGCTCCTTATGCCCCTTTTTCGCCATCTCCAGCGGCGGGTTCGCCACCGGGTCCTGCTCGGCCTCGACCACGAACCAGCCCTCATAGCCCTTGGCCGCCAATGCCTTGACGATGGCCTCGAAATCCAGCGAGCCATCGCCCGGGACGGTGAACGCGCCCTTGATCACCGCATCGAGGAAGCTTTCGCGCGAACGGTCCAGCCCGTCCACGACTGCACGGCGGATGTCCTTGGCATGGACATGGCTGATGCGGGCATGGTGGTTCTCGATCACCCGCATCACGTCGCCGCCGGCAAAGGCCATGTGACCCGCGTCGTAGAGCAGCGGCACCGAAGAATGCTTCATGAACAGGTCAAGTTCTTCCTCGGTCTCGACCGCTGCCGCCATGTGGTGGTGATACGAGATCGGCATCCCCTGCCTCGCGCACCAATCGGCAAAATCGCTGATCTTGCGGCCATAGGCGGCCATCTCGACCTCGGTCAGCTTCGGCTTGGTGGCCAGCGGCGCGGAACGCACGCCCTGGATGGAGCGCGCGGTCTCGCCGTAGACAATGCAGGGCGCGCCCGCAGCGATGAAGAATTCCATCTGTTGCGCGATGCGATCCTTTTCCGCCTCGATATCGCCGTCCAGCAGCAGGCCCGAGAACCAGCCGCCGCAGACCGAGACGCCGAAACGGTCGAGGATCGGCCCCAGTTCGGCCATGTCCATCGGAAAGCGACGGCCGGTCTCCATGCCGGTGAACCCCGCCTCGGACGCCTGCCGCAGACATTCCTCCAGGCTGACGTCATCGGACAGTTCCGCCAGGTCGTCGTTCCACCACGCGATGGGCGCGATGCCAAGCTTTGCTTTCATTTACACACCCAGACGCTGCGCTTCGCGGATCTTTTCCTGCGCCGCACGGGCGGCGCGGACGGTCTCGAAATTCGAGATCTCGGGCACGCCGACATCCCAATCCGCATCCCCCGGCACCCATTTCCAGGCATCCGAGACGATCGAGATCACCGTCACCCCGTCATGGGCCAGCGCATCCGTCATCGCGCCCTCCAGATCGGCCAGGCTTTCGGCCTTGACGGCGCGGGCGCCCATCGCCTCGGCATGTTTCACGAAATCGACATGCAGCGGGTTGTCGCGGTTCTGGATCCGGCAATCGGCGAGCAGGTTGTTGAAACCGGGCACACCCTTGGCCTGCTGAAGCCGGTTGATGACCGCGAAGCCGCCGTTGTCGCAGACCACCACGACCATCTTGTGGCCGGTCAGCGCCGCCGAATAGATGTCCGAGTTCATCATCATGTAGGTGCCGTCGCCCAGCATGACGATGGGCGTGCCGCCGGTCGCGCCCGGCCCCTCCTGCGCCATGGCGCAGCCCCAGCCCGCGGCGATCTCGTAACCCATGCAGGAAAAGCCGAACTCGCAGTCGAAGGTGTTGGGGTTCTTGACCCGCCAGCCCTTGGTCACCTCGCCCGGCGTGCCGCCCGCCGCAGCGATCAGCGTGTCGTTCGGCCCGGCGACCTTGTTCAGCACGCCGACAACCTGCGCATAGGACGGCACCAGCTCGTTGGTCGGCGCCTGATGCTCGTCCAGCAGCTTGTTCCATTCGGCGAACAATTCCTTGGCCTGCTTCATCAGCCCAGCGTCGGCCGCCCAGTCGCCAAGCGCCGCGTCCAGCTCGCCGATGGTTTCCAGCGCATCGCCGACCACGGCCAGCGAACGGTGCTTGATGGCATCGAAGCGTGCCGCGTTGACCGAGATGAACCGCGCATCCTCGGCAAAGGCCGTCCAGGAGCCGGTGGTGAAATCCTGCAGCCGGGTGCCGATGGCCAGGATCACGTCGGCCTCTTTCGCCAGCGCATTGGCCGAGGTCGAGCCGACGATGCCGATGGGTCCGGCATGGACCGGATGGTCATGGGTCAGCGCGCCCTTGCCGGCGATGGTCTCGACCACCGGGATGCCGCGCTTGGCGGCGAAATCCGCCAGGGCGTCCTCGGCCAGCGAATAGCGCACGCCGCCGCCCGAGATGATCAGCGGCTTCCTGGCCGTTTTCAGCAGTTCGGCCGCCGCCGCGACCGCATCGCGGTCGGGACGCGGGCGCGGGATCGACCAGACGCGCGGTTCGAAGAAAACCTCGGGGTAATCATAGGCCAATTCCTGCGTGTCCTGCGCCAGGCCGATGAATGCCGGGCCGCAATCGGCGGGGTCCAGCATGGTCGCTACCGCCTGCGGCAGCGACTGGATCAGCTGCTCGGGCAACGTGATGCGGTCCCAATAGCGCACGACCGATTTGAAGGCATCGTTCGCGGTGATGGTCGGGTCGCCGAAATGCTCGACCTGCTGCAGCACCGGATCGGGCAGGCGATTCGCGAAGGTGTCGCCCGCGATCAGCAGCACCGGCAGGCGGTTCGCCATGGCGACGCCCGCCGCCGTCACCATGTTCAGCGCCCCCGGCCCGATCGAGGTCGCGGCGACCATCAGCTGGCGGCGACGCTTGGCCTTGGCGAAGCCGATCGCGGCCAGTGCCATGCTCTGCTCGTTCTGGCCGCGCCAGGTCGGCAGTTGGTCCTGCACCTGCTCCAAGGCTTCGGACAGGCAGGTCACGTTGCCATGGCCGAAGATGCCGAAGACGCCCGCGAACAGCGGGACACGCGCGCCCTCGATCTCGGTGAACTGGTTGCAAAGGTAACGAACAAGGGCCTGGGCCATGGTCAGGCGCACGGTCTTGCGTGGCATCTCGCCTCCTCCTGCGGATGGTGTTTTTTCAGACGATACGGAATGATGATTGACAATGCAATAGTTCTGCAATGATTATTGCGAAACGAATTTCGGGAGGAACCCATGACAGGAATCGCCGTCCTCGGCACCGGCCGCATCGGTCGCATGCACGCCGAAAACATCGCTGCCCATCCGCGCGCCCGGCTGGCAGGCGTCTATGACATCCATGCCCCCGCAGCAGCCGAAGTCGCAGCCCAACTGGGCGTGCCGCGTTTCGATTCGGTCGAGGCGGCGCTGGCCTCGGCCGAGGTGGATGCGGTGCTGATCGCCAGCTCGACCGCCACCCATGCCGATCTGATCGAGCAGTCCGTCGCGGCGGGCAAGGCGATCCTGTGCGAAAAGCCCATCGACCTGTCGCTGGACCGGGTAAACGCTTGTGCAACGAAAATTGCCGGCACCAGCCTGCCGATCATGCTGGGCTTCGTGCGCCGCTTCGACAGTGGCCATGCCGGGGTCCGGAAGGCCATCGAATCGGGCCAGATCGGCGAGTTGCATCAGGTCACCATCACCTCGCGCGATCCCGGCATGGCGCCCGACGCCTATATCGAGGCCTCGGGCGGCATCTTCCGCGACATGACCATCCATGATTTCGACATGGCCCGCTTCATCCTGGGCGAGGAGGTGACCGAGGTCACCGCCACCGGCTCGCGCCTGGTCGACCCGTCTCTGATGCAGCGTTGCGACGACTACGACACGGTGACGGTGGTGCTGAAGACCGAATCGGGCAAGCAGGCGATCATCACCAACTCGCGCCGCGCGGTCTATGGCTATGACCAGCGCGTCGAGGCTTTCGGCAGCGCAGGCATGGCGATCTCGGAAAACCGGGCGCTGGATCATGTGCGGCTCTATGGTGCGGAATTCACCGACCGCGCCACGCCGCTGAAGAATTTCTTCATCGACCGTTATGCCGATGCCTTCGCGGCCGAGATCAGCGCCTTCGTCGATGCCATCGAGCAAGGCAAGCCGGTGCCGGTCGGGTTCGAGGACGGCCGGCAGGCACTGCTGCTGGCCGAGGCCGCGATCCTTTCCGCCGCCAAGGGCCGCACGGTCGCAACCAGGGAAATCGGATAAGCCATGTATTCGCAATTCGGACTGTTCATCGACGGAAGCTGGACCCAGGGCACCGCCAGCGGCGAGGTCATCTCTCCGGTCACCGAAAAATCGTTGGGCCAGTTGGCCCTTGCCACGGTCGAGGACACGAAGGCGGCACTGGACGCCGCAGCCCGCGCCCTGCCGAAACTGCGTGAGATGGGCGGTTTCGGCCGCGCCGACGCGCTGCACAGGGCCGCGGACGAGATGATCCGCCGCGCCGACGAGGCAGCGCGGATGATCTCGGCCGAGACCGGCAAGCCTATCGCGCAGGCGGGCCGCGAATGGGGCCTTGCCTGCGACCAGTTCCGCTGGTTCGCCGAGGAGGCGCGCCGCATCTATGGCCGCATCGTCGACAGCCGCGTCCCCGGCGGCCGTTTCGAGGTGACGCGCGAGCCGGTGGGCATCGTCGGCGCCTTCACCGCCTGGAACTTCCCCGCCGCCTTGCCCGCCCGCAAACTGGCTCCGGCGCTGGCCGCCGGCTGTCCGGTGGTGCTGCGCCCGTCCTCGCAGACGCCGGGCGTGGCGATGGTGATGGTCGACTGCCTGCGTGCGGCGGGACTGCCCGACGGCGCGGTGAACCTTGTCGTCGGCTCGACCGGCGCAACCTATGCGCCGATCATGGCGGACAGCCGGGTGCGCAAGGTCAGCCTGACCGGCTCGACCCGCGTCGGCCAGCAGATGATCCGCGATGCCGCCGATACGGTGAAGAAAGTCTCGATGGAGCTTGGCGGCAACGCGCCGCTGATCATCCATGACGATGCGGACCTGGAAGCCGCGCTGGACCTGACCGTGCCGACCAAGTTCGCCAATTGCGGGCAGGTCTGCGTGACCCCGGACCGGATCTTCGTCCATGACAGCCTGCACGACGCCTTCGTGGACGGATTCGTTTCGCGGGCGGCGCAGATCAAGCTGGGCGACGGGATGGACCCCGACACCGGCATGGGCCCGCTGATCAATGGTGGACGACTGGCGGAAATCGAGGAAATCGTCGCCGATGCCGTCCGCGCCGGGGCCAAGCTCGCGCATGGCGGCAAGCGTCCGGCGCATCTGAACAGCGGCTTCTTCTTCGAGCCGACGGTGCTGACCAATGTTACCGACGACATGAGGGTCTTTGCCGGGGAGAACTTCGGTCCGATCGCCGCCATCACCCGCTTCTCGACCGAGGACGAGGCGCTGGCGCGCGCCAATGCGTCCGACATGGGGCTTTCTGCCTATGCCTTCACCCGCTCGCCCGACCGGGCGCGGCGCATGTCGGCGGGGCTGAAGGCCGGCATGGTCGGCATCAACAGCTTCGCGCTGGCCGCATCCGAGGCGCCCTTCGGCGGCACCAACCATTCCGGCATGGGCCGCGAGGGCGGCATCGAGGGGATCGAGGATTATCTCGACACCAAGCTCGCGCAGATCGTGTTCTGAGGGGAGGAAACGCGATGTTCACCAACAAGCTCAAACAGCAATGGGCCGAGGGGCGCGCCGCAATCAACGGCTGGCTGTCCATCGGCAATCCGCTGACCGCCGAGATCATGGCAGCGCAAGGCTATGACAGCATCACCATCGACGCCCAGCACGGCGCGCTGGACTACAGCGCCGTGCTGCCCATGCTGCAGGCGATGCGGGCGTCCGGCGTGACGCCGATGGTCCGCGTGCCCTGGCGCGAACCGGGCGCGATCATGAAGGCGCTGGACGCCGGCGCGCAAGGCATCATCTGCCCGATGGTGAACTCGGCCGAGGAGGCGGCGGAATTCGTCAGCTACATGCGCTATCCGCCGCATGGCCAGCGCAGCTTCGGCCCGACCCGCGCCACCTTCGCCTATGGCGGCTATGGCGTGGCGGCGAACGATCAGGTGCTGGCGCTGGCGATGGTCGAGACCCAGCAGGGCATGGACAACCTGGACGCCATCGCGGCGACGCCCGGCCTCGACGGCATCTATGTCGGCCCGGCAGATCTGACGCTGGGCACGCAGGAAGGCCGCCTGCCCCCCGCCTTCGACCGCGAAGAGCCCGAGATGATCGCGCTGCTTCAACGGATCAAGGACGCCTGCAAGGCGAACGGCATCCGTGCCTGCCTGCATTGCGGCACGCCGGAATATGCCGCCAGGGCCATCGGCTGGGGGTTCGACCTGACCACGGTCGGCGGCGACACCCGCCTGCTGGCCGGTGCGGCCGCCGCCTCGGTCGCGACCTGGCGCGACCTGACCGGCTCCGCCCCCGCCTCTGCCACGAAAGGAGCCTATTGATGCCGCATCTCCTTGTTGCCGGAAAGCTGCATCCCGCGGGAGAGGCGCTGCTGCGCGAACTGCCCGCACGCGGCATCACCGTGGATTACGTGACCGAAGTTTCGGAACCTTCCTACGCGCCGTTGATCCACAAGGCCGACGCGCTGGTGATCCGCACCCAGCCGCTTTCGGCCGCGACCGTGGCCCTGGCCAAGCGGCTCAGGGTCGTCTCGCGTCACGGGGTCGGCTATGACGCGGTGGATCTTGCCGCACTCAACGACCGCGGCATCGCGCTGACCATCGTCGGGGACGTGAACTCGGTCTCGGTGGCCGAACATGCGATGATGCAGCTTCTGGCGGCCGCCAAGCGCGTGCTGCTGGCCGACCGCGCGGTGCGTGACCCCGGCCAATGGGGCTGGCGCAACCGGCTGGAACAGCGGGAAATCTCGGGCAAGAACCTGCTGATCATCGGCTATGGCCGCACCGGGCAGCGCCTTGCCCGCATGGCCGCCGGCTTCGAGATGACGGTCCGCGCCCATGACCCCTATCTTGCCCGCAAGGGCTGGCCCGAAGGTCCAGTCGCGGAGGCTGCCGATCTGGATGAGGGGCTGGCTTGGGCCGATTGCATCTCGATCCACGTGCCCAGGGCCGACAAGCCGGTGCTGGGGGCAAGGGAGATCGCCCTGATGAAGCCCGGCGTCGTCCTTGCGAATACGGCGCGCGGTGGCGTGGTGGACGAGGCGGCGCTGGCCGAAGCGCTGGCCTCGGGCCAGGTCGGTTCTGCCGGGATCGATGTCTTCGACGAAGAGCCGCCCGGCAGCTCGCCCTTGTTCGAACAGCCGACCGCGGTGCTGTCGCCCCATATCGCCGGGCTGACCGCCGAATGCGGCGAACGCATGGCCATCGCATCCATCCGGAACGCGCTCGACTATCTGGACGGCACGGTTGATCCCGGTCTCATCGTCAATCCGACTTTCGCCCATGCTTGAGAACCTGCGCCGCCGGCTCGCGGAACTCGGCGACAGCGTCGGACAGGCGACGGATCTGCGTTACGGCAGTGCCGCATTCATATCGGACCTGCCGCAGCGCCTGGAGCAGGATCCTCCAGCACCGTCGCGCAATGGCCCACCACCGCACAGCCGTGCCGAAACCCTGTCAATCGGTCGTCTCGTCCGCCATCTGGATGGCGGCTGAGTGCAACGTCACTTCAAACCGGATACTGCCCATGTCTGACAAACCCGTCCTGCGTATCGGCCTGATCGGCACCGGCTTCATGGGCAAGGCCCATGTCTTCGGTTTCGCCAGCGCGCAGAAGGTCTTCGACCTGCCTTACCAGCTGGAACTGCATACGGTCGCCGACGTCACCGAGGACGCCGCCGCCCGTGCCGCCGCCGATTTCGGCTTTGCCCATGCCACCGCCGACTGGCGCAGCATGGTCGCGGACCCCCAGATCGACGTGATCGACATCACCGCCCCGAATGCGCTGCACAAGGAGATGGCCCTGGCCGCCATTTCCGCCGGCAAGCATGTCTATTGCGAAAAACCGCTGGCACCGCTGGCCTCGGACGCGCGCCAGATGGCGGATGCGGCGGCGGCCAAGGGCGTCAAGACCCAGGTCGGCTTCAACTATCTCTGCAACCCGATGCTGCGGCTTGCGCGCGAGATGATCGCAGCGGGCGAGCTGGGCGAGATCCGCGGCTATCGCGGCCTGCATGCCGAGGATTATATGGCCGATGCCGACGGCCCCTGGACCTTCCGCCACGATCCGGCGGGTGGCGGCGCGCTGGCCGATATCGGCAGCCATGCGCTGGCCACGGCGGAATTCCTGCTCGGCCCGATCGCCGAGGTGATGGGCGATTGCATCACGATGATTGGCCAGCGCCCCGACGGCCAGGGCAACATGCGTGCCGTGACAGTGGACGATGTCGGCCGCGCCTTCCTGCGCTTCGCGAATGGCGCGCAAGGCTCCATCGAGGGCAACTGGATCGCCACCGGCCGCAAGATGCAGCATGATTTCGAGGTCTACGGCACCAAGGGCGCGCTGGCCTTCAGCCAGGAGCGCTTCAACGAGCTGCATTTCTATTCGACCGCCGACGCGCCCGGCCGGCGCGGCTTCCGCCGCATCGAGGCCAGCCCCGACCACCCGCCCTATGGCCGCTTCTGCGTCGCCCCCGGCCATCAGATCGGCTTCAACGACCTGAAGGCCATCGAGATCGAGGGCTATCTGCGCGCCATTGCCGGCGAGATCCCCGAGCCTTTCGGCTTCGCGGCCGGTCTGCGTATCCAGCGGCTGGTCGAGACGATCCAGCGCTCCTCCGCCGCGCGGCAGTGGATGGCCGTCACGGCCTGAGAATCCGCTGCCGCCTCCCTCCCGCGGCATCGGCTGGGGCGCTCCTCGCCCCTTCCCCCCGGGGTGCCCAGCTGCGCGCCGGGCACCCACCTTTCGAAAGGGCTCTGCATGTTCCGGAAGATTCTTGTAGCGAACCGAGGTGAGATTGCGATCCGCGTGATGCGGGCGGCAAACGAGCTTGGGAAGAAGACGGTCGCAGTCTATGCCGAGGAGGACAAGCTGAGCCTGCACCGCTTCAAGGCGGACGAGGCTTACCGCATCGGCGGCGGCCTGGGGCCGGTGGCGGCCTATCTCAGCATCCCCGAGATCATCCGCGTCGCGAAGGAATCCGGCGCCGATGCCATCCATCCGGGCTATGGGCTTCTGTCCGAGAACCCCGATTTCGTCGATGCCTGCAAGGCGGCGGGGATCACCTTCATCGGGCCGAGCGCCGACACCATGCGGGCGCTCGGCGACAAGGCCTCGGCGCGGCGCGTCGCCATCGGCGCCGGCGTGCCGGTCATTCCGGCCACCGAGGTCTTGGGCGAGGACATGGAGGCGATCAAGACTGAGGCCGCGACCAT
>NZ_JAFL01000048.1:0-11837 GCF_019633685.1 Paracoccus sp. J56
GGAATACGCCGCTGCGTGGAGCGATGCTGCCCAAGCACGAGGCATACCCGACGCTCCGACACGCGCTTCGGCAGAACCGAGCGAACATGGTCGATGCAGGCACGGCGACGCGAGGGGCTCAGAAGTTTCCCCGCGCAGCCTCCGTCAGGATCAGCTTGTCCAGCGTCAGATCGGCCACCGCCTTGCGAAGCCGTTCGTTCTCCTTCTGGAGATCCTTCAACTGCCGAAGCTGGTCACGGCTCATGCCGCCATATTGCTTGCGCCACCGGTAGAACGTCAGTTCGGAAACGCCGATCTGGCGAACGGCATCCGCCATCGCCATGCCTTGGCCGCGCAAAACCTCAACCTGCCGAAGCTTCGTGACGATCTCGTCGGGCTTGTGTCGCTTGTTTGCCATTGTGGTCCTCCTTCAGGGTCAAAACCATACTTCAAGGTGGACCCGTTCAATGGGGGTGGATCACTTCCGTATCCCTTCCCGCGACAGGTTTTGCGCAGTCGACCAACGAAACCACCACCATGCTTGACCCGATCGTGATCACCGCAACTTCTGGCGAGCGATTCCTGAAGGACGCACCGGCAAGTGTGACGGTGGTGACCGGCGAGGAACTGCGCGAACGGCCGGTCCGCGATCTCGCCAGCGCCATCGAGGGCACACCCGGGGTGCAGCTCACCGGCATCGGACTCGGACGACGCGGCATTTCCATTCGCGGCATGCAGCCGGACCATAGCCTGGTGCTGGTCGATGGCATGCGGGTTAGCAATTCGGCATCGGCCGTCGCCCATTCCGACTACGAACTGGGTTGGGTTCCGGCGGAAGCCATTGAGCGGATCGAGGTGGTGCGTGGTCCTATGTCCTCGCTCTATGGTTCGGAGGCGCTGGGCGGGGTGGTCAACATCATCACGCGCCGCGCAACCGACGAATGGCGCGGCTCGTTTTCGACTTTCGGAGCGCTCACCGAGCACGGTCTCGGCGGCAACGGCTACAATTTTTCCGGTTATGCCGGTGGTACCATCATTCCTGGCGTGCTTGGCCTGAATGTCTGGGGTGCCTTCAAGGGACGCACCGAACTGGCATCGCCTAGCAATGAGCGCGTCTCGTCCCTTGGCGACGAGAAGGCGCTCATGGGCAATGCGACATTGACCTGGATGCCGGACGAGTGCCAGCGCATCGACCTGTCCTACGGTGCCGGTTTCGAGGAGCGCTGGAGCGGCAATCAGGGCTCGGGCGCCTTCCCGACCTACTACCGCTCGGAGAACGACATCTGGCGGCAGCGCGTCTCGCTTTCGCATGAAGGTAATTGGGATTGGGGCAGCAGCCGCGTGCGCCTCTACAGTTCGATCCTGGACCGCGAGAACCGGCGGAGCGACGGTGCCCCGGCGTCGGGACCGCACAAGTTCATCGACACGGTGGGCGATGGACAGGTCAGCTTCTCACCCTTCGAGGGACACAAGTTCACGATCGGCGGCGAGGTACGGCAGGAGCGGTTGAAGGATCCGACTGTCAACGGCGCTGGAAGCGCGGAGCAGATGCACTACGCCACCTTCATCCAGGATGAGATTGCCTTCGGCGATCGCTGGGAGCTGGTGGTCGGCAGCCGGTTCGACCATCATGTGGATTTCGGATGGCATGCGAGCCCGCGAGCCTATCTGCTGCATCATTTCAACGATGCTCTGACATTCAAGGCAGGCGTCGGCACGGGCTTCAAGGCGCCGACGCTCAAGCAACTCTCGCCTGATTACCGGGCCGTAGGCGGTGGCGGCGCTTTCGACATCGTCGGCAATCCGGATCTCAAGCCCGAAACGAACCTCTCCTTCGAAGCCGGTCTCGAGTACAGCCAGGACATCTGGTCGGCTCGCGCCATGATCTTCCAGAACGATCTCGAGAACCTCATTCAGGCAAGCTGCGTGGTCAATTGCGGTGGCCGTCTTGGTACTGGGCCGCGGCGGGCGTGGAGGTTCGTGAAGGCGCCCGAGGTGGAGGGGATCGGGTGAACGGCAGGAGTAGCCTCGGCATTCCAATAGGGCTGTCACCAGGATTGCTTGTGGTGAGTCGGCGCAGGTTGCGCGCCGCTCCAGGTGCAGGCCTGCGAGGCCGCCTCGGTCGCTGTCCCAACGGCCTCTGGCAGGGTAGCCGCCTCATCCAGGGCGGCGGCCAGGGCACCGACAAAGGTGTCCCCGGCGCCGGTGGTGTCGACGACCTCGACGGGCTGGGCGTTCTGGTGCAGAAAGCTGCCGTCCAACGCATGCAGATCGACCCCAGCCGCGCCTCGCGTCAGGACCAGATCACAGCCGATCCTGCGCGCCATTTCGGCAGGCGTTCCCGAAGCGGGCAGAACGTGACGGCCGATCACTTCCGCTTCCGGCTCGTTCACCACCAGAATGTCGATCAGTTGCAACAACTCATCCACCTGCCGCGGATCATTGTCCGGACCTGCGGGGGCGAAGTTCAGGATCACCTTGCCGCCCGCCGCCCGAACCCACCGGGCACAGGACAGGTTTTCCGCAAGGCTGACTTCCATCTGCATGACGCAGATGGTGCTGGCGTCGATAACCAGCCCGTCCAGCCATTGCGCCGAGATCAGGCCATTCGCGCCGCTGGCCACTGTGATCGCGTTTTCCCCGCCCCGATCGACCGAGATGAAGGCCAGCCCGGTCGGCGCATCCACGCAATGGACGGCAGCGGTATCGACACCATGCGCGGCGAAGTTGCCGAGACAGCCCTGCCCGAAGGAATCGTTGCCCACGGCCCCCACCATCATCACACAGCGATCCGAGGCGCGCGCGGCGGCCACCGCCTGGTTGGCTCCCTTGCCGCCGAAAAAGGTATCATAGCCCGGCGCCAGCACGGTTTCGCCCGGCCGGGCGATTTCGGCGACGCGCGCGACCAGATCGACATTGATGGAACCGAATACGATGATCATCCGAAAGCCCTGCCCCGTGAAAATGGCGGCGGCAGGGGATCCGCCGCCGATTGTCCAGCCGGTCCCGGCGCAGCCGTTATTGCAGCATCTCTTCGGGCAGCGGCGTGCCGTGATACTTCTCGTAGATCTCGTTCAGCTTGCCGTTTTGCAGGTTCGTCTCGACCCATTCGTCCAGCTTGGCCTTCAGTTCCGGCTCGTTCTTGCGCAACCCGATCGCCAGGTCGAAGGTCTCGATGGTGAACTTGGGCTCGAAGGCCAGTTGGGGATTGCGCTCGCCGATCTGCTTCACCAGCGTCTCGGACGTCGCGACCGCCTTGGCCTGGCCGCTGACGGCGGCGGTGACCATGGTCGCATCATCGTCATAGCGGGTGACGATGAAACCGAGCTCGCTCGCCCTGGGTGTCAGGTGGGTGTCCTGCGTCGTCCCCCGCGTCACCGAAATCGCCACTCCGCGGAGATCCTCCCAGCCAGAGATTTCAGAAGCGGCCGGAGCGCCGACGACCGAGCGAAGCGCGGCATATGGTTTCGAAAAATCGATGACCTCGGCGCGCTCCGGCGTGACCGAAAGGGTCGAGATGACGATATCCGCCTTGTTGGTCTGCAGGTTGGGAATCCGTGTCGCACCAGTTGTCTCAATAAACTCCAGCTCCAGCCCCCAGTCCTCGGCCAGAAGCTGGGCGGTTTCGACATCCGAGCCGGTGGGCTGAAGATTGTCGTCCAGCATGCCCGAGGGCGGAATCGCCAGGTCGGTTGCGACCCGGATCTTGCCGGCTGCCATGATGTCCGCATATTGATCCGCGCAGGCCACGGTGGGCGCTAGCACGGCCATCACCATGCCGGCGGCCATCATCTTCCTGATCGTCTTCATGTTCTTCTCCTCCTCCATTGCGCCGTCGGGGCGATCGCACCCCCGGCGTTCACAGCTCGTTTGAAACGAAATCGCGCAGTTCCGGCGTGGTGGGCGCGGTCAGGATTTCCGGGCCGCCCTGTTCATGCACCTTGCCCTCGTGCATGAAGACGATCTTGTCGGCGATGCGCCGGGCGAAGTTCATCTCATGCGTGACCATGATCATGGTCATGCCGGTCCTTGCCAGTTCCTCGATGACGCGCAGCACCTCTCCGGTCAGCTTGGGATCGAGCGCCGAGGTTACCTCGTCGAACAGCATCACCTTGGGCTGCATCGCCAGTGACCGCGCGATGGCGGCGCGCTGCTGCTGGCCGCCCGAAAGCTGCTCGGGATAGGCGTTGTCCTTGTCGGCCAGCCCGACCTTGGCCAGCACTTCGGCTGCGATCCTTTTCGCCTCGGGGCGGGGGATACGCTTGACCGAGACCGGACCCAGCATGATATTCTGCTCGATCGTCAGATGTGGAAAAAGGTTGTAGCTTTGAAAGACCATGCCCACATCCAGCCGCAGCTTGCGCAGATCCAGGCCGGGGTCTGCGAGTCGGTGGCCGCAGACCTCGATCCGGCCGCTGTCGATCTTTTCCAGCCGGGCGATGCAGCGCAGCGCGGTGCTCTTGCCTGAGCCGCTGGCGCCGATCAGCGCCATGACCTGCCCCTTCCCGACCGAGAAGGACACTCCGTGCAGCACCTTTACTGCACCGAAACTCTTTTTCACATTGTCGAGAACGACGATGGACATGGGGTGCTCCGAATTGAAACTCAGGCGGAAAGGGCTTCGAGGTTCCTTGCGCGGGCGCTGCCCGTCCGCTCCAGCCGGCGGCTGAGCAGCGAAACGGGAAAGCACAGGCAGAAATAGAGACCGGCCACGATGAGATAGATCGTGAACGGCTCGAAGATCGAGTTGTTGACCAGTTGGCCCGCGCGAGTCAGTTCGACAAAGCCCACCACCGACGCGAGCGAGGTGTTCTTGATGATCTGGACCGAGAAGCCGACCGTGGGTGGGGTGCCGATGCGGATCGCCTGCGGCAGGATCACCTTGAACATCCGCTGAGCCCGGCTCATCGCCAGGCATTCGGCGGCCTCCCACTGGGCGCGCGGCACGGATTCGATGGCGCCGCGCCAGATCTCGCCCAGATAGGCGCTGACATAGATGGTCATCGACAGGCCCGCGGCGAACATGGGCGAGATGGAAAAGCCCAGGGTCGGCAGCCCGAAATAGGTCACGAACATGATCACCAGCAGGGGCGTGCCCTGGACCAGTTGCACATAGCCCGTCACCACGATGCGGATGATCCGGGAGGGCGCGATCCGTCCCATTGCGACCGCGAACCCGCCCAGGCCGCCCCCGACGAAGGCCATCAGCGACAGCACCAGCGTCCACAGCGCGCCGTCCAGCAGGAACCTGATATGATTGGGATTGAGAGCCGTATCCATGTCCGGGTCCTACAGGTTGGTTCCAAGGCGGCGGCGGCGCGGGAAGAGGACCATGCTGATCGCCCAGAAGACGACGCGCATGGCCAGCGACAGCGCCACATAGATCAGCGCGATCACCAGATAAGTCTCGAAGGGGCGGTAGGTCGCCGACTGGATGAAGTTCGCGGCAGCGGTCAGTTCCTCGGTCGATATCTGCGAGGTCACGGAAGATGCCAGCATCAGCAGGATGAACTGGCTGGACAGCGAGGGATAGACCCGCTCCATCGCCGGGCGCAGCGCGACATGCCAGTATTGCTGGACCTTGCTCAGGCCCAGGGTTTCGGCGGCTTCCCACTGGCCCTTGTGGATCGAATCGAACCCCGCCCGCATGATCTCGGCGGTATAGGCGCCGACGTTGATCGTCAGGGCGATGATCGCGACGGTGACCGCCGACAGGGACAGGCCAAGGCTGGACAGGCCGAAATAGACAAGGAAGATCTGCACGAGGAAGGGGGTGTTGCGGATCGCCTCGATATAGGTGCCTGCAATGGCGGCGGCCAGCCGGAACTGCGACCGGCGCGCGACGGCGCAAAGGGTTCCCAGCAAAAAGCCCGTCAGCGTCGTCGCCACGGCCAGTTGGATGGTCAGCCACGCGCCATCCATCAGCATCTGCCAGCGGGCAAGGATGGGCGTGAAGTCCAGTATCATGCCGGGCCTGCCGCAGCATCGGGCCGGGTTGGCCGCCCGGTCATCCGATCATAGACCCGGAACAGGGCCTGGTTGCCGTTCGCGCCCTCTCCATGCGCCTGTGCGTCGATATATTGCGAGGCGACGAGGCCGGTGGCGGGCAGCGGGACCAGCTTTTGCTGCGCCTCGCCCAGGACCAGCCGCAGGTCCTTCACCATCAGGTCGATGCGAAAGCCCGCCGAGGTATCACCCTCGATCATCGCCGGACCCAGAGTTTCCAGCATCCAGGAATTGGCCGAGCCGCCCATCAGCACCTCGCGCATCTGCGCAAGATCGACACCGCAGGCCCTGCCAAGCGCAAATGCCTCGCAGATTGCCTGAAGATTGATGCCGCAGATTAGCTGGTTACACAGCTTGACCGTCTGTCCGGCACCCGAGGCGCCGACATGGTTGATCGTCGTGCCCATGCCCTGCAGAAAGGGCAGCGCCTGTTCAAAACCCGCAGGATCGCCGCCCACCATGATGGTCAGCGTCGCGTCCCTTGCCCCCACGGGACCGCCTGAGACCGGCGCATCCAGCATCCGCACGCCAACCTTCGCCAGTTCGGCTGCCAGTTCGCGGGTGGCGCCGGGGGCGATGGTGCTCATGTCCACATAAAGCCTGCCCCGCGGCAGGTTCGCCAGCAGCCCGCCCTCGCCCCGCACGACGTCCTGGACCTGGGGGGTGTCGGGCAGCATCGAGATGACGATATCGGCCCCTTCGGCGGCATCGGCGATGCATGCGGCGGGCGTGACCCCGGTTCCGGCCATCGCTTCGATTGCGCCGGGAACGACGTCATAGGCGCGCACCGTAAAACCAGCCGCGGCCAAGTTGCGGGCCATCTCGCGGCCCATGACCCCCAGCCCAAGGAAGCCAACGCTTCCCCTCCTCTGAACAGACATCGTCTGGCTCCTCCCAGTTCGGCTTGCGGCGATGGCCGGGACCGGCCCGGCAGCACCTGCCGTCAGTTTTCTTCTTCCAGTTGCGCAAGCTTCTCAACGCGGCGGACGAAATCCGCATCCTGCACGAAACGCGCCTCCAGGAACGACTGCACCAGGTCCCGCGCCAGCCAGGGGCCGACGATCTGCGCGCCGATGCACATGACATTCACATCGTCATGCTCGACCCCCTGATGGGCCGAATGCACGTCATGGCAGACCGCGGCCCGGATCCCCCTGATCTTGTTGGCGGCGATAACCGCGCCGACGCCGGTGCCGCAGATCAGCAACCCGCGTTCGGCCCTGCCGTCGCGGATCCTGCCGCAGAGGTCGCGGGCGATGTCCGGGAAGTCCACCGGATCGGGGTCGAAGCTACCGACATCCATCGGGTCGTGGCCCAGTTCGCGCAGAAAGCCTGCGATCTCTTCCTTCAGATGATATCCGGCGTGGTCGCTACCGATCACGATCTGCATCTTGTTCTCCTTGCGTGATGACTGTCCCGGACGAGGCGGCACGGCCGGCGGTCGCGCTGCGAAAGCTGGCCCGGCGGCGGAAATCCGCGCCGATCTCGAAATGCCGCGCCAGAAGTTCGTCCGCCTCGGCCACGTCGCGCGCGACGATCGCCTCGTAGATCCTGCGATGGTGGTCGATCAGGAATGACTCGATTCCATCGACCTGAATGATCTGTTCGCGCCGGTCGAGATGCGAGCGCATCATCAGCGACGAGATCGAGGAATAGAGGCTGACCAGCACCGGCGACCCGGCCGCCTGGACCAGGGCCTCATGAAAGCGGAAATCGGCCCGGCCGCCGGCCTCGGGATCGCGGATGGTTTCCACGATGTCGCACAGCCGTTCGGCCAAGCGGTCGAAATCGGCCTGCCCGGCCCGGCGGCAGGCAAGGCGGATGGCGTGATGCTCGATGGCGACCCGCGCCTCCATGATGTCGTCGATCACCTGCGATTGCTGCGCCAGCGCGAAGGTGAAGAATTCCCCCAGGGTCGAGACGTTCGGACGGCTGACGATAGTGCCGACGCCATGGCGGATCTCGACCGCGCCGATCATGGCCAGCGCACGCAGGGCTTCGCGCAGCACTTGGCGGCTGACACCCAGCCGTGCCGAAAGCTCTCTTTCCGGCAGCAGGCAATCGCCGGTCTTCAGCTCGCCCGACAGCAGCTGCTCGCGCAGATAGGCTACGACGCTCTCATAGCCGCCCTTGCCTTCCGTCTTGTCACGCAGAATCGACACAGATCCGTCCAGTTATGTAACCGTGGTCAGACCACTGGTACCAGATCGGCGAGGGCTGTCAACGATTCTGTCCTGGGCTGATGCCCAGAGGCTTCGAGACTCTACCGTCCGGCCCATTCCGAATAGATAGCGGCAATGCGGTGGAAAGCCTCCTCGGGCTCCCAGGGCGGAATTGCCTGTCCCTTGGGATGATCGGCGGGATAGGTCTTCACTAGGGAGAAGCTCATCATGTCGAGGTCGCGAGCGCCTTCGCCGAAGCGATAGGTCGGGAACGAGAAGACATAGATGAAGACACCGTCCGCGCCGGTCTTTTTGATGAGGCCAAGCTGTTCTTCGGCATAGTCGGCCTGCTCACGCTCGCTGGTCGTGTCGCGAATGTGGTGGAAATTGCCGAGCAGCGGGCTCCGGGCATGTAACGTTGGCTCCAGTCAGGCCGCGAGGTCAAGGGACATCGACACGAGTGGTTGAGAGAGGGTTTCCCATCCGTCGACCTTTCGCATCTGGATCTACCCTGACGCCAAGAGCGCCCTGAGCAACATTGGCACGGTTTCGGCGCAGGGCAGGACGGTCTGGGTCTTGATGCGGCGACGGAACTCCTCGTTCAGGCGCTCGATGGCATTGGTGGTCCTTGCCGACTTCCATTGCGAGGGATCAAGGCGGGTGAAGGTGAAGAGCCGGTCGCCTGCTTCTTCAAGGCTATCTGCCACGGCCCGGCACTTGAGCTTCCACTTCCGCAGGAAAGCCTTGCGGCGCTTCTCGATCTCGGCGGCCGTGTCGGCATAGATCATGTCGCGGTAATCTTCGCTCAGTTCGTCGTGCAGGCGCTTGGGCGCGTGGCCGAGCAGGTTGCGGTGCTTGTGAACTGTTCAGCGCTGAATGGCCAGGTCTCCGCCCCAGAGCCCACAAGCGCGGCCTCAAGTCCGGGAGCGCCGTCAACGATCACGAACTCCGGGCGCCTCAGGCCCCGCGCGTCCAGGTCGGCGAGGAATTGGCTCCAGGCAGCCGTGCTTTCGCCGCCCATGTTCCTGATGGCGAGGAGCACCTTTTGCCCGTCGCGCCGCACGCCAATCGCCGCCAGCACCGAGATGTTGGTGGCCTTGCGGTCCAGCCGGGTCTTGATGACGGTGCCGGAATTCGCGACCTGGGACGCGTTCAACCTCTGGCTGGAGGAGCAATGCCGCAAGCGACAGCGTGCTGTCTTGCGCGGTGAAAGCGAGACGATCGGGGAAAGACTGCAGCGTGACCTTGCCGCGATGCGCCCGCTCCCGGCGGCACCGTTTGATGCCTGCGATCAGGCGACCGGGCGCGTCTCGTCGCAATCTCTGGTGCGCTACAAGACCAACGACTGGTCTGCCCCCTGAAAAGTGGTCCTCCCTGAAGTAGGCTATTGAGCCGTAGGAGGACGTTGGAATGCCCCAGAAGAAGCACAAACCCGAAGAGATCGTGGCGAAGCTGCGCCAAGTCGATGTTCTGTTGTCGCAAGGTCGTTCTGTCGGAGAAGCGGTCCGTTTGATCGGCGTGACGCAGTTTACGTATTACCGGTGGCGCAAGGAGTTCGGTGGCCTTGTCCGTCGTCAGAACATTTGGCTCAGATCGGGGCTTAGATTAGCGGAGAGCGGGCCTCGTCTTGGGGTTGATGTTATGCGGCGAGCTTGCGGTGCTGCAAGCGCCGATGTTCGATGGTCTTTCGTTTGATCCTTTCGCGCTGTTTGATGATGTCCGGCGCCCTGCCGAAGTAGGCGTCAGCCGGCGTCACGTTGTTCAGGCTCTCATGGTAGCGTTGGTGGTTGTAGTGCTCGACGAAGGCCTCGATCTGGGCCTCGAGATCACCGGGCAGGAAGTAATTTTCTAGCAGGATTCGGTTCTTCAGGGTCTGGTGCCAGCGCTCGATCTTGCCCTGGGTCTGGGGATGGCACGGGGCGCCGCGGATATGGCTCATCTTTTTGGCCTCGATGTATTCGGCCAGTTCGCCCGCTATGTAGCTCGGGCCGTTGTCCGATAGCAGTCGCGGCTTGTGCAGCACGGTGGCGCAGTCGCGGCCCGAGGCGGCGAGTGCGAGGTCCAGCGTGTCGGTCACATCCTCGGCCCGCATGTTGGAGCATAGCTTCCAGGCGATGATGTAGCGCGAGAAGTCGTCAAGCACCGTCGACAGATACATCCAGCCCCAGCCGATGATCTTGAAGTAGGTGAAGTCGGTCTGCCACATCTCGTTCGGCCGTGTGGTCTTGGTGTGGAACTGATCGGCCGCCTTGATCACGACATAGGCCGGGCTGGTGATCAGGTCATGGGCCTTGAGCAGACGGTAGACCGTGGCTTCGGACACAAAGTATTGGCGTTCATCGGTAAATCGCACGGCCAGTTCGCGCGGGCTGAGATCGGTCGCCTCCAACGCCATCTCGACGATCTGGTCCCGGATATCCTCGCCGATGCGGTTCCACACCCGGCTCGGCGCCGAAGGGCGATCCTCCAGCGCTTCCGGCCCGCCTTCCCGGTAACGATCATACCAGCGGTAGAAGGTCCGGCGGGCAATGCCGAGGTGATCCAGCGTCTGCCTGGCGGGCAGGTGCGACTGTTCGACGATCCGGATGATCTCGAGCTTCTCGGATGCGGGATACCTCATTCGTCGTCGCCCCCATCCGCGATCATGCTTTTTTTAAGCAAACGGTTTTCGAGCGTCAGGTCCGCCACACATTCCTTCAGGGCACGGGCTTCGCGGCGCAGATCCTGAACCTCACCGGTGGTCGCGGCACGGGCGGTATCGCCGGCGAGCCGGCGCTTGCCCGCTTCCATGAACTCCTTTGACCAAGTGTAATACAGGCTCTGGGCGATGCCCTCTTTGCGGCACAACTCGGCGATGCTGTCGTCACCGCGAAGTCCTTCCAGCACGATCCGGATCTTGTCTTCAGCTGAGAAGTGCCGACGGGTCTGACGCCGAATGTCCTTGACCACCCGCTCAGCAGGGGACTTGGCCGGCAATTTTGTATTGGAGGATTTGGGCTTCATCTTCGTTCCTTCGTCACTACGACGAAGCCCAAATCCTCCTTAAATCACAACCTCAAATCTGTGCCATGGGCGCTGACGGGAGACACGGTGGCCTGAAGGGTGACCAGGTGAAGCGGCTGAAGGAGCTCGAGAAAGAGAATGACCGGCTGCGCAAGGCGGTCTCGGACCTGACACTCGAGAAGCTGATCCTGAAAGAGGCTGCTTCGGGACCCGAAGGGCAGCGAATGCAAAACTTCTGAGCCCCGCTCGCCGTCGCCGTTGCGTCGATCGTGTCATGGCGAAGTTCTCCGTCTCGGAGCGGTTTGCCTGCAAGGTTCTCGGCCAGCATCGTTCGACCCAGCGCAAAAAGCCGCAAGGCCGGCCCGATGAAGAGGCGTTGACCTCCGACATCATCCGGCTCGCTTCCCGCTATGGCCGTTATGGCTATCGCAGGATCACGGCGATGCTGCGGTCTGAAGGCTGGACGGTGAACGCCAAGCGTGTCGAACGGATCTGGCGGCGGGAGGGGCTGAAGGTTCCCCAGAAGCAACCGAAGAAGGGGCGGCTCTGGTTGAATGACGGATCGTGCATCCGGCTTCGACCCGAGCATCCAAACCATGTCTGGTCCTATGACTTCGTCGAGGGTCGGACCCACGATGGCAGGAGATTCCGCATGCTCAACATCATCGACGAGTTCACCAGGGAATG
>NZ_JAFL01000049.1:0-11497 GCF_019633685.1 Paracoccus sp. J56
TACTCGACCGGGGAAAACTCACCGTCTTTGACGACCTCGAAAAGGCAATCGCAAAACACGAAGAAATCATGAAAATACCTCCAAAAAAATGAAAAGGGGCGGGCTAGTTGCATCTGCGGGCAGGTTCGGTCGGCAGTTTGGCTGTTTCGGCCCAAAGGGTCCGGACCATGTCGCGTAGCATCAGCGATTCGTTCCAGCGGTCGGTGGTGTCATTGCCGTCGGGACCAGTGATGGCATAGGGTTTGGGACCCAGTTCGCAGGTAAAGACCAGCGCCGCATCGGCCGCCGCGCGGCTGCGCCAATCGCGAAACCCTTCACGCCACCATTGCCGGAACAGATCAACCCAGGGGCGGTGATGGGGATATGAGATTTCGATCTGCACCTGTTCGCGCGAGGCGACGCGGCCATGAAACGCCCATGTATTTCGCAGGATGCGCTGGATCAGCGTGTGGTTTTCGGCGCTGACCGGATAGGCGAACTCGCGGCCGACCAGAAAATGCGACAGATCCGCCAGCAGCGGCAGTTCCGGACGGACTTCAAGCAGATCCAGCGTAAAGAACAGATCGGTGGTCATGCGGTCGCGATGAGTTTCGATCAGCACTGGGATGCCGGCATCCTCGGCCAGACACAGCCAGCCATCCAGCAAGGGCAGGCAGTCTTCGACCCGGCGCAGGCGGATGTCAGGTTGCAGGTTCAGATGGCTGACCGGGAATTCGGCGGCGAGCTCCAGCGGCAAGCGCAGGTCATCCACTGTGCGCGGAAAACAGATCCCCTCGACGCCAAGACCCGAGCCAGAAAGGGCGAGGTTTAGCCGCTGAACCTCAGCGCGGCTGGTATAATGTGCGCTGATCCCGTCGAAACCGGCGTCGAGGATCAGGGCAATGTTTTCGTCAAGGCTACGCTCGTGCCCGTCGGTGTGGCGACGCTCCATCGCCCAAAGGGATTGAAAGACCAAAAGCCGCTGCATTACGCCGCCCGTGCGCTTTTGAGCAGAGATTTCAGATTGATCGCCGAGTCGGCGAGCAGAGCCGGATCCGGGCGGGCGCCCGCCAGGATCAGCATCTCTGCCAGCTTTACCTCTCGGGCGGTGCTATTGCCCGCGCCAAGTCCTGCTGCTGCCACGAGCTGGCCAGCGTTGAGGTAAAAGGTCAGCTCTCCACCTGGCAGGGGGCGCGGGACCATATGATATTCAGGCCGGGGCTGACCGGCGACCTGAAGGCCGAGGTCGTATTGATCCGACCAGAACCATGGCAGGGCCGCATAAGGCTGGCTTTCGCCCAGCATATTGCGGGCGGCTGTCTCGGCCTGGGTGCGGGCGTTCTGCCAGCTTTCCTGGCGCAGATGGCTGCCATCGGGTTGAACTGCTGCCGCGCAATCCCCGGCAGCAAAAATGTCGGGGGCGCTGCTGCGCAACTCTGCATCTGTCAGAATACCGTTTCCGGTCGCAAGCCCAGCGGCCTTTGCCAGCCCGGTTTCTGGCACCACGCCGATGGCCGCCACTGTGAGATCGGCGGGAACAAAAGTGCCATCCGCAAGCGCAACCCCGTCTGCCCCGATTTCCGCGACGCCCTGACCGAGATGAAAGCGCACCCCCTCGGCCTGATGGCGCTGATGCAGCTGTGCTGCGAAATGGCTGGGAACGGCACGCGTCAGAGGGGCAGGGGCGGTGTCGATCACATGGACCGGGACCCCGTTTCTGATCAGCACGGAAGCAAGCTCCATCCCGATCAGCCCGGCGCCGATAATGGCAACGGGATGCCCCGGCAATGCGCGCGCAAAAATTGCTTCGGCATCGGCGTGGCTGCGAAGGTTCAGCGCTCGGTCCCCTCCGCGGCAGATGAGCCGTCGAGGCGTCGCGCCGGTCGCAAGCAGCAGGCGGTGATAGGGCAGGACCTCGCCATTTTCCAACGTCACTGTCTTTGTGACGGGATCAAGCGACCGGGCAGTGCAATCCGCCAGATAATGAATACCCGCGTTCCCGAAAGCCTCGGGTGGGCAGATGGGTTTGCGCAGCACTATCCCATCCCGGGGTTTCGAGAGGGGCGGGCGCTCATAGGGCACGCCGGGTTCGGTCCCGATCAGGGTGACAGGGCCACTCCAGCCCGCCTCGCGCAGGGCGAATGCCGCGCGGGTACCGCATTCGCCAGCTCCGATGATGACCATGCCGTTCATATTGCTCTCCGCTTGCAGGGGCCGGCGCGGTGGGCGTGCGCCGGCCATCCGGTCAGTTGCGGCCCGCGAAAGAGGCCATGTTCTGCGGTGTGACCAGCTCAAAGGGTACCATAACCTGCTGTTCGACCGGCTCATCCCGGGCGAGTGCGAGTGCGGTATCCAGCGCGCTTGCAGCCTGACCGGCGGCGTTCTGGAACACGGTCACGTCCAGCTCACCCGCCTGCATCGCGGCCAGACCATCCTGCGTGGCGTCGATCCCGACGACGATCACCTCATCCATCTGGGTGCCCGCAGCCTTGAGTGCCTGAATGGCACCGATGGCCATTTCGTCATTATTGGCGAAAATCACATCAATCGGCCGGCCCGAGGTGATCCAGTTCGTGGTCAGGTCCATGGCATTGGTGCGCTGCCACGCCGCAGGCTGTTCGTCGGCGATGGCCACGTCCTTGCAATCCCCCGCAGCCAGGGTGTCACGCACCGAGGCGGATCTTTCGCGCGCCGCCTCATGCGCCAGATCGCCCATCAGGATATAGGCCTGCGCATTGCCCTGCTTGTTCTTGGCCTTCAGCAGATCGCAAGCGGCCTCGGCGCCAAGCTTGCCCGATTCAGTCTCGCGCGAGCCTACATAGGCCTGTGTCGCCGGCAGGCTTGCGATATTTGCAGGCTCAAGGTTCAGATAGACCAGAGGAACCCCCGCCAGCTCAGCCGCCGCCGAGATCCCGGGCGCGGCCGAGGTATCAGCCAGCGTCACCACCATTGCGTCGACACCAGAAGCGATGAAGTTGTTCACCTGATTAAGCTGTTTGGCGACATCGGTCTGTGCGTCCTCGATCTGCAGGGTCACGCCGTCCAGTTCCGAGGCGCGTTTCTGCAACCCCTCCCGCAGCAGAGTCTGGAAATTGTTGTCAAAGCTTTGCATCGAGACGCCGATGGTTTCCGCCCCTGCGGCAGCGGCGCTTAGCGCGGCGAGCGAAGCCGCGGCGATGATCCGTTTCATTCTTCCTCCCTTGGGTGCGCGGCACCCCTTGCGTTCCCAGGCTCCGGTCGCGGGGCCATTGGTGCGTGCGCAGCCCTATCCCAGGGCCACGCGAACCTCGCCATTCACTATCTCTGTTGGATAGGTGCGCAGGTTTTCACAGGCCGGAAGGCGCAAAGCCTCGCCGGTGCGATAGTCAAAGGCGCCAGAGTGCTTGGGGCATTCCACCTCGAAATCCATCACCAACCCGTCAGCCAGATGGATCGCCTCATGTGTGCACAGGCCCGCCGTGCACCAGACGCTGTCATCGGGGCCGCGATAGATCGCGTAGGTGCGGCTGTTGTGATCAAAGCGAATCGCGCCTTCCTGTTCGATATCGTCAAGTTTGCAGGCAGTTACCCAATCGGTCATTTGGTGGCTCCCCTGGCTTCCATTCGGGCTTTGCGGGCGGCAAGCTTTTCCTTGCGCTTGCGATAGCGTTGCTGCATCCGCGCCTCGCCTTCGGGCGAGCCGTCGTGCCAGGTGCCGAACCACTTGTCCAAGGGGATCAGCGCATCACCGTAGTTCACCTCGAAATACTTGTGATGCAGGTAATGGGCGTAGGCATGGCTATCGACGAGGCCGTTTTCGCCCACCTCAACTTTGTCAAAGCCGACATGGCCGGGGATGGCGCCAAAGCCCGCGTAATGCAGTTGATAAAGCATCACCACCGGGTTCGAAGGCAGGATCAAGTGATAGAATACCGTGGCAAAATACAGCAGGTGTTCGACCGGATGCATCGACAGGGACGACCAGGGCGAAGGGTTGACCGAGTTGTGATGTACCGAATGCACCCATTTATAAAGCAGCGGCGTGTGGATCAGCCGGTGGATGCAGAAAAAGTGGAATTCGTGAATGACCGGTACTGCGAGTGCGACCAGTGCCAGCGTCCAGGGACGCTCGGCAAAGCTAAGCCATGGCGCATGGCCGTTGGCATAAGCCCAGAGCATTACCACCTCGACCCCGGTCCAGATCGTCACCCCCGATAAAAACGTGCGCAGGATGTTGTCGATGTTCTGGCTTTCGAACCAGAAAGCTTTGCTGCGCTGTTCGGCGGGGAATTTTCCGTTGTATTTAAAGCGGTTTTCCTGACGGCGTAGCACATAGAGGTGCAGTTCAAACGCGCCGTAGAACAGTAAAACGCACAGGGCGTTCACCGCATAAAGCCAGCCGATCCAGCCCAGCCGGATGCTTTGCATCGACTCGACCGGAGGGATGATCCAGGCCCAGTAAGCGACTGCCGAAACGGCGAAGATCACGTTCCAGGGCAGGAAATAATGCGGCAGCCATTTCAGAATGGCCTTGATACGCGGGGGAAAGTCGAACAGCGGCGCAGGCTCGACAGGACGGTTCGGCGTCCAGTCGCCGCGCTTGTTACGCGTTCCATATTGCAGATCGTCCATGACGCTCTCCTCGGCGATGGGATGGGGCGGAGGGCGTCATGCGCCATGGTCTGCCGGCCCTCCTCCTGCGGCAAGATGTAGCAGCGAGGTCCGGGGAAGCCGAAAGCTTCCTTGATCAAATCAGATCAAAGGCTCTCGGCGGTGATGGTGATAAAGCGGATGGGGTCCTGATCGGGCTCAATCTCGGTCAGGCCGATGCGGCGTAGTACCATATCAAGGGCGCGGCGGGCCTGCGCCTCTGGTGCCTGATCCAACACCACATCCATCACCCTGTCCCGCAGCGCCTGTGCAGTATAGTCGGTCAGCTCATGGCCGACAAAGAACAGATCGCGCCCGCGCGGATGCCGGCGCAGCACCTCGATCAGCGCCGCATTGGCTCCGCCCGCGTTGTACAGGCCAGCAAGATCGGGGTGCCGGTTCAGGGCAGTGAACAGCAGATCGGCGTGGCGGGCTTCCTCGTCGCGGCCAAAGCCGACCAAATCGAACTCAAGACCTTCCGGATGATCGGCGAAATAATCCGAAAAACCCCGGATACGGTCGCGATGCACGCGATAGATCGGATGGCAGATCGCCATGACCCGCCCATTGTGGGGGCTCATCCGGGAAATGAACATCGCTGCGGTACGTCCAGCGGCGTAATTATCGATTCCAACAAACTCTCCCACTTCGTCCGAGGCTCGGGTGACGACATGGACTACCGGGATGCCCTTGGCAGCGATGCTCTCAATGGCATCCCGGATCAGCGGATGATCCGGAACCGCCAGAATCAGCCCCGCCCGACGCATCCCGGCAGAGGAGATGCGGGCCGCAACCTCCGTCGGGTTCATTTCTTCGGCAAAACTGCGATGGACGATGATCAGAGGATCCAGCGTTGCAGAAATGCGTTCAAAGGCACGCGACAGACGCCGGTAAAAGGTGGTCTCGGGCCGTACCATCAGCACCTCGATCCGCATCAGCCCGCGATGCGCGTCGGGTAATATACGCGGATAGTCGAGGGTTCGTGCGGCCAGCACAACCTTTTCTGCCGTCTCGGGCCGCACGCCCCCACGGCCATTCAACACCCGCTCAACCGTAGCGGTGCCAACTCCGGCAAGAAGCGCGATATCGTGGAAGGTCGGTTTCTTCGTGCCTTTGGTCATTATCGCAATATCGCCGGTTCTGTGGCCTGTCCTGCAGGTTTGATAAACCTTCGGGATGTCGAGTGGGGCTGCAGGTAGGTTGCGGCAGGTCTGACAATCATCCGATCTGCCTTTGCCTCTTCATCCCTCTATAATCACTCGCACCCGTTGTCCCATGCTTGCTTTCCTTGGGCCATTCCTGGCAGTCACGGCCGGTGTTCACCTGCCTGAGCAGACGATTGTGCCGGGGAAGTGAAGCAGTCACGGCTTATCGGAGCTTTCCAGGCGAGACCTTATCCCTCGTCAGCTCTTCGCTGTTTCAGAGCGCTCCCGCAGTGCCGTGACATCTTTGATGCCAGCCGTTCCACCACCCTCCAAGATCAGACTGGGGCCATCCTTGGTAATCTCTACCCCTGTTACGCGGGTATAAGCCTCGACGTCACGGGTTTTGAGTGTCTCGCCGTTACTTGTTGCCTCAATTCGGAAACTGTAAAAACCAGACGGCAGTGGCTTGCCATCTTTGCCAATACCTTGCCATTCGATCTCACTGGTGTCAGGGCTGATCTTCTCACGCATGACTTCACGACCATTTTCGTCAAGAGTCACAAGAGTCATGGTATCGGCACCGGCGACGTCCTCAACCGTCAAAGCAAGAGGCTTATCATCAAACCAGACCGGCTTGCTGGTTCGCACTTCGCGCCCTATCCAGTCCGAGAATTGTCCAAGCTCCCCTTCCTCGCTGGCTAGCAGCATCTCTTTCAGCAGGGCATTGGTCAAGACCTGCTGCTCAACACCCGAGAATGTGGCAAGCTGAACGGCGAAATCTGTGCCCTCCATGGGGTTTAATGGGTCCTGATTTCTGAGCTGCGCAGTCAGCATCCTCAGGAAAGTATCAAACTGGCCTTGTGCGGGATTGTTTTGAGAGGGCGCAGACCTGCCTGAGCGTTGTCCCGGTCCCATTTCAAAGGGTGGGATATTACCTGGTCCTGTCAATGTGATCTCCTATATTCTGATGTCAATTTCACGATTCGCTACGTTTCGACCTGTTCTTGACAGCACCGGTGGCGCTTTCCCGGTCGATGCCTCTGGCTCATCCTCAGTGTTTCGCGTGGATTCTGGAACGCTTCCCCCTGATTGGCTATTCTTCCCGTTGTTGGAAAATGACACATCTGCTTTTCCCAGACCGGATTGGCGTAGTTCTTCCTCTAAAATTCCGGAATTTCTCTTAAGAAGCTGATAGGTTTCATGCTGTTCTGCGAAAACAGAGACATGCATCTTTTCTCCGGGTGTGAGGATAATCTTCATTGGCCCTAAATCTTCTGGTGTCAGAATTATCTCGATCACCCCTTCAGCAGGATTCGATGCGCTGTATGCAGGTGCTTGGGCTATATGATTTGCATGGAGATAGGGCGGGCGGGAGGTAAGCGGAATTTTCCGATCTGGCGAGCCCGAGATAATTATATATTCTTGATTGGATGTGTTGTAGTTCAAATTCATCTCATTAAAGGGGCTCGGAAGTTTCTGATTTTCTTCCCCCGAGCCGCTTATGGAGGTAACGGATGAAGCTCGGTCATGATCTTCCGGATAATCCATGTATGTAAGGCGTGCGGTCTCTGCGCGGTCATTGGTATATTTTTCAGATGCATCGGATAGGAGGTCGCTTTCGCCAGTACCCCTTGATAAAGTGGCGGTCAGGTTTGTGCTGTTAATCCGATCCGCATGCGCTGACTGACTTTGCTTCACTGGGCCATTAACTTCTTCACCACTTCTGGACGCAAATATCTCATCATAATCTACCAATTTGGCGAATGATTCGGTATGAGCGCTGGTTGCGGCTTCCGCCTGAGTGTCGGAGTCGTAGCTTTCACCCGAATCGGATCCCTCCGCTTCACACTCGCGCAAACAAGATATTTCGTTATGCACTTGAATCTGGTAAAAATGCTCATCCGTGAGAAGTGAATCGATTCCGATCGGCCCTGTCTCGGCCGGACTGCCTTGTTCTTGATTCCCGGTATCGGAAGTCAAAGCTTCCTCTTCCCCGTCTGGTTGATCAGGTCTCTTCTCATATGCGTCGATGAAATCTGGCCGATCATACCTGTTGGAATCCACCTTGTTCTGGGAATCGGAGATGCCATGCCGATGCGTAGGTAAAATCTCAAAACCGATGCGTATCATTGATGGCTCCATAGGGACGGTATCGCCATGGAATACTACAAGAACGTTACCAAATATTTACTCCTCCTCCATAGAATGAAGTCGTGTAAACTTCAAACAAGGGTATTACTACATGGAGCCGGTTGGATGGATGTCCAGTCCTACAGTAAAAAGCGGAACGATAACAAAACCTTATGATGGGCTCGAGCGGATGTTCCTTTCAGAGATGCTGAAATACGCGTGGCCGCAACAGACATCCTCAGGGTTTGGGGGCGGTGTGGGGGAGGAGCATTTTAGCAGCTTTTTAAAGGATGCTTACGCTTCTCAGCTTGCGCAGCGTCTGGCGCTGAATCTGCATATATCGGATATGGGGTAAAAATGAAACCATTACAACTGCTACACCAGGTTCAAGAGCATCTCCTGGAATCTCGGATTGTCGATGCAATGAAGGGCATCAGGCAGTTTGAAGAGTTGGTTCTTGCTGGAAAGGTGGGGGGTGAAAATGCATCAGGATGTACTGAAGCTCTTCTTACGATTCGGGCATTGATTACAGCTGTGAGAGACGGTGCGGCGGCGGTCCGATACCAGTTCGATGAGATCATGGCCCTCACCCGCAGTATCTATATCTATGATGAGTATGGAAAAAGGACGGATTGTTATCCTGCGGTGGATAAGGGATATAGATTTTGAATAAATTTTTCCATGATATTTGATTGCATCACAGGACCTGAAGAGGCAGGTAAAGAGTAGAGATGATTTCCGATGTAGAGAAAATCGGGATCTCTTTGTTCGGTAGATGCCGAACTGTCTTGAGTGGGACATGGTGTCCGGAAATAATCGAGGTTAAAGATGTCCAGTATTCTGACTAACAACGGTGCAATGGTCGCACTGCAAACCCTGAAAGGGATTAACGCGAACCTCAATAAAACGCAAAATGAAATTTCAACGGGGAAAAAAGTAGCTACGGCAAAAGATAATGCTGCCGTTTGGTCGATTGCAAAGGTGATGGAATCGGATCAATCGACTTTTAAAACCCTGCAGAGCAACCTTAACCTGTCGCAGGCAGTGGTAACGACCGCACTTGATGGGGCGCAGCAGATTGGCGATCTGCTGGTGCAGATGAAAGACCTGGCGGCCAGCGCCGGCAGTGATGCGAATGACTTTGGCACTGTCAATGAGCAGATCGTGCAGCTGAAAAACCAGATTGTCTCAATTATCGATGGCACCCAGATGAACGGGGTCAATCTTCTTAAAACTAATCCGGTTGGTAGCTCGACATCCTTTACCGTCCTCGCATCTCTGGACCGGACTAAAGGCGAGACGACGACGACCGCTCAAACGATTACCGTAAATTCTGTGAATTTCGAAGAGAAAATTGAAGGAGTTACACTGACCACTATCACCAATGCAGCGACGGCGCAGACCGCAATTGGTGAGATCGAAACTATGATCGAGGTTGCCAAGAAGGGTGCTGCGCAACTGGGTACAGCGGCGAAGCGGATCAGCGATCAGTCAGATTTTGTTTCAAGGCTCGCGGACTCTCTTACTACCGGAATTGGTGCTTTGGTGGATGCTGATATGGAGGAGGCTTCTGCGCGGCTGCAAGCGCTCCAAACTCAACAGCAGTTGGGCGTTCAGGCACTTTCTATCGCAAACCAGGCGCCTCAAAATATCCTGGCTCTGTTCCGTTAATTAAACGGGGTGCCTTTAGTGGCACCCCAATTAAATGAACGCTGTTCTGGATATGTTATATGAGTGTTGGTTGTGTGAATTTTAGTGACTTCAAAGGATATGATGAAGTTAGAAACGAGAGAGATCATGAATATGCCGCTTTTCTTCGTTCTACGCGGGAACTGCAGGCTGCTAAAATTTCAAATGACCGTAGGTTAATTTTAAATTCTGTAGTTTACAACAATCAGCTTTGGGTTGTATTGGCTGATGATGTGCGATCCCCTGGGAATTTATTGCCAGAAGATGTGAAGGTGGGAATATTATCTCTTTCCTCCTTTGTATTGAAATACGGGTTTCGTGTGCTTGTGGAGGAAGCGTCTGTTGATGTTTTAATTGATATAAATAAAGCTATGATGAGGGGGGTGGGCAGGTAAACTTATGTGCCGTTCTGTGCAGAACTGTCATTCATCCTCTGGGCGACTTTGTAGTTGGTGGTTTGCTTTAGAATTTGACCATGTACCATGGCGTTTTTACAGAATTAGTGGGTGAGTGACTTTGAGTTATACTGTTCAAATTGGGGTCGGGGGGTATGCTGGTTGGAAGGTTTTGGAGAGATCTATGACCAGGCAGAAAACCGCGTACGCTCAAAGTTCCCAAGTAAAGCTTGTTTCTAAATACTTTTCAGATAATGCTTCAAAAATTAGAGACGTAGATGATCTTATCGGGGACCAAAAAATATTTTCCGTCGTCCTGACTGCCTTTGGTCTCGATTCGGATATAAAGAATAAGTACTTTATCAAGAAAATTCTTACCTCGGATCCGGATGATAAGAATAGTTTTGTTAATAGAATTTCTGATAAAAAATATCTTGACATGTGCAAGGCCCTTGCCTTTCCTTCGTCATTAGATGAAGGGTGGAAGGGGTTGGATATAGAACGTATTCTTGGCAAGTATGTTGAGAAATCATTTGCAAAAAATGTTGGCTTGCAGCATCCGGAGATAGAGATTGTTCTTAACGGACGTCGGGAGCTTCAAGATTTGGTTGAATCGAGTGTAACCGATAACGCCAAGTGGTATCATATTATTTCCTCGAAATCCTTGCGCACGGTTTTTGCGGGGGCTTATGGCCTTACAGCTGGGTTTTCGGGACTTTCTGTTGATAGGCAACTTTTAGAGCTTAAGCGGAGAACTCTTAAACTTACCGGGGCAGATGACGTTAAGCAATTTGAATCTGCGGAGTCTGTGGATAAGTTATTTGATAGATATCTCATACGTAGCAGTGTAGACCTTTCAGGATCATCAAAATATTCTGCAGCTCTCACTTTAATCAGGGGGTACTGATAAGGGTTATTCCAAGGGCATATTTTTGTTTTTCGATTGAAATATTTATAATTTTATTGCTGTTCCTGTAGTTTGGTTTTTATACATGCTTAGTTTGTGTTGGCGAAATGGATTCCGGTGGTCGACGCTCTGTGATTCAAGCTCCATCTCCACGTGGGAGATGGAGCTTGGCGCGCAACCTGATATCCGACAGTGAGTGGGCCTTCTTCGAAGGCTTTATTCGTGCCGTTCGACACCCGCATGGGCGTAAGCCCGCGGATCATCGTCTTGTTCTGGATGGTATGAGGTGGTGCCGGTTTCTGAGACAGGGGCATAAGGTGGATCGACCGATGAAAAGGACGATCCAGCATGAAGACACGCAGACGGTTTACGGCCGAGTTCAAGGCCAAGGTCGCGCTTGAGGCGATCCGCGGCGAGCGGACGATTTCGGAGTTAGCCACGAAACACCAGCTTCATCCCAACCAGATCACGCAGTGGAAGCGGCAGGCCATCGAGAACCTGGCCAAGGCGTTCGACGACAAGGCTTCCGACGCACAGGTCGGCCGGGAGGCCGAGGTCACGAAGCTGCACGCCAAGATCGGCCAGCTCGTCGTCGAGCGCGATTTTTTGGCCAAAGCCTTCGA
>NZ_MU251231.1:0-391 GCF_019633685.1 Paracoccus sp. J56
CACCGTGCTTGGCGGCCAGCCCCGCCATCATCTTCGCGAAGATGCCTTTGTCGCTCCAACGCTTCCAGCGGTTGTAGAGCGTCTTATGTGGGCCGTACGCACTTGGTGCGTCGCGCCACCTTAAACCATTGCGATTGACGAAGATAATGCCACTCAGCACGCGTCGATCGTCAACGCGAGGTTTGCCATGGGACTTCGGGAAGAAGGGCTCCAGGCGCGCCATCTGCGCATCCGTCAGCCAGAAAAGATCAGACATGTTCACCGCTCGATTTTCGAACCGTGAATCACGCCGACAAGCGTAAATCAATGGGTCCTGACCCTAGGGCATAGCGGAGTGCGTCGCAGTAATGGTTGTTTCGATCCACGCCCCCGCGAAGGGGGCGACCGTGCG
>NZ_MU251231.1:1716-10733 GCF_019633685.1 Paracoccus sp. J56
ATGTTTCGATCCACGCCCCCGCGAAGGGGGCGACGATATGGTGCGGCACTATAAAGCGCAGGCAATGGGGTTTCGATCCACGCCCCCGCGAAGGGGGCGACTGGCGTTGCTGACGCGATTGCGGGCGGTGTCGCAGTTTCGATCCACGCCCCCGCGAAGGGGGCGACATGTTACATCAATCTTCAATGCCCCTTTGAACATGTTTCGATCCACGCCCCCGCGAAGGGGGCGACTCCACGGATACGATCATTAAGGATATTGTGTGATGGTTTCGATCCACGCCCCCGCGAAGGGGGCGACCAGTAACCCACGAAAAAAAAGAATATAAGAACTTGGTTTCGATCCACGCCCCCGCGAAGGGGGCGACGTGCAAGTCCCGCCGTCGAAGCCTATGCGCGCAATGTTTCGATCCACGCCCCCGCGAAGGGGGCGACAACCTTATGCATCGCGGCAATAAGGGGCAGTGGCGTTTCGATCCACGCCCCCGCGAAGGGGGCGACGCGGGCCGGATCATCCTTTAATAACCCAAGCCCAGTTTCGATCCACGCCCCCGCGAAGGGGGCGACCCCCGAACTAGCTCAACATTCCAGAATGGACAACTGTTTCGATCCACGCCCCCGCGAAGGGGGCGACAGCCCTCCCTATACCGCGCTGTTGTTATGCCACAATCTTCCTTGCGAATGCGAAAGGGGCAGTCGCGCTCGTCCCAAGTCAGCCAATATGGTGGACAGGAAAAGAAAATCCAACGATTTCAAAAAGCCGCCCCCGATGCGAACCTCAGCGCAAAAGTCGGCACGCTTCATGTTCGCAGGGACAGGAAAACTATAGAATCAGCGGGCCGTTAAGATCCATCGCGGGTTTTGCACCGACATGCTCAACCCGGCGCGACCAGTTCGAACCAAGGTAGTAATAGCGCAGGCTGTCGACCTCGGGGCGGATGATCCCTTCCAGGCGCGCCTTCAGCCGGGTCCATTGCGCCGGATCCACCTCGATCTCGAAGACTGAGAATTGCACCCGCTGGCCGTAATCCTCGCACGCACGGGCAACCTGACGCAAACGCTTCTTGCCGCCGGTGTCCAGCGTATTCACATCATAGGTGACCAGGACAAGCATCTCAACTCCAGAACCAGGGCGGATAGGCGTCCAGATCGCCGCGCAGATGACGCGCCAGCATCTGCGCCTGAAGATAGGGCACCAGGCCGAACGGTGCCTTTTCCTGCAGGAAGGGATGCTGGCGCTCTTCCTTCTTGCGCTCCTGCCAGGCAGTCAGGACGGTGCGGCGAGCGTCGTCGGTCAGCAGCACCGCACCGCCGTCCATGCGGCGAAAGTCCCCCACGCGCAACTGGCGGCGATTTACCAGGGACAGCGCCAGACGATCCGCCAAGGGCGCGCGAAGCTCTTCCATCAGATCCAGCGCGAGGCTGGGCCGGCCGGGGCGGTCGCGGTGCAGGAAGCCAACGGCGGGATCCAGCCCGACCGCCTCGCAGGCCGAACGGCAATCATGGGTCAGCAGGGTATAGAGAAAGGACAGTACCGCATTCATCGGATCGAGCGGCGGGCGACGCGAGCGCCCCGTCCAGCGAAGCTCGGGATCGGGTGAGCGAATCAGGTGATCGAAGACGCCGAAATACCGCGTCGCCGCCTCACCTTCGGAGCCGCGCAACAGATCCACGTTATCGTCGGACAACTGCACGCGACGCAGGATCATCGCCATGCGATCCGTTGCCCGCTCGAGCTCATTACGCGCCTCGGTCGTCATCTCGCCGCCGTAGTCGCGCAGCGCGCGCCGGATCACCGCGCGCTGGTTAGCAATCTTGCCCATGACGATGCCGCGCACCACATCCGTCGCGTCGTCGGCAGCCTGATATTGTGCACGCCGCAGCAGGACATTCCCCGCAACCGGCCCCTCGACCCGGGCCTGGAACCGCCCGGCGCGATCCAGAAGCACCAACGTTATACCGCGCTCGGCACAGATGCCGATCAGCGCAGGAGACAGCAGGATCGGCCCGAAAGCGACGACCGAGGCCAGCATATGCAGGGGCACACGCGCCCTTTCAGCCCCCTCGATTTCGGCCACCAGGTTCTCGCCATCCTTCTTCAGGGCGGTCCCCTCGGTCGTGACATAGACGGTATTCAGCAGCTTCTTCATTCCAGCGCCCTTGCCAGCATACGGTCGCGCCATTGCCGCACGGGACGGCGTATTGCCTCGGGCCGGCACAGATCCTGAAGCGAACAGGCCCGGCAGCGGCTGCGATGCGGCGTCGGGGGCGGCGTGCGGCGACTGGCCAGGACGGCGGCCAGTTCGGCAGCGGTGCTTTCGGTCAGCGCACGCAGATCGGCATCGAAGGGTACGGTGACCCGGCGTTTGGTCTGGCCGTAGAACAGTGCCCCCTGTGGCACCGGGCGGCCGGTCATCTCTTCGAGGCAGAGCGCCTGTGCGCAAAGCTGCACCTCATCTGCGCGGTGCAGCTTGGGCTTTCCCCGCTTGTATTCGATGGGGAAAGCGGTCTCGCCATCCGGGCCGGGGAGGAACTCGACCAGGTCGGCAGTGCCGGTCAGGTTCAACCGATGGCACGCCAGTGGCAAGGTCATCACCCGCCGCACGCCACGCGCCTTGCGACTGCCGCCCTTGTCAGCGACGGCGTGCAGGACATCTCCCTCAGCGGTAAAGCGGTTCTCGGCCCAAAGTCGCTCCAGATGGATCAGAGCGGCCTGGCGCAGGCAATAGACCGCATGCTGCAGCGCCGAGAGGGGAACGGGTTCCTCGGCGCTGGTCATGATCAGAGGAGTTCGAGGATTTCAACGCCTTCGGGCAGCCCCTCGCGGTTGATGGCGACGGTGTAATCCGCGAATTTCCGCGCTGGTGGCAGGTTGCCAAGACCGCGGTCGTCCAGCGCGCGGAATTCGCCATCCACGTTGCGGCCGATCTGGACCAGATCGAACAGCCGGTGTGCCGGCGCATTGCCAAGCGCACTGCCGTGACGGAAGACGATCAGCTTGCGCGAAGTCATCTCGCCCCGCGCGGCTGCGCGGTCATGCTCGAACATGTTAGCCAGCGCCTCGAACAGCAGGTCCAGATCGGCTTCGGAAAAGCCCGTACGTTCGGCGAACTTGGCTGAGACGAAGCCATGCGCGACATAGAGGCCATAGGGCACGATATGCTTGCGGCCCATCGTACGGTTGTCGGTGCGCAAGTCGCCATCGTCCCCTTCGGCCCGCTTCTTCTGCTCGGCCTCGTTGGTGGCCGCCATGCGGGTGATCGAAATTTCGACCGGCAGAACCGGCTCGACCGAATTGGCGAAGGTCATCTGCACCGGCCCCTTGACCTGACCACAATTGATCCCGGTAGACATGACGGCACCGAATGTCCGCACGTCGAAGAAATTGCGGCACATAAAGTCGCGCAGTTCCCTTGCCTCGGCGTCGTCCCTTGGGTTCAGCTTGGCATCCTTTTTCGACTTCTCGTCGCCCCGCAATGCAACATAGGCCTGACGGTGCTTTTCGTTCAGGATTGCGCCTTCCTGGACATAGATGTGATGCCCCTCGGCACCCTCTCGCGCCAGCTCGACGTAATTGCGGATCTTCCGCTTCAGGCTGACGTCGGTGACCAGGCCGTGATTCGTCTCGGGATCAAGCCGCGGCAGGTTGCCCGCATCGGGGTCGCCATTGGGATTGCCATTCGTCACGTCGAAGATCAGCACGAAATCATGGCGGCGGGAAAGCGTGGTCATTGGGATACCTCGGGGGTCTTGTCATCGTGCTTGCGAAAGAAATCGGAGCGCTGGTGGTAATAGCCGATGCCGAACAGCGCCTGCTCTGCTGCATTCAACGAGGCAGGGATCGGGTCCCCGGCCGGGTCCATCAGATCGGTGATTGAGGTCAGCAGCTTTTCAAGGTTCACCGCCCGGCCGGGGCTGGTCTTGCGCAGCTTGCCGAAATGGTTGGCCGAGCCGGAATCGAGCGTCCGGAACACCTTTTGCGGACTTGCCGATGCCGCGCCATAGAACTTGTCCTTGATGGTGGCATTGATGCCGCCAAGCGCGGCGCGCTGCACCTCTTCGTAGACGGCGAACAGCCGCCCAAGGATATAGCCCTTGTTGGTATTGGCGGGATCAAGCGCCACGGGAGCCTCCATCTTCAGGTTACGGATCAGCACGGATCTCAGCATGGCGCAGCGCAGGGCGTTGATCTCGCCATCGGCGCGCATGCGCATCAGCGCAGTCGAGAGCAGGGTCAGCGGATAGGCTGTGCCGGTCAGGATCGCACGCAGCCATTCGCCGGCGATCAGGGGCGGCACATTCTCGCGCTTGCCTTGCGAAGCCAGTTCCAGAAGATAGCGCCACAGCGGCGGCCAGCCATCGCGCGGCGGCGGATCTATCGCCGTATCCTCAAGGTAGCGCTGAAAATTCGCGGTCAGCCTGCCGAAATCGTCCTGCCAGTAGAAACGTACCGAAAGCCGGGCGGCATTGGGGGCCAGCCCCAGGACATGAAAGCGCACCCCCTCGGCCAGGTCCGGCGCAACCCGCGACAGGCGCTGACCATTGCGGATGGCATCGAGGCGGGAATGGATTTTGGCGGTTTCCAGCCTCTCATCCTCGGCCACCAGCCTCTCTTCGGAAGCTGGGTCCAGCAAGGCCGCAAAGAAGACCTCCGCCTCCGTGGCCAGCTTCATATCGCTGCAATCCGCCCAGAACACCGTCGAGGCATCGCCGATCTGGATGCGATGACCGCTGTCCTTGTCCAGGTAACGGTTCAGCACGGTTCCATAAGCAAAAGCTGCCGCCTCAGAAACAGGGGCGTTGTCGCCTTGATCGTGACCGTAGGAGGTGAAAGCGTCGAGGTTGAAGGACACCAGGCTCGCACCCGAGGATTGTGCCCCCCAGACACCCTTGATCGAGGGATGCAACCGCGCCACTGAACCTGGCTCGCCTGTCACCAGGCAGATCTGCGGGTCCGAGGCGCCCTCGGCCCCGAGACACCGCCACAACGCGCGCGCAGCCGGGCGTTCATGCAGGAAACGCTCGCGATATTCTTCGGCCAGGGCGAAGACGATGTTCTGGTCGCGCATCTCATCGAGCCAGAGGGGTGGAGCGAAGGCATCCGGGCTCCAGCCGTCCAGGAAGCGCAGGAAAGCCAGCAGGCCAGGATCGTCGGTTTCCGCAAGCCATTCCGCGTGGCGAGCGCGAAAGGCGGCATGTTCCTCTGCCGTCCTTTTACCTTCACCAGCGGTCACCCCCAGCACATAGGCTGACTTGTCCCACAGGAAGTTGGGAGCAATGCCGGCGGTCCGCTTTACGGCCTGTGGCACCAGCAGCATCCTGGGGCTACGTTTCCTGTCGTCGCCGCGCAGGTCCTCGACGCTGGCGACCGATCCGTCCGCGTTCAGCAGTACGCAAAAACCGATCTTTTCGGTCGAAAAGCCGAAGGGTGGTGCATCGGGCAGCCGATCATAGGCCCGCACCAGCGAGGCAAGCATGCTCATCCCTTCACCTCCGGACTGCCGGGTTGCGGCACTTCCAGCACGCCGTCGCGCAACGCGGCACGGAAAAACAGCGAGGGCCGGCCCGGTTTCCCGTGGTCGATGTCCCACAGCATGAAACCAAGATCGCGTGGCGCGCCAAAACCATGCTCAGCGGTTTCCGCCTCGGGGTTGCGGGTGGGCAGCGGCGCCTCCGGCGGAATCAGGTCGAAATGCGCAGTGAACTCACGGGTGCCAAGACAGGGCTGATGAAAGCACTGCCCACGCGCGGCACGGCGATTGAAGATGTCCAGATGCTTGCCCTCGCTATCGTCGGGGCCAGCCTTGCCGGTCATGTCGAAATGCGCCTCAATCACATAGCGGGGCGCGGCCAGCACGGTCGAGGCGCGCTGCTGGCGATCCTCATCGACCAGAAGCTGCAATCCCTCCAGGTCGCCGCGCTTCATTGCCTGCCTGATCTTGCCGGCGGGGGCCTTGTGACCAACCTCGTTGCGGCGGATGGACTGGAAACGGATCGGTTCCAGCACATGAATGCGGTCGATGACCCAGCGGATCGCGGGCTTCCAGTGGATAGCTTCGAGGATACCGCGTGCCGCCGAAGGCGTCATCACGTCATAGGACATGCGCTCGACCTTCAACTCGGGGCGCGTGAATAAGGCGTGCCTACCCCAGACATGCAGGCGTATACCGTAAGCCATTGTCCCTCTATTTATCCGTAACTCTTAATACCCTGGCACGTCAGCGAAACTTGAATTATAAAACAGCACGAGCCATCTTGCTGTCAAGTCCTTGACTTTGGTCAGCGATTTCATCCTTTTTCAGGATGGTTAGCTTCCAGTCTCATAATATATTCAATCTCGACACGCCTCATTTCCGAGGCGTCCGCGCTATTGGATTTCCACAAGATTTCTTTAGAAATGGATATCCTTCGCCTCGATTCTCGCGTTGGATAGTCCGCTTCAACAATTTTAGAGTTTGGACTGCCAGAATACGAAATTGTGTCTGTCGCATCGCTTCCAACGTAAATCTTTCCGCTTGGCCATGTAATCTTATAAACGACTCTGTAAGATGATATCGGATTCACCCTTTTGTTACAGCATCATCATTTCTTCGGCGAGGTAGTCTGCTCGTTCCCACCAGAAGCCGCTCTCGACGTGATAAAGCGAGAGGCTTTCCAATACACAGAACTGATCCCCCCGCAGCGCGGGCTGGTGAAAGGACGCATGGCCGGCCTCGACCAACAGCGCGCGCGCCTTGGCCGGCACCTGGACGATATAGACCTGTAGCGCCCGTGCCAGCCTGCCGGAGGGGATATTCTCAACGGCCAGTTGCCGGATCGCTTCGACCGCAGTCACATCGCCGGGAATGATGACCGGCACCATGGTGGTTTCGATCATGCGGAAATCCTCGGCCATGCTGCGGAAGGGGAAATCCGTGCCGTTGCGGCCAAGGATCATCCGATCGACCATCGGCTGCCCCAGCCGCGCGGCCCCGGCATTCCAATAGACATGCTCGAACCAGTCGCGGATCGCGGCGGGGGACAGCAGGTCGTCATGCCGCCCGGCGATGCTGCGCATCGCTTCGGCGAGCTTTCGAACCACATTTGGCGTCGGACGACCCGGGGCCGAGAAAACTGTCAGCGTGCTGTCCTCGACCGGCCATTCGCCGTTTCGGGACACCCTGCCTGCGGCCTGCACGCAGCTATCCAGTCCCGCCTCGGCGCGCCAACCCTTGGGGAAGGACAGATCCACGCCTGCCTCGATCAGGCTGGTCGCGATCAACCGGCAGGGCGCACCGGATTTCAGGCGCGCACGGATGTCCTCCAGAATAGCCCGCCGATGCACAGGATATTGCCGGGTGGTCAGATGGACCAGCCCCTCGAGTTCCTCGGCCTTGGCCGCATTGAACAGGTCCAGCGCATGGGCACGGCTGTTGACGATGACCATCCCTTGCGGCGTATCGCGCAATACCTCGATGAGAGCGTTGTCGTCCATCTCGCCACCCTGCACGATGCGGGCCCGGCGCAATTCGCGGGCGAGCCGCACCGGATCTGGCGCCAGTTCACGGCCCTCCAGCGACAAGCCGCCCTGCTTCAGCTGGCGGCTGTCGAACGCGGGTTGCGTCGCTGTGCAAAGCACCACCGAACAGCCGTAATGCGCGCAGAGCGTGTCGATCATCCGCAGCGCGGGCATCAGCAGCTTGCGCGGCAGGGCCTGCGCCTCGTCCAGCACGATCACCGAACCGGCGATATTGTGCAGCTTGCGGCAGCGCGAAGGACGCACCGCGAAAAGGCTTTCGAAGAACTGCACATTGGTCGTGACGACCAGAGGCGCCGCCCAGTCCTCCATGGCGAGGCGCAGCTTGTCCTTGCGTTCCGGGCTGGTCCTTTCGTCGTCGATGGCCGAATGATGCTCCAACACCGCATCGCCGAAAAGGCCGCGGAAAATGGCCGCGGTCTGGTCGATGATCGAGGTATAGGGGATTGCGAATATGATCCTGCGATGCCCGTGGCGTACCGCGTGGTCCAGCGCGAAACCCAACGAGGCCAGCGTCTTGCCGCCGCCGGTGGGCACGGTCAGCGTAAAAAGACCCGGCGTCATCGCGGAGCACTTCCGGACATGCGCCAGGATATCCGCGCGCAGGCGATTGATCGGACCACCCTGGTCGAACCCCGCCATATGCGCATCGAAGGCGCTCCTCCATTCCGGCAACAGATCGGCCAGTGCCGGCCAGTCGCGATCCGGCTGCGTGCCGTTCAGCCCGGCATAGAATGCCTCGGTGTCACGGAAATCCGCGTCAACCAGACAGGAAAACACCATGCGCGCCGCGACCGACAGGTCAAAGCCGCAAGATGCCGGGCGCATCAGCTTAGCCAGCTCCCTGGCGACCGGGTCAAAATCTGGGCTGGCCGCGGCCGAGATTTCCGGCGCGATCGGGTCGCGGAAGGTCTCAAACCGGCGCTCCATACTGCTGTCGGCGCCATGGCGATCAGGCAACCCGGCGTGATGGCCCAGGATGGCATAGCCGATCACTTCAGAAACTGGTCGCAAACCGGCAGGCGTCCTGGCATGTAGCAGGGCAGCCCCGGCGGTCGAATGATCCACACGCAATTTTTCGCCGGACAGGATGCGATCAAAGGCGGGATCATATTTGCCAAAGTCATGGAAAAGGCCAGCCATATGCGCCGCTGCCCGCAACCCGAGGGGTTCAGCTCGCTCGGCAGCCAGAGCAGCCGTATTTTCGAGATGGTCGGCCAGCAATTGCCAATCGCTTCGATCCTCACGAATACCCGTATGCGCATAGTGTTTCAAAATCTTCATTCCTCCAGCCGCGGGCTATTAACCGATAATAACTCAAGAGAAGAGTGTGACCAGCATTTGAGACGGAGCTGCCCCGAGCCGCAAACCAGTATTTTCTTGGGATGCGAAAGATCCGAGTAGACGAGGTGGCGTTCGCGCTTCCAAAAACGCGAACGCCACTGCATTTCATAATCCGGCGACCAAACACCATCGTGTCAAGGATCCCGATATCCTGCCAT
>NZ_JAFL01000052.1:0-9826 GCF_019633685.1 Paracoccus sp. J56
TGGATAGCCTACTACAATGAGAGACGCCCGCACTCGACCTTCGGCGGCAGGACACCCGACGAGGTCTATGCTACGGCGGAAATGACGGAGCGACTGGCGGCATAGAAACCAACCCGATCCACCTTAGCCAAGCCGCCAAACTGTCTCACCAGGCGGGTCCACCTCTAGGCGCCGCACCCGAATTGTTGCTGGCGCTTATAATTCTGTCAGTCGTGCGACCCTGCCTGTCCCTGTCCGGGACATCAGCCGCACTCGATCAGGAGCTTAGTTCATTATGCCGATCTCTGTTACGCTTACCTCTGTGCAAAACATTGCCGGAGGTCCGACGACCGGCCAGCCCGACGCCAGTTTCACTCTGGCCGAAACCTACGATCCCGCGCTGGACACCACGCAGATCCTCTTTCGGTCACCCGGCCAGACATTGGATATATTCACCAACGGGGGCAGCGCGCTGCCCGGCTCAAACCCCGACCTGACATATGAAGGATCCGACGGTCAGGAAATCAGCCTGGATGAGGTGCAGACCGCTACCATCATACAGGCCGGGGTCATCTATGAAAACGTCAGGCTTCTGCTTGGCTACAGATCAGCTCCGGACTGGAGCGCAGACAATGGTCAGGCCGCGCTGAACGAAGCCGGATTTCATATCAATGCGATCTGGGCCGAGCTCACTCCGGGCAACTGGGAAATCATCGGCTATACCTCGACCGGCATGTCGATCGAAGAGGCGACCCGGCTTGCGCCCGGTGCCAGCACCGACGACATGGCCGAGGCCCCAGGCGATCTCACAAGAGCCATGCCCGGCGTTGTCGAAGGCACCGATGGGGATGACCTGATCGACGAAAACTATACCGGCGACCCCGAAGGTGAAAGGGTTGGTCCGGGCGATGACGTCATCATAGGCCTTGGCGGCAACGACTCCATTTTTAGCGGGGCGGGCAACGATACCATTCATGGCGGTGACGGCGACGACTACCTTGATGGCGGAGATGACGACGACCTCATTGATGGCGGTGATGGCAACGACTTCATCAATGGCGAGGCGGGCAACGACACAATTCGTGGTGGCAACGGTAACGACGAAATTCATGGCGGCAACGGTAATGATTCGCTGCGGGGGAATGAAGGCGACGATACGCTTTATGGCGGAGCGGGAAACGATACGCTTGTCGGCGACGGGGGAAACAACCTGCTGGACGGCGGAGATGGCGACGACTTTTTACTTTCACAAGTTACCGTTACTGATCCTGAAGATCTGAGAGAAGACACCCTCTATGGAGGCGCGGGAAACGATACCCTTATCGCATACCATGGACATCACCTTCTGGACGGAGGTGAAGGGAATGACTTTCTTTATGGCATGAGCGGCGGCAGCACTCTGACTGGTGGTGAAGGGTTCGATCGATTTGACGTTCACCATGGCGGCGTTCGCGAAACCATCCTGATCACCGATTTCAACACCGGCACCGGTCAGGACATCCATGACGGCGACCAATCCAACAACGACCTTGTCGATCTGAGAGAATACTACAATCAGACCAACCTCGACGCCTATAACGCCGCCCACGGCACGAATTATAAAAACCCGCTGCAATGGATGCGGGCCGATCAGGCCGATGACGGCACGCTGAACATGCTGGATGGCCAGAACGGCCTGCCATTCCTGAACCTGCGGATCGAGAATGACGGCAGCCCCGTCGCGCCCGAGGACCTGACCTATGACAACACCAGCATCGTCTGTTTCGCAAACGGCACGCTGATCGAAACCGGTCAGGGCCAGCAGCGCATCGACGATCTGCGGCCCGGAGACCTCGTCCACACCGCAGACAACGGGTTGCAGCCGATCCGCTGGATCGGCTCGGTCAGGCTCGACGCCCGCACGCTTGCAGCAAATCCGAAACTGCGCCCCATCCGCATCCGGGCCGGGGCGCTGGGAAAGGGAACGCCGTCCTCGGACCTCGTCGTGTCGCCACAGCACCGGGTGCTGGTGCGCTCGAAGATCGCGCAGAAGATGTTCGGCACCGAGGAGGTGCTCGTCGCCGCCAGGCAGCTTGTGCAGATCGAAGGCATCGACATCGCCTCGGATATCACCGAGGTCGGGTATTTCCACATGCTCTTTGACCGGCACGAGGTCGTGACCTCGAACGGGGCCCTGACCGAGTCGCTTTATACCGGCCCGCAGGCGCTGCAATCGGTCGGCAAGGCGGCGCTGGAAGAGATCTTTACCCTTTTCCCGCAACTGCGCGAGGAAGGGTCCGAGCCCACGCCCGCACGACCGCTCACCTCTGGACGACGCGCGAGAAAGCTCGCAAACCGCCATCTGCAGCATCACCGCGCCATGGTCGGTTGAACACGGCCAAAAAAAGCATCAAGGGGCCGCGGGCAAAACCGTGGCCCTTTGGACGACACATCGGGATAGCACTGCAGCGGCAGCTATCCAGCGGCACAGCAGCCAGCGCGGTCAGCGCTGCAGATCGGCGATCTGGGCGTCGGTCACCTCATTCGCGCTGAACGCCATCACGTGATTGATGGCGAGCTCTGCCAGTGCGGCTATAACCTCCTCACGCACCCAGCCCGCCCCCTCGGCACTGTTCAAAAGCGCCATGAACGCAGGTTCAACCGCTTCTTGGCAGTCCAGAACGCGATCAGGGTAAGGGCCAAGATACCGGGGGCCAAGCATCATCAATCTCCGCAAGCTGTTGATGACAACCCTATTGAGGCGCAGAAGATCCCGAAAATGTGAAAGATCTCGTCTGGCCGCCAAATGCGCAATCGCCCGCTTATCGAGCAAATTCCCTGATCGAAGGTGCGGCAGGCCGCATCTGGCGAACAACAGGCTGATGGGGTTGGCGATGGCGCGGCATCTGGCCGGGCCAGCAGCGCGGCTTACACAGTCAGTGCGCGCGCCTGACCGGACCGGTTTTGTTATTCGAGCCGCAAAAGGCCCGTCTGGATACAGGTTCCGCTGTTTCTCAGGTCTTTAACTTGTCCGCAGCAGTCATGATCTGCGCGCGCAGGATCGAGTCCTTAAGAACAACAGGAACAGACAGCAGACGTTCATTCTCGGCCGCATGTATAAGGCCGAGAAGGCGCACGAGGTGACAGTCCAGAATCGTCATCGCAGTTTTCCCATGGGTCCCCCGACCGCAGCCTTTATCCGGATAACATCGGGGTGAGCGGTTCGTTCCCGACCAGTCTGCCAGAGGCCGCATTTTTCTGAACGATGGAAGAAAATTCGTCAGCCGGGCAAAAGGGCTAACCCAGGGAATGCGCCCCGACCACCAAAGGCCGGGGCGCAAATAGCGATATGGACATGGTGACGGCTCGCCGGTCAGCCTTGATCAGCCAGACGCTCCAGATTGATGCGCAGAACCGAGTCGAGAGCACCCTCCCGATAGGCGGCGTCACTTTTATCATTCGAGACTTTGACAGTCATGAACAGCGTCCTGCCGTCCTCGCTGACCTCAAGGCTATTAGGATGGGCCGGCAGGGGTACGCGCTGCTTGATGGCATAGCTTTGCGCATCAATGACCAACAGCCCACCGGTGCCCGACTTGTTGTCTCGATCAACGCCACGCCATGTCGCATAGATCTCTTGCCGCGCCGGGTTATAGGCAACGTCAAGCGTGCCGAGGCCGACCGGGATCTGCCTGATCACCTTGCCGCTGGCGATGTCGGAAACGTAGATGGCACCGTCCTGCGCATCACTCGCAAAGAGGCGCTGACCTTCTGCATCAATCGCCAGATTAACAAAGAAATGGCGCGAGGCATCGCCCCCTTCTTCGGATGTGTCGCCGGTTGACAGCCCGCCGACGCGCTGGCCGCTGGCAACGTCGATCACCGAGATTTCCTCGATACCGCCGCCGCTGACATACAGCCGCCCTGCCCCCGCATCGTAGGCCGCCCCGGCGGTCCACAGGCCGGTGTCGATCCGGTGCAGCATCTTGCGGGCCTTGGTATCGACGATCCAGGTCACGCCCTTCTGTCCCGGCCCGGTCACAAAGGCGAGACCGCGCTGTTCGTCCAGCACGATCATGCGGACGTGTTCGAAACCCTTGTCCTCGGGCTGGCCCAGCTGGATGGTGTCCAGGATCGTCCCGCCCTTCGCGTCGATCACGGTCAGCGAACCGTCCAGCGTATTGCCTGCGTAAAGCTGTCCAGTGCTGCGATCCAGTGCCAGCGCAAAAGCCCGGCGCGGCAACTGGACACGGCGGATCGGACGCAGATCAGAGGCGTCGAACACATGGACATAGCCCGGCACATCACCGTCAAACGAAGGCGACGAGGCGACAAAAAGCATCCCCTCCTCGGCCCAGTGCGCCACCTCATAGGCGCCAAGGACCGCATCGGTGCGGATCAGCGCCGGTGCGATCTGGGCGGCGGTCAGCGCCGCAGGCTCGCCGTTCGACTGTTGAGCGGCAAGCGGCAGCGCACCCATTGCAAGACACAGCGCCAAAGTGCCCACAGATAGTGTGGTTTTCGACCACGGATAAACGATACTCATGTAACTATTCCTCGCAGATGGGGGGTCAGAATTTGGCACGCAGCGTCAGCTCGGCGCTACGGGGCTCGCCATAGACGACCCTGCCGTAAAAGCCGGTGGTCGCGTAATATTCCTTGTCAAAGACGTTATTCACGCTCAGCGACAGCTCTGTCTTGTCGGTCAGCTCATAACGCGCATTCAGATCAAAGACAGCGTAAGAGCCCTGATGGACGTTCGTTTGCTGGCTGTCGCTCGCGAAATTCATGCTGTCGGTACCGCTTTGCCAGCGCATCGCACCGCCAAGGGTCAGTTTTTCGTCAAGAATGCCAGCCAGCCGGTAATCAGTCGCAATCTTGAGGGTGTGTTTGGGCTGGTCAGCCGCGAAACGTTTGCCATCCTTGTCCTCGGAGGTGCGGAAGGTGTAGCCGCCCGAGATATTCCAGCGATCGCTGATCGCCCCGGCCAGTTCGACCTCAAAACCGCGCGTCCTGGTGCCGTCGATGCTTTCATAGATGGCGTGCAGGTCGGTCTCATCATTACCTACCCAATTCGCCACATCCTTCTGATTGGTCTGAAAGATCGCGGCCGAGGCATACATGGCCCCGCCCATCAGATCGGCCTTGACCCCCAGTTCATAGTTCCAGCCGTAGGTCGGGTCGAGGTAATCGCCATTTTTGTCCAGAACGATCTGCGGCTTGTAAATGCTCGTGACGCTGCCATAGGCGGTGTAGGTCGGGTTCAGATCATAGGTAAAGCCCAGATAGGGCGTGATCTCACCGTTATAGCTGTATTCATAGGTCAGCTCGCCGGTCGTGGCCTCGCTGCCTTTCCACCAGTTCGCCCGCGCGCCGGCAATGATGGACAGCGCATCGCTCGCCTGCAGCCTGGTGGTTGCATAAAGCCCATACTGACGCTGCTTATCGTGCCAGATCGTGGTTGCCGCGTCCGAAAAGCGCGGTCGTGGGTAACTGCCGTCCCAGTCAAATATATTACCGACCGGGGTCAGCGACGATCTGTCAGCCGCATAGCCGGAATAGTCGCTTTTAAAGTCAGAGACAGTGGCCCCAAGGACGAATTGGTGATCACGGCCAAAAGCCTGAAAGTCACCGTTCAGCATCCCATTCAGCGACGACACCTTGGTCGTCCCGTTATATTTCACCGCCGAGGGGGTCATGCCAAGTCCGGTTTCCCTGTCAGGACTACCCGAGATCCAAGCCAGCTCCATATCCGCCTCGCTGCGGATATGGGTGGCAACCAGCCGCGCGGTCCAGCCATTGTCAAAGACATGCTCAAGCGAGGCAAAAGCCTCGGTCCGCTCGGTATCGACATAGGTCCAGTCCGCGCCCAGCGTCGCGCCTTTATTCCAGTCGATCAGGCCGCCGTCGGCATAATAGGGCGGCAGCCCACCCCAGGTTACGTTGTCGGCCCTGGTTTTTTGATAGCTGATCCCGGCGTTCAACACGGTATTGTCGCCCAGATCGGCCTCGATCGCGCCATAAAGGACGTATTTGTCCTTGTGATATGCATCCAGCGATCCATCGCGGCTGTCGGCGACCGCAACGAACCGGCCCCGCACCGTGCCCGCGGTATTCAGCGGCCCCGAGACATCGGCTTCGACCCTGCCCCCCTTGGGATAGGCCAGCGAAACCGCCGTCTGGTTCTGGAACTCACTGGTCGGGCGCTTGCGGATAAAGTTGACCGAGGCCCCGGGCTCGCCCGCGCCCTGCATCAGCCCGGTAGCGCCTCGTACGATCTCGACATGATCATACAGCGCCATGTCGGGATTATTGTCGCCAAAGGTCCAGGCACCGTTTCGCGGCGTGGGGACACCGTCATACTGATAGGCGTCGATGTAAAAGCCCCGCGCGTAATAGTTGATCCGGTCGCTTTCATAAGCCTGCACGGTAATGCCCGTGGCGGCCTCCATCGTCTGGGCAATCGTGGTGATATTGCGGTCCTGCATCTGTGCATGGGTGACAGCGCTGGTGGATTGCGGCGTTTCCTTTTGGCTAAGCACCAGCCCTGTCGCCGAACGCATCCATGCCGTTGTCCAGCTGCCCGAACCCTCGGTCTCGGTGCCGGGGGCGGCGGTGATCGTCACCTCGTCCAGAACGACGGTGCTTTCTGCTCCATCCTCGGCCTCTTGCGCCAGGGCAGGACAGGCAAGCATCGTCAGAATACCGGCACCCAGCGCCGTTGTAAGCCGCACAGAAGCAGCGGAAGGGATCAGAAGAATACGCGTCATGGCAAGCAATCCGATTCTTTCGGTTTTTGGCTTGCATATGGCGTGCTTGTGCCCGCTATCCCTATTGCGGGGCCGATGATCAAGCTCAAGCGTCATATGACCGCAGGCCACGCGCGGTTGCTGCAATTGCGCAACAGTCACATTTGCAGCAAACTTTGGCTGAACGCGCGGGGGTCGTGAGCTGGGATCTGGTCATAGCACGATCACACACTTGAAAGCCACGCAAATTGACGCCATATTGTGCCTATCTATATGGAGGCGCGGATGCGTATCGAAGTTTATGCCGAAGGTGGCCAGTTCGCTCCGGCCCGGATCGCCGAAGCACTACGCACCACCAAGGACGAGGTGGCCCGCACGGTCGGCCTTGGCCGCGATGCCGTCATGCGACCCGATCGCGTGGCCAGTCCGAAGACCCAAAAGCGCCTGCGCGAGATGGTCGAGATCCTGAACCGGGTCGCGCCACGCTTTGGCTCTCCGCTGATCGCATATGCCTGGTATCGTTCTGAGCCGTTGACCGGCTTTGGCGGCCTGACCGCGATGCAGCTGGTGCGCGACGGTCATGCGGCAGAGGTGATGGATTATATCGACGCGGTGGAAGCGGGCCTTTACGCCTAGATTATGCATTACCGCGGTCTTCTTTATCGCGCCCTCAACCCCGTCTGGGCGCGCGAGCCACTTTCGGGCGAGGGAGCCCGGCGCTTTGGCGGGCGGTTCAACCCAAAGGGCGCCCCTGCTCTTTACACCGCGCTGTCAATCATGACCGCGATCCGCGAGGCTAATCAGATCGGCAACCTCCAGCCCACGACGCTGGTGGCTTATAAGGCCGATGTCGCGCGAATATTCGATGCAACCGACCCGGCCGCTCTGGACGAATACGGAATCGGACCTGCCGACCTGGCCGCCGACGACTGGCGCATCAGGATGAGAGAGGATGGCAAGGCCCCGACCCAGAAACTGGCCGAACAGCTGATCCGTGACGGTCATGACGGCATGCTGGTCCGCAGCTTTGCCAAAGGGGCAACGGATGCGGACCTGAACATGGTGCTGTGGAAATGGGGCGCCGCCCCGCCCGCCGTGCTGACGCTGGTCGATGACGAAAACCGGCTAGGTTAGGCGGCACCCTGCCCCTATTTCTTTGCCGCGCGCATCCCGAACCAGATGCCGGGCAGGCACAACAGAGCAATGCCAAGGCTGACCCATGTCGCAGCGCCTTGTGGACTGCCCTGCCCCGCCGCCATCAACAGCCCGGCGAAAGCCGAAACGATGGAAAAGGCAATCAGCTGCGTCGTGGTGATCGCGGCGGCAGCCTTGCCGCCCTCGGCCGGATCTGTGGCGCTGCTCATTGCGGCCACACCAAGCAAGGGCCAGCACAGGCCGATCCCCACCCCGGCAAGTGCCAGAGACAGTGCTTGCAACAAGGTCAGCCACGGCGCAGCACCCTGTTGCTGCATCAGGCCATAAGCGAAAAGACCAAGGACCAGCAACACCGGCCCCAGCCGGATTGCCCGCGCCCGTGCGGCGGCAGAGGCAAGCGTCACCGAATAAAGCTGCGCCAGTACCCAGGCAAGCGACAGCACCGCACCCAACAACCCGGCAAGCAGGGGCCCAAGCCCCGCAAGCTGCTGGGCAAACAGGGGAATGAAATTCTCAAGCATCACCCCGGTGCTCAGCGCAGCGACGGTCAGATAGATCCACTTCAACCGATTGCCCCGCTGCCATGTCAGACGCGGCAGAATGGTCTGCGTCGCCCGCCTCTCGACCCTGGCAAAGCCGATCAGCAAAAGCCCACCCACGGCCAGCGACACCACCGTCGGCCAACCGACCGGCAGCACCGCACTGACCGAAATCGCCACCACCGCCGCCATCAGCGTAATCAGCGATGCAACCGGCAAAGCCTCGCGCAGCGCCACAGGCGCGATGGCCCGGAAACCGCGCCGCGCAGGCAGGATCATCAGGCAGGCCGCCAGCGCCAGCAGGCCAAAAGCCCAGCGCCACAACCCAAGCTCGGCAAACAGCCCGCCAAGCGAGGGACCAAATAGCGTGCCGAGCCCCCACATGGCTGAAATAAGCCCCGTCGCCCGCGCCCATAGCGCCTCGGGCAAGGCGGTGCGGATCACCGCATAGCCCAGCCCTGCCAGCACGCCACCGCCCAGTCCCTGAACAAGACGCGCGGCCAGCAGCGCCTGCATCCCCGGTGCGGATGCGGCAAGCAGCGCCCCGGCGGCGAACAGGATCAGCGCCAGCGTATAAGCCGCCCCCGGCCCGCGACGCGCCAGCATGCGACTGACCATCAACGAACCAAAGATCGCCGCGATAACGAAACCGGTCGTCACCCAGGCGTAAAACTCCTGCCCGCCAATTCCGGCGACGATCGACGGCAGCAGAGCCGCCGTAAAGTAAAGGTTCATCGCGTAAAGCAGCACCCCGCCCGCCATGACCGTAACAACGGCAAGGTTGCGGCCGCGGAAAAGATCAGCCCATGCGCCCTCGGGCTCCGCCGCAGCGAAGCTGGAAACAGATTGTGTCATCGTGGAAAGCCTCGGTTTTCGGATCAGGTCTTTTGCGGCCAGGAAAGGGCCAGCAGGATCAGCGCCACAGCCAGCACGACAAGGGGTGCGACACCGTGGGCGTATTCACCGTGGCCAAGCGTGGTCAGCGCCGCCGCCGCCATCACGCATGCGCCCAGAGCCGCACCGTAAACCCGGCTTGGCGAATAAAGGATCAGCAGCGCAGCCAACAGTTCTAGGGTCAGGACTCATAACCAATAAATGACGATTGCGGCGAGGGCGATGGCTGAGAGGAAGACCTTTGGGCATCTGTCATATCGGGTTGCCACACGCCGCCAATCCTTGAGCCTGCCGAACATGATCTCGATCCTGTTGCGCCGTTTGTATCGGCGCTTGTCGTACTTCACCGTCATCTTCCGCTGTTTTCGACCAGGGATACACGCCCGTATCCCCTTGTCTTTCAATGCTTCTCTGAACCAGTCGGCGTCATAGCCGCGATCCCCGAGCAACCAATCGACATCCGGCAGGCTGCTCAACAATGCCCGCGCGCCAATGTAGTCGCTGACCTGACCGGCGCTGACGAACAGGTTG
>NZ_JAFL01000053.1:0-8970 GCF_019633685.1 Paracoccus sp. J56
TGCAGCGCATCCGGCACGATCCGGCTCTCGTTCAGCGCCTCCAGGATCTGTTCCCACAGCCCCGCCAACGTCCAGCGCCGGAACTGCCGATAGACAGACGACCATTTGCCGAACTCTTCCGGCAGGTCGCGCCAGGGCGACCCCGTTCGGGCGATCCAGAAAATCCCATCCAGAACAAGCCGATGGTTCGTGGGCTTGCGGCCGTTCGGAGAACGGACAGCCAGGATGAAGCGTTCAAAGAACGCCCACTCGTCGTTCGACATCAGGTTTCGTGCCACGCTGGTCTCCATTGCAGATACCAGCTTGAATCACGATCACCGCGCCCGGTGAATCCCTTTTGTCAACACGCCCTAGCATTGCTTCGGTGCGGCATGGCTTCCTGAGAGCAAGGAGGCGGGCAGCAGCCCCCTTGCCGCTGGAGGCATCCGGATCAGAGAAATGGTCTCCTGGTGTGATCCGGAACGCCTCGCCCGGAACGCGTTATCCGGTCAGGCCCCAATGGCGAAGCAGGATCGGATGGCGATCACGTGGGGCTGCCGTGGGATGGGGTTTGCGGTGCGGTTGGGATGCCGGAGTCCGGATGGCCGATGCGGCGGGGGCTGGCGATTCCGGGTCATCATGCGCGCTGTCCGGATTGTGGCGGGCCGTGGTGTGGCGCGGCGTGGAGATGGCATCAGGGTTCCGGGTGCGGTCTGCATCTGCGATCTCCACCTCGATCCGATCAAGGGTCTCGTGGAGGATGGCAAGCGACTCAGGCCTGTAGATCTCGGAAACCACGTTCATGAGATCACTGAATTCCGGGTGAGGGACGAGGGCTTCCGGATGGAGACGACGAAGTTCCGCATGCGCGGCCTTCTCGCGGGCACAGGCCGCATGGCCGGTCGGCATGGCTACGACCCGGAGAACCTCGACGTGAGCATTTTTGGGCAGCCCAAGTTGATGTTTGTGACGCTTTACCGGATGCGACGAGTATCCAAGTTTGAGATAGTGTCTCTCAGTCCGTGGATGACGGATGTCGAGCAGGTAGATGAACGAGGGTTTGGCGGTCCAGCTTTGGCCGCAACCGGCGCAGTCGCACTGGCCCCAGCGCATGTTCGCCACTGCTACGCGTTGTTCGTGCCCGCAATGGTGGCGATAGAGCCGGTAGGACGCGTTGCCTTTGGGATCGCGCCCGAGGCGCGTCCAGCCGAACCGCAGTGCCTCCTCTTCCTCGCGATGGATCAGGCAAGTCTCGCAGCGTGCCGAAACCACACCGGACGCGACACGCTCAACGAAGGTGAACTGCCGTCGTGATTCATGACCACACGGCAGGCCGTAGCGGCCGTAATGGCGATGCGTGCTATCCCGACCGAGCCAGGTCAGGCCAGCGACGAGGGCCGTCTCGCGCCAACGGGTCTCCATGCAGTGCGGGCACAGCGGCTGCGCATTCATCACCACATAGTGCCGGTTCACATGGATGCCGCCGCAGCTCTGGCAGCGCAGGGCGACATGCAGGCGGTCGCGGACGCGGGCGATCAGATCGAAGCCCTTGGCGCGGGCGGCCTCAGCCCAATGGGCATGGATTGGGCCGGGATGGATGGTGAGCGGAAGGTCGGAGACCGAAAGCAGGTCTTGAGTGTCGTGCGAAGACAGGATGGTCGTGGACATAGGAAGTCCTCCCGAAAAAAGCAGGATGATAGGAAGCCAAAGGGCAGAGCTGGCGCACGCGGGGTGTGCGACCGGATACCGCTGGCAAAAGGAATGGTGTGGGTGCGGCTGGCTTGCCCGATGGTCACCAGGCTGATGCCGTCAGATATGCGGGGCGCTTACGCTGTGGGGGCCAGCATGGTCGCGGGCGTGTCCGGCTCGACCACAAAACAGTCTGCTTCGACCATATCCGCGACATCCTCAAGGGTCGCGAGGGCATGCAGATGCTGCTGGAAACCCGCGACCATCATGTTGACGCGCCGTGCAACAGGGCTGTCACTGGCGCAGCGGAAGGCATCGGGAAAGCGGTCGGGCAGGGCGAGAATGTCCCGGACCTGTTCCGGGCTGTCGCTCTCGATCAACATCTGTGCCATTTGACCGAGGCGCTTCAATGGCTGATCCTCGCAGCGACAGACCGGTGTTCCGCGCAGGGCGGTGATCGCGTCCAGCACATGCGCCCGGGCCCGTTCGGCGTCGCGGATCCACGCGTCGCAGGCCGGGTCCCAGCTGTCGCAATGCTCGAGATCGCGCTCAGCCTCGATGTAGGCCGAAAGATCGCGCATCACAGCGCCAAACTGGATGGTGACAGGCGTCGGGCGGAACGACGGCACCGCTTCCGAATGGCGCGGCGAAATGATAGACGTGTGAATAGCCATGAGTGATCTCCTGAGGATCAGTTGTGGTTAGGGCCGGGCAAGGGGGTAGGAGCCCTTGCCTGTGCCTGCATTATATGACACCATTAAACCGTAAATCAAGCATAGATTCGGGAAAATGGAAAAAAAACGCGGACGCCCTCCTGTGGATTCGGAGGCGGTCAATCTTCGGCTTCCTCGCGAACTGATAGAAGCGATAGACAATCGACGTCGTGATGAGAGGGATCTGCCAACGCGGCCCGAGATGATCCGACGCGCACTGGCCCAGTGGCTGGAGATGACAGGCCCGGGAGATTGAAGGGTGCGGACGTCGCGGTTGGATTGTTGAAGCCTGAGATCAGCGGGCAACCCACAATAGGTTCGTCAATCCGGGCAGGCGATCAGATGGCGCCAGTGCGTCCCGGGTCAAACGGGTTCCCTGACGGATGTCTTCAGAGTGTCCCAGATCATCGGAATGGGTTCAGGTTATCCTTCATTCGGGCGGTGTCACCTGAACTGGGAAAAGGATGAGACATCCGTTCTGCGATGCCGAGATTGCCAAGATCAGGAATTGTGGCCCAAACTCGTCAAGAGGGAATGCGTTGAACCCCCGGTGCGACCTGACAGCGGATCGTAGGATCAGCTTGCGGCGGCCTGACCAAATCGGCGCGGATCACGCACAATGCCTTGGCGAGTTCCTGGCAATGATGGTGGCCTGAATGGCAACAGGGCTTCCATAATCTTGCGTAGGGCAGGCAAGGCGGTGCTGCGGGGGACTCCCGCCTGACACCGGTTCAAGGCCTCTCTTTGTTTTGGTCCGCCGGACCGGTTGGACTGTTGGACAGCCGCCGCACCGCGGGCTTCAACCTGCGCTGCCTTGTAGTGCTCGGTCCGGTCCAATGGTCCAACAAATCCAACGGACCGGCAGATGGGCATGGGCGATTTATCCGGATTTTCCGCATGTGTGGGGTCTGCCGCTTCCTTCTCCATCGGATCATTGTCCGTTCCCATCCGGGTTATCCCCAAAATTCGGGCATCTGGTGCCATTGTCCACAATATCGCGCATCCCTGCCGCTGACTTGCATGCCGACCCGGCACATCATGATGGGGATGGCGCAACCCCGCGCCTTGCATGGAAAAAACGATGCCGGACAATAACCCTATCGACGCACAGCAGCACAGCGCGCTTCCCGAAACCCCGCCCGCCCCCACCGATGCCGGACAGACCATTCTGCCGGATGATGCCGCTGAGGAGACGTCCGAGGCCCGGTTGCGCGCTCTTCATCACGATCCGGAAATCGCCGCCTTCCTGGTCGCCATGCGTCAGGAATTGCCCCCGTTCTGGACCCATCTTCCGCGTGAACAGATGCTGGGCTATGGCGGTATCGACGATGAATGGGTGCCGATGTGCGGACCTCTGCGCGTCGAAGCCTTGACCCGCGATGACAGCGGCAGGAACTGGAGCCGCCGGGTTTGCTTTCTCGATCGCGATGGAAATTTGCGTCGGGAAACCATCCCCGAGGCCGATATCCTAGACAAGCCACGCAGCGTCTGTGCGCAGCTGATCTCGGCAGGGTTGGCGATCGAGGGCAACCGGAATGACATCATCGACCTGATCCGCCGCTGGCCGGTGGAAGCCCGGATCCTGTCGGTCTCGCGTCCCGGCTGGATGGCAGGGACGGATGCGGCACCTGCCTATCTGCTGCCTGACGGCAAGCTGCTCTCGGCGGATCCGCAGCGGGGTGAGGCCGTCGAACTGCTCCATGCCCGTAGCGCCGTGCCGTCTTCGGGTTCGCTGGACGGCTGGAAAGACACCGTTGGTCGTCTGGCCGTCGGCAATCCGGCGCTGATCTGCGCCATTTCGGCGGTGCTGGCGGGACCCCTTTTGAAACATGCCGGGATCGAGACCGTGGGGGTAAATCTTTACGCCTCGACCAGTTCGGGAAAGACCACCGCCCTGCTCGCCGCGCAGAGCTGCATGGGGCCGCCCAAACTTGACCGCTGGAACGCCACCAACACCGCGCTGGAACTCGCATGCCGCCTGGCCCATGACGGCACGCTGATGCTGGATGAATTCCCGGCCCGACCCTCGCCCGCGATCCTCGAGGCCATCTACATGATCGGCAATGGCACGGGCCGGGGGCGCGGCAACCACAAACTGATCCTGGAAGCGACGGCGCACTGGGAAACCGTCCTGCTCTCGACCTCGGAGAAACCGATTGAGCGGATCCTGGCTGCTGCCGGGATCCAGATGCCCGAAGGGATCGGCGTCCGGCTGATCGACATTCCTGCACCGTCATGGGAGTTCGGCCTCTTCAAGACGTTACATGGACATGGCTCGGGCCACGTCTTCGCCGAGACGCTCCAGAATGCTGCCAGGGAACATTATGGGCATGTCCTGCCGGCATTCGTGGACAGGATCATCGCACAACATGACCTGATGAAGGAGACCCTGCGCCCGATGATCTCGCGCCTGCGCAGCAAGATGCTGGTGGCGGTCGGGCTGCCTGGGAATGCCAAAGAGGGGCCGGTGCTGCGGGTTCTGAACCGTCTGGCCCTGATCGCTGTGGCTGGCGAAATCGGCAGCCGGCTCGGCGTCCTGCCCTGGCGGAAGGGCATGGCGACCGACGCCCTCGTCGAGATCGCGGTGATCTGGCACAGGGCCCATGCGGCGCGTCCGCCGTCGACTGCCGAGGCCATGGCGGAACGTCTGGCCGGATACTTGCGCCGCAACCGCCACCGCTTGTGCCCGCCGGGAGCCGAGCCGGATCCGGATGCCATCGGCTGGTGTGATGAGCGCTGGATCTATCTCGGCATCGATGCGTTCCGGATGGACATCGCCTCCGGCATGCCGGCAGGCCTGGCGGTGAAGCTGCTGGGCGATGCGGGTCTGCTGGTTCCGGGTGGTGAGCAGAGGTCATATCAGTATCGCCTGCCCCGGCATGTCGATCCGGACAGGGCACGGGTCTATCGCCTCGACCGGCAGAGGATTGAGGGCGGATAATGCGGCGGGCGCTGCATTCTGCGGAGGGTTCAGACATTTATTGTGGCGGTTTCCGAGCCGCCGCAAGCAGGCGCGCCGGCATCATTCGGTATCAGAATAAATACTGCTTATCTGATCTCAGCCCATAAGGCAGGAGGGTTTGCGGTAATGTTCTTTGCAGCCCTTTCCCTGCCCGGCGGGTGCCACGGGGAAGAAAAAGGCCATTTTACAAAGCTCGGTAATATGGGGTGAGGCTTGTCTCGTCATATTATCAGGCAACACGAAGTCAGGCAGTGAGCTGTGTTCTGAAACGCCACGGCAGGCGATGATTTTGGGGCCGTCGCGGCTTTGTTGCGCAAATGGCTGACGGGATTCATCTTGCGAATCCAGTGTGCTAGCAGGGAGCATGAGCAACTGGACCCCAACGAGATACAAGACCACGAACTGGTCGTCCTATAATTCTGCCCTGAAGCGACGTGGCTCGCTGACGATCTGGTTTGATCCGTCGAAGATCTGGTCGCCGCCTCCGAGCGGCAAACGAGGCCGCCAGCAAGCTTACAGCGATGCGGCCATCCAGGCTTGCCTGACGCTGAAAGTGCAGTTTGGCATGCCGTTGCGGCAGGTGACGGGCTTTGTCGAAAGTCTGCTCGGTCTGGCGGGGCTGGACTGGGCGGTTCCGGATTACAGCACGCTATGCCGCCGACAGAAGACCCTGACGGTGGATATTCCCTATCGGGGTGGCCACGGCCCGTTACACCTGCTGATCGACAGCACCGGCATCAAGGCGGAGGGCGAAGGCGAGTGGAATGCCCGCAAGCACGGTGGCACCAAGCGGCGCATCTGGCGCAAGGTTCACATCGCGGTCGATGAGGAAACGCTGGAGGTGCGGGCCGTCGAGGCGACCGGGAGCGATATCGGTGATGCGCCGATGTTACCGGAATTGCTCAGCCAGATCCCACCCGATGAGGACATCGGCTCCGTGACTGGCGACGGGGCTTTTGATACCCGCAAGTGCCATGACGCAATTGCGGATCGAGGGGCAGAGGCGATCATCCCGCCGCGCAAGAATGCCCAACCCTGGAAGCCGACAACTGCCGGCGCGGGCGCCCGCAACGAAATCCTCCGGGCCGTCAAATATCTCGGTCCGGCGATCTGGCGACGATGGAGCGGGTACCACCGCCGAAGCCGCATCGAGGCAAAGATGCATTGTGTAAAACGTCTGGGTCAGAGCCTCATGGCGCGGGACTTCGACCGGCAGGTCGCCGAGATCCAAATCCGCTGCGCCGTCATGAACCGTTACACGGCTCTCGGCACGCCCACGACAATGGCCGCAGGATAAGTCTGTCCAAGGAAAGGGGAACTATACCCAAAGCACCTTTTGCGCAACAAAGCCATTGCGGGCAGGAAATCACCAGCCTCGGCCTTCTTCCTCATATCCTAGGAACCGAAATGATGGCAGGCAACGCAACCATGCCGGATTTTTGTGGATTACCGGACAGGGGCCGGATGTCCCCACAGGTCCCGCAAGATGAGGTGAGCAAAGAATAGCGGTCTTTACTTATATCCGCAAGAGTAATAACCAAGTAAAAAATAAGAGCCACCATGCAACAACTCAGCGACTATTCACACCCCGCACTTGCGGTCGATATCATCGCCTTGTGCGTCCGGGATGCGGGGCTTTACTGCCTGCTCATCCGTCGTGAAGACGGTGATGTGGTCGGCGGCGACTGGGCGCTTCCGGGGGCATTCGTGCATCAGGGCCAGCCCCTTGAAGAGGCCGTTGGCCGTGCGGCGCAAACCAAGGCGGGGATCGGCGACCTTCATCTCGAACAATTGGCGGCGTATGGTGATCCGGGCCGGGACCCTCGCGGTCATGTCGTGTCGATCGCCTGGCTGGCGGTGGCGCCGGAAGCGGCCTTCCGAAGCCGCATGGCAGGGCGCCAGGATCTGCAACTGGCCCGCGTCCATATACCGGGGGCCAGCTCTTCCGTTGCCATTGTGAAGAATGACGCAGATGTCCCTTTGCGGCTGGCTTTCGACCATGAGGCCATTCTGGCGGATGCGGTCCGCCGATTGCAGGAAAGGATAGGATCCGGACCTGTCGGCTTTGCCTTCCTGCCGAAGCGCTTCACCCTGCGAGATGTGCAGCAGGTCCATGAGGTCATTCTCGGACGCTCATTGGCCAAACCGGCTTTTCGGCGCAAGCTCCTGGATCACCATCCTCTTCGCGCGACCGGCGAGTATGAGACCGGAAACGCATTCCGACCGGCAGAGCTCTATGAATTGGATGCGAGCAACAGGACATGACCACGAATTGCAGCCTCTCCTCGGCCGGTCAGAGTATAGTCGCCTGACGACGGCCGTGCGCATGCGGTTTGTGAGGCGGTCCCGGAGGATTTCCATCGGCCGTTCTCGCTCTGACGGGAAGACGGCTCTTGACGACTCAACGGAATCAGCTGGGCTGCTTGCCTCCGCGCAGCTTGGCCATATGATCGTCAGCAAACCTCCATCGAGAGGACAAAGACAGGCCCTTCCATGATCGACTTCCGCCCCCTGCCTGACGACCATCCCGACCTGGCCCTGTCGCCCATGTTCCGCGCCGCCTCGTTGACGCTCGGCTACGCCTTGGAGCAAGGCAGCATCGGCCTGACCGCCACCAAGGCCTTCAAGCGGGATTTCGTGCATTGGGCGGTGGAACACTTCCAATGGCCCGGCAAGACCGCCGAGGAGATGTTCCGCTACAGCAAGGTGGTGAACGAAGCCGATTTCCCGCCGCTCGAATTGCTGCATTTCATGCTGATCCGGTTGCGCCTCGGACGTCATTACAAGGGCACGTTTCGCGCGACGAACGACGGCAGGATGTATGCGGGACAGCCCGGTGCGCTGTTCGACAAACTGGTGCCGTTTTTCCTGCTGGCGATGGATCACGCCGCCTATTCCCGGACCGGCGAGGAGGCACCGGGGAACTGGGACACCTGGCTCAACGTCATGAACGTGGAGATTGAGAACGGGCTGAGCGAGCGAGAGCTCTACGGGGTCTTCTACGGTGAGGGGCCGAACTGGGACAATGACGGCTGGCGGCAGATCGGCGTCTTCAGTTCCTGTGTTCTGAAACCGTTGGAATGGGCTGGGTTCATCACGTCGCAGGAAGCCAGTGAGCCGGATGGGCGATCGGCGCACATGATTTTCAAGACGCCGCTTTGGCGGTCGGTCCTGAGGCTGGAGACCGACAGGCTTGTCAACCCCATGGTTCGGCATTGATCCCTGTGCCGGTATGGCGCGGGCTTCGAACTCCATAGAGCTGGGTGTTTGCGACACCCGTAGGGTCAGGACTCGTTGAGCTATCATAGCCAGAACATGACGGCCGCCGCTAAGGCGATGGCGGAGAGGAAGACCTTCGGACAGCGGTCGTATCGTGTTGCCACACGCCGCCAATCCTTGAGCCTGCCAAACATGATCTCGATGCGGTTGCGGCGTTTATATCGGCGCTTGTCGTATTTCACCGGTTTCTTTCGCTGCTTCCGGCCAGGGATGCAGGCGCGTATGCCCCTGTCTTTCAACGCTTCCCTGAACCAGTCGGCGTCATAACCGCGGTCCCCGAGCAACCAGTCGACATCCGGCAGGCTGCTCAGCAATGCCCGCGCACCGATGTAGTCGCTGACCTGACCG
>NZ_JAFL01000054.1:0-8901 GCF_019633685.1 Paracoccus sp. J56
CCGGCGTTGTTGCAGAAGTCAGTGTGTGAGCGCAGTTTCCCCTTTTCGCGTTGAGTTCATGCCACGCGTTTGATCTCGGCGGATCCGAGGGCATTGAAGCGGTTCATGAGGGCGATGCGGATATGGATTTCGGCGGTCTGGCGGTCCGGGTCTCGTGATGAGATGCGTTCACCGAAGGCCTTGAGGCAGCGCATCCTTGCCTCGATCCTGCTTCGGACGTGATAACCTGACCAGCGCTTCCATATGGCCCTGCCCAAGCGCTGGGTTGCCCGGAGGATCTCGTTGCGCGCCCTGGCGGCGGGGCAATCCTCCTTCCAGAGACGGCCATTCCGCCGGATCGGGATGATGGCGGTGCCGCCTCGATCCAGGATCGCGGTGTGGCAGCGTCGGGTGTCAAAGGCACCGTCGCCGGTGACGGTGCCGATCTGTTCATCCTCTGGGATCTGGTTGAGCAGGTCGGGCAGAACAGGGCTGTCGCCTTCACGGCTTGTGGTGAATTCGACGGCGCGGATGTCACCTGTAGCCGTGTCCATCGCCAGATGAACCTTACGATATTGGCGTCGGCGATGCGGGCCATGCTTGCGGGCAAGCCATTCCCCATCACCAAGAAACTTGATCCCGGTGCTGTCCACCAGCAGGTTCAGCGGCCCCGGCGCACGGCGGCTCGTGATCTGAACCGTGATGCGCTTCTGCCTGCGGCTCAGGGTCGAGAAATCGGGCACCCGCCAGTCGAGCCCGGCCATCGAAAGGATGCTCGCCACCATCCCTGTCGTTTGCCGGAGAGGCAGGCCGAACAGAACCTTCACCATCAAGCAGAACTGGATCGCGGCATCAGAGAAGACCGGCGGCCGACCATTGCATCCGGATTTGGGTGCGCGCCAAACCATGTCCTTGTCCAGCCAGATCAGAAGGGACCCGCGCCGCTTCAAGGCATCGTTGTAGGACTTCCAGTTCATCGTGCGGTAGCGGGTCGGCTCAGGCTTGCTCATACTCGCCCCTTAGCCCACTGGATTCGCAGTGTGAATCCCTCAGAAAACGGAGTTCTGCAACAACGCCCTCTGTCAGGCAAATCACCCGAGTGCCCCGGCAGGCGGAGGCACAGCCCGCGCTCCTTGCGGTCAGACCGGAATCTGCCGCAAGATCAGGAACAGAAGCGCCGACAGAAGCGCCGCGGCTGGAACAGTGACGACCCAAGCCGCCCCGATGGTCAGCACATGCAGCCTGCGGACCAATTTACGGCGACGGCGCTCTTCGGCGGGGATGCTGTCTTCGCCTGGGATGGCCATGCGGGCCTGTTTCAGGCGTCGCTCGGCGTCCCATTCGCGGAAAAAACCCACACCAAAGATCGCGCCAACCGCGATATGGGTCGAGCTGACCGGCAGCCCCAGCGCACTGGCGAGGATCACCGTGACCGCTGCCGACAGCGCGACACAATAGGCGCGCATCGGGTTCAGCTTGGTGATCTCACTCCCGACCATGCGGATCAGTTTGGGTCCGAACAGGCTAAGGCCAAAGGAAATCCCAAAGGCACCGATCAGCATCACCCACAGCGGGATGGTCACATCGTCGTTCAGATTGCCGGTCTGCACAGTCTGCACGATAGCTGCCAGCGGACCGACCGCATTGGCAACGTCGTTCGCGCCATGGGCAAAGCTCAGCAGAGCTGCCGACGCGACCAGAGGAATGCCGAACAGCACCTTCAGGGATTTGTTGCGATTCTCCAGTCCCTCGGACTGACGACGGGTGACCGGGATCATCAGCAGCCAGCTTGCGGCACCCACAATGAGGCCAAGCAGCAAAGCCGGCCCCATCGAGATGTGGATGATCTGCTTCAGCCCCTTCATCACCAGATAGGCGGCGAAAGTGCCCGACATGACGCCGACCAGAACCGGAACCCAGACCCGGGCGGCCGCGATCTTGTCATCGCGATAGATGATGCGGCTCTTGATGAACCACAGAACGCCTGCTGCCACCAACCCACCCAGCAGTGGCGACACCACCCAGCTTGCCGCGATTGCAGCCATCTGATTCCATTGCACCGCACCGATACCGGCACCGACAAGGCCCGCGCCGACGACCCCGCCGACCACGGCATGGGTGGTCGATACCGGCGCCCCGATCCAGGTCGCCAGGTTAACCCACAGAGCCGAGGAAAGCAGTGCTGCCATCATCGCCCAGACAAAGGTTGCAGGTGTGTCCAGCGCCTCGGGCGCGACGATGCCCCTTGAGATGGTCGAGACGACGTCGGCACCGGCGATCAGCGCGCCCGCGCTTTCAAAGATCACCGCAATGACGATGGCCCCGCCCATGCTAAGCGCATTGGCCCCCACCGCCGGCCCCATATTGTTTGCGACATCGTTGGCACCGATGTTCAGAGCCATATAGGCGCCAAACACGGCGGCGGTGACAACGACCAGCATCCTGCTGCTCTGTCCCAGCATCATTACCGCAGCCAACCCGGCCAGAATGATGAAGACAAGCGCGATGCCGGGCGCCACCAGAGGCCGCGAGACATAGGCGGCTGCCGCCTCCAGATTTGCGAAACGACCCAGATCGCGGTCCAGTGTTTCCAGGTGCCGAGGCTCAAGATCCTTGTCAGACATGTTCCGCCTTTCTTTTCGCCGGGTGCTAGGCAGGATTCATCAATCTGGCAAGGCGGATCAGATAAAAGAAGCTGCATAGTTGCCTTACCCGCATCACGCCATCGGCGGTCGCTGGTGAAATCGCCGCGATCATGCCGGTCAGTGGGAGTCGAGCCGTCCCGTATGTTATCATCTCACCGGAGCCGGCCTTTGACGCCCGTCGGCATATCTTGAGTTATGAGGATTTACCTTCCCCCTGGTAGCCAGACCCCTGGAAACGAGAAGGTAAGGATATCCGCCCTGACCGCTTGGTCATGGCAAGTGCCTGGAGGTTGGTGATTGGTCCGTTAGCGCAGCTCACCCGCCCCGACGCGAAAACAGTCTGCGCCCCACGGCAAGGATCAGCTCTGCGCAAAGCCCAAGCAGCCCCGCGATCACCAGCAAGCCCGAGATCAGCCCCAGCCAGCCGATGACCGTCATCGTGTAAAGCACCCCGCCGATATCACGCCCCCACACCATGCAGACATGGGCTGAACCTTCATCCAGCCTGCACCCGTTTATCGAGGCAATGAGACCCGCCAGCAGGACCGAGAGCACAGGCAAGGCCCCGATGAAAATCATCGCGAGATATTGCCAGATCCGCATTCTTAGCCTGCTCAATTTCCCGGTCTCCGGCTTGCGCACTCTATCCCGGCAGAATGGCTTGCGTCAGAGGTGCAGGACAAGGCCCGACAACGGCGCTGAAAAACGCTCGCAACTCATACCGGTGAAAGCGTGTGCCCCAACCGGATCCGCGCACCTTATAGCTGGACGAGATAGTCCCTGAACCTTCGACCGGGCTGCAACGGAAATGTCTCGCCCGTCTCAATGGCGCTGGTAATGCGATCCAGCCGGAAATTACGAAAATCCTCGCGCAGTTCGCACCAGCCGGTCAAAAGCCAGGCCTCGTCAAAGATCGTCAAGCCCAGCGGATGGACCCGGCGCAAGCTCTCACGCTCATCAAGGTTACGGTAATTCAGTTGGATGATCCGCCGCTGCCGTATCACACGGCGCAAAAGGTCAGCCCATCTTGCCGCCAGTTCATCACCGGCGCGCTGGCGGGTGACCGCAAGCATTGGCAAAGCACGAAACAGCTCACCCCGATCCGCGCCCATAGTCCCGGCCAGTTTGCCCGAAACACGTTCGGCCGCGTCCTTTAGCCCTGCCCCGTCGCGCGCGCTGATAAGACGCAGGCCTAACATGATCGCCTCCATCTCATCTGGGTCGAATTGAAGGGGCGGCAGGAAATAACCCTTTTCAAGCTGATAGCCCATGCCAGATTCGCCCCGGATCGGCGCCCCCATAGCCAAAAGGCTGGCGATGTCGCGATAGATGGTGCGCTGGGACACGCCAAGACGCCCGGCCAGCACCTCAGATGAGACCGGGCGATGCGCCAGGCGCAACTGATCAAGCAGCGCAAAGAGCCGGAGCGTTTTCATCTCGCCGTCTCTAACACCCCTGACAACAGGTGTCAGGGGGGATCGCTAGAAACGGTCGGGATGACAACTGATAGTAAAAGGAGCCAAAGGCCCATGACCGGACAATGTATCGAGATCGTCACCTACAAGGTCAGCAATCCCGATGAGGCAGACTATCAGCGCGACGGCGCGCAGGAAAAGGCGGCGCGCCTGCCGGGATTTTCTGGGTGGCTCGCCCTCAGCGGCTGCAAAGACCGGGGCATGCGGACCGATCTAGTGATCTGGGAAAATGCGCAATCCGCCGAGGCCGCAGCAGAAGTGGTGGGCAAGGGCAAAGATTTTTCCGGATTCCGTGCCTCGATCACCGAATTTGGCGGCATCGGCCATTACGCGCCTCCACGCGGAGGGCTGGCCCTGCTGCAACCGGGAAGCGGCATCGAGATCGGCCAGTTTCGCCTGCGCCCCGGCGTAAACGAAGCGGATCTGCGCATGGCTCATGACAGGATGATCGCGGATCATCTTTGTCGTCAGCCGGGGTGGCGCGGACAGCGGCTGATCCGGCTGCAGGACGGGACCTACATGGACATCGCCTTTGCCGGAACGCAAGCGCAGGCACAGGCCATCTGCGCCAGCTGGACAGGAATCCCGGCCTGCGAAGCCTTCCTTGCCCTGATCGAGCCGATCAGCATGGAGTTCGGCTCGATCCTTTGAAGCAGGCTGAAGCCCGGGTTACTTGGTGGTATAGCCGCCGTTGACCAGAATGGTCTGGCCGGTCATCCACCAGCCTTCCGAAACCATGAAACGGATGTAGGGCACGATATCCTCGATATCCGTCAGCCCGGTTTTCGAGAATTTCGACAGCGCCGCCGCCGTCCGGTGATAGGCGACGGCGTCCTCACCCTCGGCCGGATAGAAGAAGGGCGTGTCCATCGGTCCCGGACCGATCGCAGTCACCGAAATGCCGCGTTCACCAAACTCTTTGGCGGCTGCGCGGGTGAAGTGCTCAACCGGGGCCTTGGTGCCCGCATAGCTGGCGTAGAAGGGCGTAAAGGCCCCCAGCAGCGAGGTGACCAGCGTGCAGATCTTGCCATTGTCATTCAGGTGCCGGCCCGCCTCTTTGATAAAGAAAAAGGCCGATTTGGCGTTGACCGCGCTCATCTCATCATATTCGGCCTCAGTGATTTCCAGGATAGGCTTTTTCAGCACTTTGCCGACGGTGTTGATGGCGATGTCAGGCCTGCCGATAGCAGCAGTGACATCAGAGAACAGTTTTTCCATCGCCGCGGCGGTGGACAGATCGGCCTGAAACGCGACGGCTTCGGCCCCGGTCGCCTTGATCGCGGCAACCGTCGCCTCGGCGTCTGCTTTGGTCGAGGCACTGTTGTAATGAATGGCCACCGCCCTTGCCCCATGCGCGGCCAGATCGCGTGCGATCAGCCCGCCCAGGTTTTTGGCCCCGCCCGCAATAACGACAGTCTTACCCTTGATGCTGTGATCAGTCATATCTCGGCTCCGCTTTTGATATGCGGAAAACCTATCGTCTGGATTTTGACGATAAAGGCAGCCATTCTGACATCACTTGTCAGTATACCAGAACAATTGGGCAAACTATTTGGATCGTATAGACCTGTTTCGGGTTTTTACCCGCGTTGTCGATTGCGCAAGCTTTACCCGCGCGGCGGACCTGCTTGGTATGCCGCGATCCTCGGTCTCGGCCGCAGTGCAAGAACTTGAACAAAGGGTCGGGGCGCGGTTGCTGCATCGCACCACGCGCAAGGTCGCGCCGACGCAGGATGGCTTGGCGTTTTATGAGCGATGCCAGCGCCTGATTGCCGATGTCGATGAGGCCGAGAACCTGTTCAGGCAATCCCTGATCCAGCCTTCGGGGCGGCTGCGGATCGACGTTCCGGGCCGGATCGGGCGGTTGATCATTGCCCCTGCCCTGCCTGAATTTCTGGATCGCTACCCGGGCATTGATGTCGATCTGGGCGTCACCGACCGGGCGGTCGATCTGGTCGAGGCCGGAGTTGATTGTGTCCTGCGGGTCGGAGAGCTGGAGGATTCCAGCCTGATCGCCCGGCCAATCGGGAAACTTGCCCTGATCAACGTCGCAAGCCCCGCCTATCTTGAACGATATGGCGTACCGGAAACACCCGCCGATCTGACCCACCATTACGCGGTCAACTATGCCTCGCCCTCAAGCGGGCGGATCGAGGATTGGGAATGGATCGAAACCGGCACGACGCACCGGCTTGCCATGCGTGGCCGGGTCACGGTCAACAATGCCGAGGCCTATATCGCCTGTTGCCTTGCTGGTCTGGGCCTGATCCAGATCCCGGCCTATGACGTCAGACCGCATCTTGAGGCAGGCGAGCTGATCGAGGTGATGCCGGCGCATCGGGCCGCGCCCATGCCGATGACGCTGCTTTATCCTCACCGTCAGCATCTCTCGCGTCGGATGCAGGTTTTTGCCGACTGGCTGGACAGTATTTTACAGGCGCAGATTATATTCTAAGACCTTGGAATGATGGGCCTTTGATATTGCTGCGCAATCAGGATGCGGCCCGTTTCAGCCTGGGATGATCTTACCAGTCAGGGCTGGGCGAGCGGATTTTCTTTGCTGTGGCCTTCCCGAATTTAGAATGGCCTCGGGATCAGGCGCCCTCTTAATGTCGACCAAACATGCCGTGTTTCCTGCGGGCGGGAAGCAAATGGCGATTGGTGTGACAGGACGGCGATGACAGAGGAAAGATCGGGTCATGGACCGCCGCATGGCGCCGCCTTGGCCGTGGAAAAGATCAGGTTGCAATCCGGCGGCCTTACCGTGCTGGATAAGGTCAGCTTTCAGGTCCAGCCAGAAGAGGTCCGCTCGGTCATCGGGCCGAACGGGGCGGGGAAATCCTCGCGCGTGAACGTGATCTGCGGGCTCTGTCGCCCGCAATCCGGCCATGTGATCATCGACGGGCAGCGCCTGCGCCATGTCAGGCCGCGTGTGCTGTTGCTGGATGAGCCGATGGCCGGGCTGACCAGCACGGAAAAAGCCACCATGGCCCAGCAGATCGAGCGGGCCCGCGCGCATCTGCGTCTGGCCATCGTGTTGGTCGAACATGACATCTGCGTCGTTATGCGGCTGTCGGACCGGATTGCGGTGCTGGATCATGGGGTGCTGATCGCGGACGGCACACCGGCCGAGGTCCGGCACGACCCCGAGGTCATCCGCGCCTGTCTGGGGGCGGAGGCCGCGTGATGGGGTACGCTTTCCCCTTTTTCCTCGAAGTCACCATCGGCGGCCTGCTGTCTGGCGTCATGTATGCCATGGCCGCCATAGGTTTCGTGCTGATCTGCAAAACCTCGGGTGTGCTGAATTTTGCCCAGGGCGCGATGGTGCTGTTCGCGGCGCTGACCTTTGTCAGCCCTGTCGAACATGGATTTCCCTTTCCCCTCGCCATCGCGGCAACGCTGATCGTGATGACGGTGCTGGGTTTTGTGATCGATCGCACGGCGCTACGCCCGCTTGCCAACCGCTCGCCCATGGTGCTGTTCATGGCGGCATCGGGGCTTTCTTACGTGATCGAGGGGCTTGCCCAGCCGATCTGGGGCACGCAGGTCCACCGGCTGGCCCTTGGCATCTCAAACACATCTTTTGAGATCGGCGGCATCTTTATCCCGACCTTCGACCTGGTCGCGGCGGCGATGTTTGCGGTGCTGACGATTTTCTTTCGCTTCACCCGCACGGGCCCTGGATTTCGCGCAGTTGCCGACGACCAGTTCGCCGGGCTCGCTGTCGGTCTAAGGCTTGACCGCACCTGGGCGACGGTCTGGACAGCGGCCGGATTTGTCGCGCTGGCCGCCGGGCTTTTGTGGGGCGCACGGCTGGGCGCGCAGTTCAGCCTGTCGCTGATCGTGCTGAAGGCCCTGCCCGTTCTGGTTCTGGGCGGCTTTGGTTCCATCCTCGCCGGCCTGCCGGTCGGCACCCCAAAGAAACTTGCAGAGCCCTATCTGGGCGGCACGCAAGAGATTCACCCCAGTTGATACGGAGAAGACAATGACTGTTCATCAACGTAGCGGCGCCGAGCGCAATCCTGTTCCTCCGGTTTCCCGTCCCGCAACCCCGGCCAATATCATCCGGACCGCCGATGAGGCGATCGAGGTCGCCAAAACCCTTGCCGCCGAGTTCGAAAAGGGCGCGTCCGAGCGCGACCGTGACCGCATCTGGCCGGTCTCCGAGCTTGACGCATTCTCTCAGTCCGGGCTGTGGGCAATCAATGTGCCAAAGGAGTTCGGCGGTGCCGACCTGTCCTGGGTCGTGATCAACCGGGTTATTACGATCATATCCGAGGCCGATCCCTCGCTTGGTCAGATCCCTCAGAACCACCTGGGCGTCGTCTCTGCGATACGGACCGTCTCGGAACGCCCCCAGCAAGAACTGCTTTTTAGCGAGGTGCTGAAGGGCGCGCGTTTTGGCAATGCTTTTTCCGAGTTCGGCACCAAACGAGCTGCCGAGTTCAATACCAAATTCACTGACAAAGGCGACCATGTGTGAGAACGGCGGTGGGAAATTCGTCCACGGTAGCGGTGGCTTGGTGCTGCTGCGGGCGGCGTAAAAGTCGTCCACCTATTCCCTTTCTGCGGCGGCAGGGAGGGCGTGAGGATTTACAGCGTGGACCTATATCTGAGAGTTCGCCAGGCTTGCGCGGAAGGCATGAGCCAGCGGGAAGCGGCGCGGGTGTTCAACATCTCGCGTGACACGGTTGCGAAGATGATGACCTTCTCGGTGCCACCGGGCTACCGACGGACGGCCGAGGTCAGGCGGCCAAAGCTTGATCCTTTCATCCCGATCATCGAGGGCTGGCTGGAGGCGG
>NZ_JAFL01000055.1:0-6747 GCF_019633685.1 Paracoccus sp. J56
TAGGTCGCGTCGATCATGACCGTCTTCTGTTCGTCATGTTCGGCAGCCAGACCTGTCATCATCCGGGCGAAGACGCCCTTATCGCTCCACCGCTTCCAGCGATTGTAAAGCGTCTTGTGCGGCCCATAGGCGGCAGGTGCGTCACGCCATCGTAAGCCGTTGCGATTGATGAAGATTATCCCACTCAAGACGCGTCTGTCATCTACGCGAGGCTTGCCGTGTGACTTCGGAAAGAAAGGCTCAAGGCGCGCCATCTGCGCATCTGTCAGCCAGAAAAGATCAGACATGTTCACCGCTCGTTTTCGAACCGTGAATCACGACACCACCCTGAAATCAATGGGTCCTGACCCTAGTATCGTTCAGCAACGTCTAATGAGGTCTCATGCAGTCCCACACTTATTGTGGGTCAGATTGTGGGGCAAGACGATGGCCGATAAAGCCAGAGACGGATTAACTGCTGCCTTTGTTCGCACCGTGACCAAGCCGGGCCGCTATGGCGACGGGCTCGGCCTGCATCTTGTAGTTTCACCCACCGGGGCGAAGCGGTGGATTCAACGCATCACCATTCGCGGCAAGCGCGTTGATATGGGTCTGGGACCCCTTTCCGCCGTCTCTCTGGCCGAGGCGCGCGAGATGGCCGCCAGGAACCACAGGGAAGCCCGCACGGGAGGCGACCCGTTGCGCGCCAGGCGTGAGGCTCAAGCGGCCCTGACTTTCGAGGAAGCCGCCCGCAAGGTCCACGAAATCCACCTGCCGACATGGCGCAACGAAAAGCACGGCAAGGACTTCATTTCCTCTCTTGAAACCCATGCCTTCCCCAAAATTGGCAAGTTGAAGGTGCAGGACGTGACCACGGCGGATGTGCTGGCCGTTCTGTCGCCTGTCTGGACCACAACCCACGAAACCGCCCGCCGCGTGCGTCAGCGTATCGGAACGGTGATGAAATGGGCTATCGCTCAAGGCTGGCGGCAAGATAACCCAGCCGAGAATATCAGCGGGGCACTTCCCAAAGTCCCAAAGGTGAAGGCGCACCGGGTTTCGCTGCCCTATGACAAAGTATCGGCTTTTCTTGAGGCACTGGCAGGGTCCGGCGCTGGTCCGGTGACGAAACTGGCGCTTGAGTTTCTGATTCTGACGGCGGCCCGGTCTGGTGAGGTCCGCGAAGCCCGCTGGGATGAAATCGACATGGCCGGGAAGGTTTGGGAAATCCCGGCTTCGCGGATGAAAATGAAGCGCGCGCACCGCGTGCCACTGGCACCCCGCGCAATGGAGATACTGGCCGAGGCGGAGCGGTTCCGGCACGTTGCGGCACAGGCATCCCCCCTGATCTTTCCGGGGCAGAGGCCGGGGCGACCGCTGTCAGACATGACGCTTTCCAAGCTGGTCAAGGAATTAGGCTTCCCCGTTGATGTTCACGGTTTCCGCACGTCCTTCCGCACATGGGCACAGGAACGCACCACAGTCGCGCATGAGGTGGCAGAGGCCGCGCTTGCTCATGCGGTTGGAAACAGCGTGTCTCAAGCCTATGCCCGGTCAGACATGTTCGAGAAGCGTCGCGCGCTTATGGAACGATGGGCCGCCTATCTGGCCGAGCAAGGAGGTGAGGTGATTCGATTCCCGGCTGGGGTGGCAAAGGGATGAATCCAAGATGAAATTAACGCCGCCGGACAAGTCTCTGTGCGCTTTTCAAATGCGCTTGTTCAGTGAAACAACACCGGCACAGCGTCAAACTATATTTAGTGGCGCGCCAGAAAAGTTCGCAGAGGCGGATATTGTTTTACTTAGAAAACAAAGGTGTGACGCTCATAATCCTAGAGTGTTGTTCGCAAAGGGTAAATTTCCCCCAGCCGCAAAGAGATGGCGAGAAAGTGACACAGGGATACGATATCTCTGTGTATTTGTTGTCCACCCACAACATCTAGTTGACGAGAAAATAAAAGCGGTAGTAAGCGTAAGGAAGTCTTACAGCCATTAGGATTCAATAGTAGGACGAATGGCGACCCCGCCAAAGGCTCAACCGCCAAGTTAAAGCCTAAGACGGGGCCGGGACTGAACAAGATGGTCACCATGTTCAGTCCCTGTCCTACTCCATCATTTGTGGATGTCGCAAGCAAATATGCACTATGCGCAAGCCACGCGGGACAAGGGAGAGGCACAACGGTGTCTAAAATTCTTCGTCTGCCTGCGGTTATGCAGGCCACTGGCCTGTCCAAGGCATCGGTTTATCTTGGCGTCAAAAAGGGCACATTCCCCGCTCCGGTCAAGCTGGGCGTGAGGGCTGTTGGCTGGCCTGCCGAGGCAATAGATGAGTGGGTGAAATCCCGCCCGTCCGCCGCCGTATAAGAAAACCCCTGCCGGGGCATGGCAGGGGCTTTCGGCGGTATTTATCCAATGCCGCGAACATAGCACCCAGCGCCCCGGCCCGCAAGACAGAGGCCGAGCATGGCGAGTTTCATCATATCAAACGCAAGCCGTTCGCCCTTCACGGTGCATATCGAGGGGCATGGGTTCTGGGCGGTAGAGCGCCTGACACGGGCAGGTAACTGGGAGGCAGGCCATGAGCATTGATGCCTTGCGCGTCCTGTATCTACGTCGCCTTCACGGTCTGACCGAAACGCAAGCGCAGATTGTCGCCGCGCTGATCTGGGGGGCATGGCAATGAGTGACGCCCGAACCCTGACAATCGCCCTTCGCGGCAAATGGTATGGCCGCTATGGCCTTGCCTGCTGTCCTGCCCATAACGACCGCAAGCCCAGCCTGACCATTGCGGACGGCGACGGGGGACACCTGTTGCTTTCCTGCAAGGCGGGCTGCGCTTTCACCGATGTTCTGGACGCCCTGCGCGGTCTGGGTCTGATCGAGGGCCGGGGAAGTTATTCCCCGCCCAGCCCGTCCGAGATTGCCCGCCGTGAGGCCGAAGACCGGGCCGAGGCCGGGAAGCGGGAAAGGCAGACGCTGGCCTGCTGGAACGAGGCCCAGCCGATCGGCGGCACCCTTGCCGAAACCTACCTGCGCAGTCGCGGCATCACCTGCGACCTGCCCGATACCCTGCGTTTCCATCCCGATTGCTGGCACCCAAGTGCCCGGCGCTACCCGGCCCTGCTGGCCCGTGTCGATGGCGCGGCCCGCTTCGCGGTGCATCGCACCTATCTCGCCCCCGATGGATCGGGCAAGGCGATGATTGATCCGCCCAAGGCGATGCTGGGCGCGGTCGCTGGCGGCGCTGTGCGGCTCGCTGAGGCCCAAGGCCCGCTGGTGGTGTGTGAGGGCATAGAGACCGGTCTGAGCCTTGCGGGCGGCCTGCTGGCGCGCCCTGCGACGATCTGGGCGGCGCTGTCCACGTCCGGCATGGCCGTGCTGCGCCTTCCTGACCGCCCGCACCGCCTGACTATCGCCACCGATGGCGACGAACCCGGCAAGGCCGCCGGGCACAAGCTGGCCGAACGTGCATCCGCTCTGGGCTGGACCGTCAGCATTCTGCCCGCGCCAGAGGGGCGCGACTGGAACGACATTCTGATGATGAAAGGGGCCGCAGCATGAACGCTATGCCCGAACCTGTCCCGTTCACGCCCGAAGGCCCGCAACCGCTGCTGCGGGAAATCCCCGCAGGCGAAGCCTATCCGGTCCATGCGCTGGGGCCGCTCTGTGATGCCGTGAATGCGGTGCAGGACATCACCCAGGCCCCGGTCGCCATTGCCGCGCAATCGGCCTTGGCGGTGGCATCGCTGGCCGTTCAGCCCTTCGCGGATGTGGAGACCTTGGGCGGGGATGCCCCGCTGTCGCTGTTCTGTCTGACCGTTGCCGAGTCGGGCGAACGCAAATCCACCTGCGACAAGCTGTTGATGACCGGGGCGGGCGACTATGAGCGCGAGACCTGCCGCCAATACAAGACCGACCGGGAGGAATGGGAGACGGCCCGCGAACTGTGGGAAGGCAAGCGCAAACGGCTGCTGGCCGAAGCTGCGGGGGGCAAGGACAAGGCGAAATCGACCGCCGCCGAGGCCGATCTGCGGGCGCTGGGGCCATGCCCGCCCGCGCCGCTGGTGCCGTTTTTGACGGTGCAGGAACCGACCCTTGAGGGCGTCGCAAAGCTGCTGATTGCCGGGCGTCCATCCATCGGCCTTTTCAGCGATGAGGCCGGGGGCTTCATCGGCGGGCACGCGATGAGCCGCGACAACCGGGCTAAGACCGTGGCGGGCCTGTCGAAGCTCTGGGATGGCGACGGGCTGGACCGCATCCGCGCCGGGGATGGAGCCGCGAAGATGCCGGGCCGCAGGCTGGCCGCGCATCTGATGGCGCAGCCTGTTGTTGCTCTGCCGCTGCTGGCTGACCCGCTGGCATCAGGACAGGGGTTTCTTGCCCGGTTTCTCATTACCGAGCCGACAAGTGCTATTGGTTCCCGGTTGCGCCGTGGACATGACCCGGAATCCGAACTTGCCGTCGCCGCCTTCGCGGCCCGTCTGCGCGAGATATTGGAAGCGCCAATGCCGACCGGCGAAGACCCGCAGGAACTCGAACCCCGCCGCCTGCCGCTGTCTCACGGCGCGAAAGAGCTGCTGTGGCGCTTCTATGAGGCGACGGAACAGGCGCAGGCCACTGGTGGCCAGATGGAACACGTTCGGGCCTATGCGTCCAAGAGCGCCGAACAGGCCGCGCGCATCGCCGGGGTGCTGACGCTATGGGGCGACCTTCGCGCGCCTGACGTGACGCCGCAGGCGATGAAATGGGGCATCGCTCTGGCGGGCTTCTATCTGAAAGAGGCGCGGCGGCTGGCCGAGGCCGGGCTTGTCTCGGAAGAGACATCAAAGGCCGAACGGCTGCGGCAATGGCTGCTGGAAAGCTGGCCGCATGATGATGTGACGCCGCGTGAGATCATCCGGTTTGGGCCGAACGCGCTGCGGGACGCGAAATCGCTGTCCGGGCCGCTGGCTGCACTGGTGAAGGCCGGATGGCTGGTGGCCTTGCCCGCCGGGACCGTCATTCGCGGCAGCGCCCGCAAGGAAGCCTATCGGATCGTGAGGTCGAGCCATGAAGTTTGATGCTTATGCCGCGCTGTTCGAAATCCGCGCCGAGGAATTGGCGCGGGCTCTGGCGGCCTATGATCTGCGTAGCGTCGTTATTCTCGATGCCGTCCGGGCCGAGCGCCGAAGGGAAGCGAAGAAAGGACGTGACGCATGACCTTCGACTTCGACGCGGCCCTTGCCGAGATTCTGGCCGAACCCGTTGCGACATCCGCGACATTTGCGACAAGCGAACAAAATCAAGTGGCTAACGCTGCGACAAACTTGCGACACACCTGCGACACGGCAGGGCATAAAGTCCCGTGTCGCAACGGCGTCGCAGCCGTGTCGCAAGATAAGGCTTTGAATAATAACGAATGTCGCAATGTCGCAAATGTCGCAAGCCAGGTTATCCCGTGGCCGGGACGCAGCTACAGCCCCGAGGCCGTCCGGCAGGACGTGGCCGCCGAAATCCAGCGTCAGGCCGGAGGTATGCCGCCCCGCGCCTCCGCCCCTTCACGGGCAGGTGATGCAGAATGTCCCTATGGCGTGACTGCCGGGGGATATCCCCGGGTATGGACAGGCCGTCCGGTATCTGTAGCTGAGTGGCGGAACATGTCGGAATGGGAACGCCACGGGCCGAAGGGGCTTATGTTCTGCGGTGCCTGCCGGGAATGGGTTGACGCCTTCCCTGCCTGCCATGAGCGGGGCAGCACCATTGATCGGCCCCCACGGACGGGTCCAATTTGATTGTTAGTGCAATGATGGTCGTGGCGCCAGCGCGGGCGGCATCGCTGGTTGGGGTTGCAGGGCCGCCCGCGCGAATGCCGGGATGAAGACCTCCGGCGCCGGCGGCTTGTAGCCGAGCGATCCATGCGGACGCACGGTGTTGTAATGCCGACGCCAGCTTTCCACGATGATCCTGGCCTCTTTGAGCGTGTAGAAGATCTCGCCGTCGAGGAGTTCGTCGCGCAGGCGAGCATTGAAGCTCTCGATGTAGCCATTCTCCCATGGGCTTCCGGGTGCGATGTAGGCAGTCTTCGCCCCGACGGCGGTGATCCAGTCCTGCACGGCCGTGGCGATGAACTCCGGGCCGTTGTCGGAACGGATGTGCTCAGGCACGCCGCGCAGGATGAACAGGTCGGACAGGACGTCGATGACGTCGGTGGAGTTGAGCTTGCGATCGATGCGGATCGCCAGCGCCTCATGCGTGAACTCGTCGATCACGTTAAGCATGCGGTACTTCCTTCCGTCATGAGTGCGGTCCTCGACGAAGTCGTAGGACCAGACATGGTTGGGCCGCTCGGCGCGCAGGCGGATGCATGATCCGTCGGCGAGCCAGAGCCGGCCTTTCTTCGGTTGTTTGGCTGGAACCTTCAGCCCCTCTTGCCGCCAGATGCGCTCGACCCGCTTGTCGTTGACCACCCAGCCCATCTGGCTGCGCAGAAGCTCGGCGATCTTGCGATAGCCGTAGCGGCCATAGCGGCGGGCCAATGCAACGATGTCCTCGGTCAGTTGCTGCTCGTCGTCCCGGCCGCGAGGAATACGCCGCTGCGTGGAGCGATGCTGCCCAAGCACGAGGCATACCCGACGCTCCGACACGCGCTTCGGCAGAACCGAGCGAACATGGTCGATGCAGGCACGGCGACGCGAGGGGCTCAGAAGTTTCCCCGCGCAGCCTCCGTCAGGATCAGCTTGTCCAGCGTCAGATCGGCCACCGCCTTGCGAAGCCGTTCGTTCTCCTTCT
>NZ_JAFL01000056.1:0-5927 GCF_019633685.1 Paracoccus sp. J56
CGACAGCTAATCCCGACATCCATGACCCCATTCAAATCATGGTAGCCCAGTGATTCAGAGATCAGATGAAAACGCAACTGTAATGATAGGTCTTGTCCTTGCCCTTGAAGCGGGTCATCAGACCGGACGCCGCCTCGTAGAGCGCGCGCCCTACATCGGCATCGCCGTCATGAAGGACAGCGCCATCACAGGCCAGACGCCGGGGATCGCCATGAAGCGGCGGCACAACTCGCTCTGCGCCACCATCTTAGCCGGCAATCCTCCTTCCACAGCGCCGCCCGCGCCGTCAGCATAGCGTCCATCAACTCGGCAATGAACGGATCATCCGCCGCGGCCTCGCGCACCGCCTGGTCGAACTTGCTGCGCGAGATGCCGCCGAGCTTGATCCCAAAACTCTTGAGCGAATGGCGGACGGCGTTCTCCAGGTCGAGAAACCTGCGTTTCAGGTTGCGCCGGTGTGTCAGAAGCAGGCGCATCCGGTAGCAACTCTCCGTTTTCACATGCGCGGCGCGGAACCCGCCGGTGCGCATGATATAGGCAATGCCGAGGGTGTCCTTCTCGTCGGTCTTGTTGCGCTGCGCCGACATCGCCGTACGTACATGCACCGTCTCCAGGCAGGTCGCTGGCAGGCCGAGCTTCAGCAACTCCGGATGCAGCCAGGGTGACAACGATCCCGCCTCAAGACCGACGCGCCTGAGCCGCGTCACAAACGGTTTCAGTACGGCGAACAGCGCATCCGGCTCGGTCGCGACCTTCACTGTCAAATGCACCTCGCTATGATTATCGACGACGCATACCGCCGTCTCCTCGGTCGCGACATCCAGCCCACAAAAGAATTCCATCGTCCGCCTCCTGCGTGGTTTCGGGGACGATACTTTAGCGCCACTCACGACCACTGCGCCCGCAGATGGGGCGCCTGGCAAATTACGGGCGGCCGTTCGCCCTTTCTGACCTTTCCGCCCTTCCAACTGGAAATGCAGCCAGGCGCGACCCTGCCTGACTGCACACCGGAACCAGCGCGAACAGACGCGGGAGCGCCATCGTCACGGCGCTCTCCCGTCGTCGGCCCGCGTGATGAGCATGCCGCCGTCACGCGGCTCCGCATCGGGGCGCTCGCGCACCGGAACGGTCGGACGAGCGTCGCCTGATGTGCCGATGGTCTGCACCGGATCGGCGCTTCGCCTGTCGCTCGGACGCATGACGAAGAGCGGCGCATCGCGCCAGTCGGGCGGCGGTGGTGGTGCTGGCGCGGATGTTTCGGGTGTGACCGCGCTGCCCGGAACCGGCGCAAGTGCGGTGACATAGGCGCGCGTCTCGGCGGGCAAGGCGCGGCCGGTCGTGCGATGTTCGTCGTAGCGGCCGGGACCGGCATTGCAGGCCGCGAGCATTGCAGCGACATTGCCGTAACGGTCCCACATCTCGTGCAGATAAGCCACGCCCTCCATGATGTTGTCGCGCGGATCGTAGGGATCGCGGCCAAGGCCATGACGAACGCGCAGGCCCACCCAGGTATCGGGCTTGACCTGCATCAATCCCATCGCTCCGGCCGACGGGATTGTGCGCACGCCACCCGCGCTCTCGGCGCGCAGCACGGCGCGAATCCAGCGTTCGGGAGCGCCGAAACGCTGGGAGGCTTCGGTGATGAAGCCGGCATAGGGATCGACGGAATTCACGCCCGCCACTGGTGCGGTCTGCGCCGATACGGCGACCGGACAGGCTGTGATCACGAGTACGCCAGCCAGCAGGAGACCGGCATATTGCACAATCTCCCTGTCTCGGCTCGCCCTCCAGCGTGCTCGCTGCGGTCAAGGGCAAGGCGCGACGTCGGCCAGAGGCTTCGCTGCGCGCGCCGGAGCGGGACGACGGGATGAGACGGCCTTTCTGCGAACAACGGGATGAGAGTTTTGAACGCGGGGATGACGCGATAGCGCATGGCTTTCAGTCCCGCCCGCCACGCGGGGCGGCTCCAATGCAGCGACCAGGCCGTCTTGTGTTGCCGTCCCGGAAAAAGTTGACGCGGATCGGCTGCGGCAAGGCGGGATCCTCGATCACCAGCGAAGTGTAGTCGCCGGCCTTTTCGCCGACATCCTTCCAGCCCGCGCCGACCTCCGGGCCATCTTCGACCCCGTGAAGGACGCGATAGGCGGGTGGCCTTGAGGCCGTCGATGCGGTCTTTCAGCGCCGGGTCGTCCAGATCGGCAATGCCCGCCTCGATAGCGCCATAGAGCCGCTTGAGGCGCAGTTCCGATTCTGTGGCGCGCTTGCTCAACTCGGCGATATGCTCGCGGCGGCGCCCTGCATGTTCCTCCCTGCGGTTGAGTACAGCGGCAAGAACGGTTTCCAGCCGCTCAGGCTGAAATAGCTGATTCTCAAGGTGATTGACGACAAGATCGTCCAGCTTTCCATCGGCACGGCCATGCCCTCGCAGGCGGTCGGACCCCGCCGCGCCTTCATCAAGCAGGCATAATAGCGATAGCGCCCGCCTTTGCCGGTGCGGATAGTCATGGCCTCGCCGCATTCGGGCAATGGATCAGGCCGGTCAGCATGGTTGGGCCACTGATGACGCGGACGGGTATGACCTTGGGATTGCGGGCTTTGAGCAGCTTCTGAACCGCCTCGAAGGTTTTGCGGTCGATGATCGGCGGGACGGGAACGGTAACAATCACGCTGACTGGCTTCAGTTCCTTGGCCTTGGGGCAGGACCTGTGGCAATGGCATTAAGGACAGGCCAGAGAATTTCCGGCTTCATGCTGTTGCCTGCGAACGAATGATTTAACTTGAATTCCTGCTCTCCAATCTTCAGCAGCCATGTCGCCGGAATGTCGGCGTGGACCGGGACGGGATCGTGGCTGCGGTGCATAGTCAGATGGCAAGAGCTATGTATCCACTGATCCGCGACTCCAGTGCCGAGGCATGGCGCGATGCCGAGGCAAAGGTCGCACAGATGGCTGCGAGCGAGGGGGCTGGCGGGCATGACCATCGCCGGGTTGTGGCGCATGGCCAGTAGCGGTTGCTGGATCTGCAACAGCGGGGATCTGCAACAGCGGGGCGAGGTGCTTTTACACCACGCCCGGCAAGTTCAGAGCAGGCGGTGCCGCAACCACCTGGCTGGTTGGCTCTGCCGAAGAGGTTGCCAATTCGCCGCGGGAATACGCCAGGCAGGGGATAACCAGGTTCATCCTGTTCGACACGCCCTATCTGCAACAGACCGGGTATCAGGGCCGCATCCTGCTGCCGCTGTTGCGTGGCGAAACCGTGCCTGCCTGATTGCTAAAGCGTTGATCGCGTGCCGTCCAAATGGGCCAGGGCGGATGCCGTGACCCATTTGGCGTGCGGTTACGGTCAACACATCATCGGGCGATGGTTTTGCAGATGGCGGTTTGCAAGCTTGCGCGCGCGGCGGCCCGAAGGCAGGGGGCGGGCTGGGGCTGGTTCAAACCCTTGCTCACCCAGTTGCGGGAAAAGCGTAAAGATCTCGTCCCTAGCCGCCTTGCCGACCGCTTGCAGGGCCTGTGCACCTGTATAAAGCGACTCGGTCAGCGCACCGTTCGAGATCACGACCTCATGCCGGTCAAAGAGCATGTGGAAATATTCAACCTCGGTCAGGTCGGTAGCGATGTCGATACCGTCAAGCAGCAGCAATTGCCTGGCGGCGACCAGCACTTCTGTGGCGCCGAACATCTTTTGTGCGATGCGCGAGCGGACCAGCACCCGATGCTGCGGCGAAAGCACAAGGTCCGAGGACGGCGTCCCGTTCCCCAGCGCCCCGGCCCGGATGCGGATGGGGCGCAGCTTGGGGTTGGCCGCCAGTGCGCGGGCATCCAGCTTGATCGAGCCGATCCAGCGGATGGGCTGCATGCCGTTATCGGCAGTCTGGATAAGGTTGCCGGGCCGCAGATCCTCGATGCAGCATTGGCCGTGATCGGTTTCGATCAACGTGCTGCCAGCAAAGCAGGGTACGCCGGTGTTGTCGAAGGTCAGGTCTTCGGGTGCAACGGGGCTGCCGTTGTTTTCAAGTCTGACGTTCAGATAGGGCAGGCCGTTCTGGCCGTCCAGCATGTTCAGCGTGCCGTCATCGGCCTGATCGGCCCGCATCCATTGCAGCGGGTTTTTATAATTCGTGCCGTGCAGTTTATTGTAGAGATCGAGATTGTAGTAAGAATAGCCCGCTTGGTGCAAGGCGATGAAGTCGTTGTTCGATTGGTCGCCGTCATGGATGTCCTGACCAGTGCCAGTATTAAAATCCGTGATCAGGACGTAGTCATTAGCAGGATCCAGGCCATTATACACGTAAAAATGGTCGAAACCTTCGCCGCCAGTTAAGGTGCTGTTTCCTCCGTGAAAAGAAAGAGTATCATTTCCCTCACCACCGTCCAGATAGTGGTCTCCGTACTGCGCAAATAGAAAATCGTTTCCGGCCCCGCCATAAACGGTGTCCTGACCGTACTCGGCGGTTATGATATCGTCGCCATCTCCACCTTCCATCCAGTCATTGCCGTATCCTCCGTAAAACAGATCGTTTCCTGGTCCGCCATACAGGGTATCGTTCCCGTCGCCGCCATATATGGTGTCATCGCCCTCGCCGCCATATACAAGGTCGTCGCCTGCTCCGGCATAAACAGTATCGTTTCCCAACCCTGCGTAAACGGTATCGTTGCCCGCCCCGGCCTCGATGTAATCGTCGTCTGATCCGGATTCACCAAAGCGACCAGTATTGTCCCCTCCGTCGATCACATCTCCATCGGGGTCGCCGGTGTAATTTGCGTCAATTAAATCGTCGCCATCCGTGCCTTGGACCTTGCCGTCCAGCGTTCCTTCCAACTTGCTTGCCGTAAGGTTATCCGGCGCGTCCGGAGAGCCTGTGGCACCGGAACCCGGCGCAAGATCGGTAGCCTCCCTGATTGATATACCCGTCGCGGTATAGCCAATAATCTGCCAATCACCCGGCGTGAGTTCGGCCCAGATGGCGAACATGGTAAAATTGCCGACGATCAGTGTAGATGAGCTGCCGTTTTCGCCGCCCTGCCAATCCAGCTCGGATTTATATCCAAGCATGATTTTGACTTCGCCATAGTCAACCCCGCCGTGAACGACCTTGGCTGTCTGCACCTGATCAAGACCGATTTCCTGACCTTGCGAGTTTTCGTACTTCTGATCCGGGCTTGAGCCGGGCGGATTATTCCCTCCGGTCGCCATATCATCCAGAGTTTGGTTGTAGTCGGAAAAGGTGATCCGGGTGGTGTCCAGCGAGGGGTCGTAGGTCTGGGACAGGACGAAATCACTGTCCGGATGTTCGGTGGTCGGCCCGCCGGAAATATTTTGCGAAGAGGTCAGCGTGAGCGTGTAAGGCATGGCGGCAGGGAACCTTCTGATCGATTGGTGCAAGTTCAGACAGAGGTAGTTTCGGGACTCAGCTGACAGGATGATCGTCAGTGCGGGCTACATAATTTCATGTGACCGCGGTATTTAATTACTCATTCTGGCGGAGGCCGGGTGAACAAGAAGCCGGCATATATATCTAATGTCCGAACGGCTTTCAAATCACATATATGTCAACCCATGGCGGGGCATATTTCCAAGTCGAAGAAATATTAGGTCATGTTTACAAATGGCGAAGCCAGAGCCTGATGCAGGCGATGTCGATGAAGCCGAGGAAACTGTCTGCGGTTTTGTCGTAGCGTGTTGCCAGGCGGCGACTGTTCTTGAGCTTGTTGAAACAACGCTCGACCATGTTGCGCAAGGTGTAGATGGTCATGTCGACGACCTTGCGCACCTTGCGGTTCTTTCGCATGGGGATCATGGGCAGCGCGTTACGGCTCTCGATGTCTTCTCTAATTTTATCAGAGTCATAGCCCCTGTCGGCGACCAACACGGCGGGCTGCGGAAGGTTGTCGGCCATCACCAGATCATAGCCCGTGTAGTCTGAA
>NZ_JAFL01000057.1:2500-5546 GCF_019633685.1 Paracoccus sp. J56
ACCTGAATGCTTGCTGTTGTCTGCTATGCAGTCAACAGCAGGTATAATCAGGTACTCTTAATCTGAATACATAGGGTTTTGAGAGCGAACCCGGGGAACTGAAACATCTAAGTACCCGGAGGAAAGGAAATCAACAGATACTCCCCTAGTAGTGGCGAGCGAACGGGGACCAGCCGAGCCGTGAGAATGACCAGAATGGCCTGGAAAGGCCAGCCATAGCGGGTGACAGCCCCGTATGGGAAGTTTGAGCGGACGTATTAAGTAGGGCGGGACACGTGAAATCCTGTCTGAAGATCGGGGGACCACCCTCGAAGGCTAAGTACTCCTTGCTGACCGATAGCGAACCAGTACCGTGAGGGAAAGGTGAAAAGCACCCCGACGAGGGGAGTGAAACAGTTTCTGAAACCGGACGCCTACAAGCAGTCGGAGGGGCCTCGAGCCCTGACGGCGTACCTTTTGTATAATGGGTCAACGACTTGGTCTGTCTGGCAAGCTTAAGCCGTTAGGTGTAGGCGCAGCGAAAGCGAGTCTTAAAAGGGCGCTTCAGTCAGACGGATCAGACCCGAAACCAGATGATCTAGGCATGAGCAGGCTGAAGGTTGGGTAACACCAACTGGAGGGCCGAACCCACACCTGTTGAAAAAGGTCGGGATGACTTGTGCCTAGGGGTGAAAGGCCAATCAAATCTGGAGATAGCTGGTTCTCCGCGAAAGCTATTTAGGTAGCGCGTCAGACGAATTCTCCCGGGGGTAGAGCACTGCATGGATGATGGGGGCCCACAGCCTTACTGAGTCTAAGCAAACTCCGAATACCGGGAAGAACTATCTGGCAGACACACGGCGGGTGCTAACGTCCGTCGTGGAGAGGGAAACAACCCTGACCAACAGCTAAGGCCCCCAATTCGTGGCTAAGTGGGAAAGCATGTGAGACTTCCAAAACAACCAGGAGGTTGGCTTAGAAGCAGCCATCCTTTAAAGATAGCGTAACAGCTCACTGGTCTAGTCAAGAGGTCTTGCGGCGAAGATGTAACGGGGCTCAAGCCACGAGCCGAAGCTTTGGGTGCACCTTATGGTGCGCGGTAGCGGAGCGTTCCGTGATATAAGCTCTTGCCTCTTCTGACCTGTCCCCCTCGCAAGAGGGTGGGTCAGCGGAGGCGCGAGCTTTACTGTGAAGCCGGGGCGTAAGCCATCCGGTGGAGTGATCGGAAGTGAGAATGTTGACATGAGTAGCGACAAACAGGGTGAGAGACCCTGTCGCCGAAAGTCCAAGGGTTCCTGCTTAAAGCTAATCTGAGCAGGGTAAGCCGGCCCCTAAGGCGAGGCCGAAAGGCGTAGTCGATGGGAACCAGGTTAATATTCCTGGGCCAGGAGATGGTGACGGATCGCAAGTGTTGTTCGGCCTTATCGGATTGGCCGGGCAGCTGAGCGGTCCCTGGAAACAGCCCTCCATCAGACCGTACCCTAAACCGACACAGGTGGACTGGTAGAGAATACCAAGGCGCTTGAGAGAACCACGTTTAAGGAACTCGGCAAAATACCTCCGTAAGTTCGCGAGAAGGAGGCCCCGTCAGCAGGCAACTGCCGGCGGGGGGCACAAACCAGGGGGTGGCGACTGTTTACTAAAAACACAGGGCTCTGCGAAGCCGTAAGGCGACGTATAGGGTCTGACGCCTGCCCGGTGCCGGAAGGTTAAAAGGAGAGGTGCAAGCCTTGAATTGAAGCCCCGGTAAACGGCGGCCGTAACTATAACGGTCCTAAGGTAGCGAAATTCCTTGTCGGGTAAGTTCCGACCTGCACGAATGGCGTAACGACTTCCCCGCTGTCTCAAACGTGGACTCAGCGAAATTGAATTGTCTGTGAAGATGCAGACTTCCCGCGGTTAGACGGAAAGACCCCATGCACCTTTACTATAGCTTCGCACTGGCATCAGGATTGTGATGTGCAGGATAGGTGGTAGGCGCTGAAACCGGGACGCCAGTTCCGGTGGAGCCTCCCTTGAGATACCACCCTTCGCACTCTTGATGTCTAACCGCGGCCCGTTATCCGGGTCCGGGACCCTGCGTGGTGGGTAGTTTGACTGGGGCGGTCGCCTCCCAAAAAGTAACGGAGGCGCGCGAAGGTTGGCTCAGAGCGGTCGGAAATCGCTCGTCGAGTGCAATGGCAGAAGCCAGCCTGACTGCAAGACTGACAAGTCGAGCAGAGACGAAAGTCGGCCATAGTGATCCGGTGGTCCCGAGTGGAAGGGCCATCGCTCAACGGATAAAAGGTACGCTGGGGATAACAGGCTGATGATGCCCAAGAGTCCATATCGACGGCATCGTTTGGCACCTCGATGTCGGCTCATCTCATCCTGGGGCTGGAGCAGGTCCCAAGGGTATGGCTGTTCGCCATTTAAAGAGGTACGTGAGCTGGGTTTAGAACGTCGTGAGACAGTTCGGTCCCTATCTGCCGTGGGTGTAGGATACTTGAGAGGAGTTGCCCCTAGTACGAGAGGACCGGGGTGAACGTTCCACTGGTGGACCTGTTGTGGCGCCAGCCGCAGTGCAGGGTAGCTATGAACGGAAAGGATAAACGCTGAAGGCATCTAAGCGTGAAGCCCCCCTCAAAACAAGGTATCCCTTGAGAGCCGTGGAAGACCACCACGTCGATAGGCCGGAGATGTAAGCGCAGCAATGCGTTCAGTTGACCGGTACTAATCGCTCGATTGGCTTGATTTGATCCGGAAGAAGACAGACCAGAAAAAAATATCTGCACGTCAGCTTCCAAAAAGCATCCTTGGACAACCAACCCGAATGGGTCACGCCGATACGCTCCTTTCCCGGTCTGGTGGCTTTAGCACGAGCGAAACACCCGATCCCATCCCGAACTCGGCAGTTAAGCGCCGTAGCGCCAATGGTACTGCGTCAAAAGACGTGGGAGAGTAGGTCACCGCCAGACCTGGAAAGAAGCGTAACTCTCTCAACAAACTACCGCGGGGTAGAGCAGCCCGGTAGCTCGTCAGGCTCATAACCTGAAGGTCGCAGGTTCAAATCCTGCCCCCGCAACCA
>NZ_JAFL01000058.1:0-5482 GCF_019633685.1 Paracoccus sp. J56
TGCGGGTCAATGCGGCAGGCCTGCCCATGAGAACCGAGATCACGGCCGGGCAGACATCGGACTACCTCGGCTTCGAACTGGTCATGGCTGACAACCTGCCCGAGCCAAGCGTTCTGCTCGCAGACCGCGGCTACGACTCCGACAACATCCGCAAGACCATGGAGGTGCGCGACGTGGTGCCGGTCATCCCCATGCGCAAAACCCGGAAGCTACGGGTCGCCGTTGACCGCAGGCTCTACCGCCTGCGCAATCTCGTTGAGCGGTGCTTCAACAAGCTCAAGAATGCCCGTCGCGTCGCCACCCGCTACGACAAGACCGCCGAAAGCTTCCCGGGCTTCATCGACATCACGTCGATCCGCCTCTGGCTCCGCCATTTGTCAACATGACCTATTTCACAAGGCGAAGGTGTGGAGAGCTTGATGGTAGCGGATGCAATGCCCGCACATCTTCTTCACTCGAACGAAGCGCCTCGGCGAGGTCGGATAAACCATATCCAAGATCTTCGAGATGTAGTCGCACGATCTCCGGCAATACCGTCGGCATCTCAACCCTGAGGTCGAGTTCAGGCGGCTCGGCGCGGCGATAACCCATCGCGCTCATCTGCCGCCACAGGTACTGGCTCTGGTTCTCGGTAATGGCTCCAATTGCATTTGCCCGGTAGAGCAGTGCTGCCATGGACACGCGCCAAACCGGTTTCAGCGCAGCGAGTTGCTGTATCGAGAGACGTCGACCAGAGAGGTGGGGGCGAATATCGCGCGCGGGCATAAGCAGCGCTGACGCAAAATCGTTGGCCTCGTTCTCCATTTGCGGAGATGGGACCTGATGCATCACAACATGGCCGAGTTCGTGTGCCAAACTGAACCGCTGGCGATCCGCAGGCATATTCCGGTTCAGGAAAATGCATGGCGGCATGTCTGGTATCTGAACGGTAAAACCATCAACCTTGAGGGCGGCAAAGTCACAATGGACGACGATGCATCCTGCTCGCTCCACCCACGCCACCAGATCGCGGATCGGTCCAGATGGTACGAGCCACGTTCGCCTTATTAGATCGGCAATTCGTTCCGGGTCGCCGCCGTATTCGTCAACATCGAGGCGGGGAAGCGAAAGCTCAGGTTCAAGTTCGGCAGCATCGAGTAGCCGGCGAATGTGCAAAATCCTGATGTTCAGTTCGGCTTCAAGACGCTCGATTGCTTTCTGTCCGACGCTCGCGCGTTTCCTGTATTGGACGCTCATCGGCAAACCGATAACCCTGTCGTTCTGAAAGAAGAAATCTATAGGGAAGCGCAGAGCTGCACTGACGTTGGTCAGCACATCATCAGTCGGACCGATCAGTCCGTTCTCGAGCTTTGATAGATTGGCCTGAGAAACCCCCGAGCGCTTGGACAGTTCGGTTTGACTCCATCCTCGCGCCTGCCGCGCTATTCGCAGCAGATCCTGATTGAATTCGGCTGACATCATTCTTGCCGCTTCTTGCGGTCGTCCGAAGCGCCCTTGAGTTTAACGATCTTCGCGGCGGGCCGCTCGGGTTGCGGCTCGGACATCGGCAACGGCACCACCGCTTCGCTCGCATCCAGCAGGCTGTATTCCCAGGCGACCGAATCACCATTGCGAGCAACGACGCATACGTCTTCGACCTGCGTTTCGAGCCTGTTCAGCTTGTAGACGACCTCGACACGCTGCACTTCCGGCAGACCGAAGAGGTCCTGTTCATGATCATGGAAAGCGAGCGCAAGCTGCGTAGCAACATTCGAGGTGCGGCCCGTCGCGTCGGCTTTCTTGAACCGAAACAGGACCTCGTTCCGAACGAGGAACTTCATCGTCTCATTGCCATCGATCACGTGGACAGCATCGTGGCCCATCAACGTGGTTTGAGCCCGGTCGATTATCTGTTCCCAGACGAAGTTGGCGCGACTGCGTTTGCATCGCCATATGCCAACGAAGCCGCTTGCCAGCCAATCGTCCCATGCGTGAAGGACGGCTGAGACGATGTGGTCGCGGATTTCGTCCAGTATAGGACGCACTGTGGTTTGGCTGGGAATTGACAAGCTCGAGCCTCGCTATTTTCGTTTAGAATACCGAGGGGATTTTACGAAATCAAGGTCAAATTATTCACGTGACCATTTAGGAGGGGCGACCAGGCAGTTCGGCCTAACTCGGAAACTGATGAGACAGGGCAAACGGAGGCACAATCATCTACCGCCCTCACCGAGCGAGGCCGCGATGTCGCTGATCGAGCGAAGCAGGACCAGGGGATCATCCCTGGACGGCTCAAAGCCGCGCCGCCTCCAGAACTCGGCCGCCTCCCCGTCGACGGCGTTGACCATCAAGGCCCGCCCACCGATCAGCGACGCGGCCTGAACACAGCGCTGGAGGGCGTGCTTCACAAGGCCGGTGCCAATACCCAACCCTGCCCATGCTGTGTCGGTTGCGAGCTGGCCGAGCAGCATACAGGGGACCGGGTTGGGCGGCTGGCCTGTCCGAATCGAACGCGGCAAAACCGAAGGCACCACACCGGTGGGCGCGAGGCCGTAGAAGCCGACAACGCGCCCAGCCTCATGCACGACGAGAACGGCGGTGAAGCCCTTCTGCTGATTGGAGAGGGCGCGCGTCTTCAGCCAGTGGTCAAGCGTAGGCTTGCCACAGGCGAACTCGGACACATCGTGTTCGGCGGAGAGCGGTTCAGGACCCGAAAGCAGCAAGAGCTTACCGCTTCGCCACGTAGCCGGGCTCCCATGGCGCGGGCCGCTTCAGGACTTCCACCATCTCCGGAACCGGAGCGGCCGGACGCGCCAGCACATCCATGAACTCGGCAAAGCCATCCGGGCTCATCCGGATCAGCCCCTGCTCCATGACGACTTCCTCGGCCGCGCGCACGGCGGCGTCGCGCACGAAATCGGTGCGCGAGCGGCCGCGCAGGCTCGCTGCGCGATCAATCATTGCGACATCCGCCTCGGGCAGGCGCATCGAGATCGGGTATTCCTTGCGTTCGGCGGTCGTGGCCATGGCGAATCTCCTTGGTCGGCATATCGCGACTTGTATCGCGACTTACAATACGATAAGGTTGCCCCAACAGTCAATGACCTCATGAGGAGAGGCGACGAGGCCAATGATGACCGGGCCAGCGAGAGATTCCGATAGGTTATTTTGCTACGCCATGGCTCGCCAGGACACGCTGGACTACGCGATAGCACGCTCACCCGCGCCAATTGCCGCCGAATATTCGCCTTCAATTTCCGTTGCTTATGCTTCCCTCGCGGCGAATGCTGCAAGTTATGACCTTGCGAGCCCCAGGAAATCCGGCAAAGATGACAGGAGGAGAGCGCGAAGCGCTGCTCGAATCCTTGCTGCTGGACGAGCCGGAGCTGACGTTTACGCCACGCGGCAATCCCGACCCACGCCTTCTGCGTCTGGTCGGCATCCTGGCGAGGCAGGCGGCGCAGGAGTGCTATGCAGAGGAAGTGAAGATGTCACGGCAAAGGAGGAAGCGCTCCTCCTGATACGGATGGGAGCCAAGTTTTGAAAGTCGCGATCTACGCCCGCTATTCTTCCGACAATCAACGCGACGCTTCCATCGCCGACCAGTTCCGCATGTGCCGCCTCCATGCAGAGAAGCAGGGTTGGCATATCGTCGAGGAGTATTCCGACCACGCGATCTCCGGCGCGTCGCTGATCCGCCCGGGCATCCAGGCGCTCATGGCCGACGCTATGGGTGGCCGCTTTGACCTGATCCTCGCCGAGGCGATGGACCGCCTCTCGCGCGACCAGGAAGACATCGCGGGCATCTTCAAGCGCATGTCCTATGCGGACGTGAAGATGTTCACCCTGTCGGAAGGCGAGGTGACGCACCTGCATGTCGGGCTCAAGGGCACGATGAACGCGCTGTTCCTGAAGGATCTGGCCGACAAGACCCGCCGCGGACAACGCGGCCGGGTCGAGGCAGGCAAATCGGGCGGCGGAAACGCCTATGGCTACGATGTGGTCAAAAAGCTCGATGCGAACGGCGAACCGATCCGCGGCGATCGCACCATCAACGAATTCCAGGCCGAAGTCGTGCGCCGCATCTTCCGCGACTATGCCGCCGGCAAATCGGCCAAGACCATCGCCTTCGCCCTGAACAAGGAAGGCATTCCCGCTCCGTCAGGCGGCGACTGGGGGTTCAGCACGATCAACGGCAATCCGAAGCGCGGCAACGGCATCCTCAACAATGAGATGTATATCGGCAAGATCGTCTGGAACCGCCAGCGCTTCGTCAAGGATCCGAACACCGGCAAGCGGCAGGCCCGCCCCAACCCTGAAGAGGAATGGGTCATCCAGGTGGCGCCGGAGTTGCGCATCCTCGATGACGATCTCTGGAATGCGGTGAAGGCGCGGCAGGAGAAGAACAAGATCGCGCGGAAGGAAAACGGCGAGGCCGATCTCTCCCGGATCAATACCCGCCGCCGCCCCAAATACCTCTTCTCGGGACTGACCAAATGTTCCTGCTGTGGTGGGGGCTATTCCGCGATCTCGGCGACGCTGATCGGATGCTCGACGGCGCGTAACAAGGGGACCTGCGACAACCGGATCAACATCCGCCGCGACGAGCTTGAATCGCGTGTGCTGAACGCACTGCGTACCAAACTCGTCGATCCGGAGCTCTTCGCCCATTTCTGCGAGGTCTTCACGCAGGAGATGAACCGCCTGCGCATGGAAGGCCGTGCGGGTATCGCATCGGCTGAGGCCGAACTGGCCAAGGTCAACCGAGAACTAGAGAAGATCCTCGATCTGTATCTGAGCGACGCCCTTTCTGTCGACATGGTGAAAGAGCGTAGCAAGAAGCTCGAAGCCCGAAAGATAGAACTGGAACAGTTCCTGGCCGAAGCCGACGAGCCGCCACCGCTGCTCCACCCGAGCATGGCCCTGCAATACCGCAAGCGGGTCCAACAGCTCTACGACGCCCTGCAGGACGAAGACGAGGGGAAGCGGATCGAGGCGGCCGACACGCTGCGCTCGCTCGTGGATCAGATCGTGCTAACCCCGGTCGACGGCAAGGTGGAGATCGACGTTCAAGGCGATCTCGCTGGAATCCTTATGATTTCCGCACAAACGAAAAACCCCGCCTCGGGGGCGGGGTCATCGCAAGTAAAGATGGTTGCGGGGGCAGGATTTGAACCTGCGACCTTCAGGTTATGAGCCTGACGAGCTACCGGGCTGCTCTACCCCGCGGTAGTTTGTTGAGAGAGTTACGCTTCTTTCCAGGTCTGGCGGTGACCTACTCTCCCACGTCTTTTGACGCAGTACCATTGGCGCTACGGCGCTTAACTGCCGAGTTCGGGATGGGATCGGGTGTTTCGCTCGTGCTAAAGCCACCAGACCGGGAAAGGAGCGTATCGGCGTGACCCATTCGGGTTGGTTGTCCAAGGATGCTTTTTGGAAGCTGACGTGCAGATATTTTTTTCTGGTCTGTCTTCTTCCGGATCAAATCAAGCCAATCGAGCGA
>NZ_JAFL01000059.1:0-5009 GCF_019633685.1 Paracoccus sp. J56
TCGGCACCCATGCCACGGTCGAGATCGAGGGCCGTGAGGGCACCCAGCCCTTTGACGGCATCGTCACGCAGGCGCGATGGGCCGGGGTGGGCGAGAACGGCCACCGCTATGATCTGGTGCTGCGCCCGTGGTTCTGGCTGGCAGGACGGCGGCGCAACCAGCGGATCTTTCACAACAGGACCGTGGTGCAGATCCTGCGCGAGCTGCTGTCGGACTATGCCCAGCTCGGCGATCCGGCGCTGGATGTGCAGCTGTCGCAGGACTATCCGGTGCTGGAATACACGGTGCAGTACCGCGAGAGCGACCTGGACTTCGCCCGCCGCCAGATGGAGCGGCACGGGATCAGCTTTCATTTCCGCCACGCCATGGGCAGCCATACGCTGGTGCTGACCGATGACGTTCTGGCGCATGAGACGATCGGCGCGCGGCCCTATAAAAGCTACGACGGCCACCACCAGGCCGAGGGCGAGCATTTCTGGGACTGAACGCCCGAGCGCAACATCACCACCGGGGCCATCCGGCTGACCGACTATAACTTCAAGCATCCTAACCAGGCGATGGAGGTCGACCGGCTGGGCGATGCCGCCCATGCGCAGGGCCAGATCGAGAGCTTCGACTGGCCCGGCGATTATCCGGCGCAGGACGTCGGCAAGATCGTGGCGGGCCTGCGCACGTCGCAGGAACGTGGAGCGGACCGTCGCAACCGGGCGGTGGGCGATTGCCTGAGCCTGCGGTCTGGCAAGCGGGTGACGCTGTCGGGCGACCGGATCCCCGGCACGGGCGAGAGCTACCTGTGCCTGTCAGCATCGCACCACTTCGTGTCTGAGGCCTATGGCTCGGGTGGTCAGGGCAGCGACGGCTATGCCTTTACGGGCAGCTACGTGCTGATGCCCGACACCGCGCCGATGGCACCCCCGCGCCGCACGCATGTGCCGGTGGTGCATGGCCCGCAGACGGCAATGGTGGTGGGCGAGGGCGAGATCGACTGCGACGAATACGGCCGCATCCTGGTGCGGTTTCACTGGGACCTTGATGCCGCGCATTCGATGCGCTGCCGGGTCACCCAGAACTGGGCCGGAGCAGGCTGGGGCGGCATGGTCATCCCCCGCATCGGCATGGAGGTCGTCGTCGAATTCCTCGAGGGCGATCCGGACAAGCCAATCGTCACCGGGTGTGTATATAATGGCAAGAATAAAGTGCCGTATGAGCTGCCCAAGCATAAGACAAAGGCCGTGTTTCGGTCAGATACGCATCAGGGGCAAGGGTTCAATGAGATCAGTTTCGAGGATCAGGCCGGACGGGAACGCATCTATCTTCATGCCCAGCACGATCATGAAGTGCATGTCCAGAACAACCACGCAAAGCGGGTCGATGTCAGCGAGGTCGAAAGCATCGGAAACAGCAAGTATTCCGAGATAGGCATGGACTTCAGCTTTCAGATCGGCGGCAATGCCACGACCGAGGTGGGCGCGGCGGATGTGCAGCTGGGCGCGACCAGGGCGCTGGCCGCATTCGATGACGGGCCCTTGCGACTGGCGTATGAGGCGACCTTGCCGGGCGGCCCCGACCCGTCGCGCGGGCATTACAAGCTGATCGTGGCGCAATCCCGCACCGAGGCGATCGGAACGCAGTCCACCACCCGTGTCGGGGACAGTGGCACTTTGGCCGTTGGAACGTCCTACGCCGTGAATGTCGGGTCCAGGATGTCTGTCACGACAGGCACGGATTCTTTTGAAACTGTGGGCGGCGGCCGGTATTTCCACGTCACGAAAGAGATCGACCTGCGTTGTGGTGCATCGCGCCTGCTTCTGAAAAGCAACGGCGAGATCGAATTGACCGGGGTGCACATCAAGCTGAGCGCCGACAACATAGATCTGAACGAATGATGCGTGCGCTTGATATCGTGACTGCTGGCGGCCTGCTGATTGCGCCTTGCGTCGCATTCGCCGCTGGCTGCACCCTGCCCGGTCATCCGCCCGCCAAACTGGTCGCCATGTTGTCGCCTGATTGCTTCGACGACGCGCTGCAAGTCGGAGCGGATGCCCGGTCGGCGATGGACTACGGTTTTCCCTCGCGGTTGTTCGGGCTGCTGCCCGAGGCCGAGGCGGTGGAACTGGTCGCGATGGCCGCGCAAGAAGGGGACCGCGGCTTCTTTGTCGCCGACCGCAGCATCTTGGACCATGTCGGTGCGCTGCCGGGACCGGCGGCCGACTTCGTCACCGCCTCACTGGCTCCGGCCGAGACTCTGCGGATGGGTGAGGCCAGCGCAGATTTCCTGATGGCCGTGCCGCTGTGGGGCCAGCCGGAAAATGGGCCGCTGCTGACCGGCTATTGCGCCGGACACGACTGTCAACCGACTGAAACGCACTGCCCCGACCGCATCGGTCTGGCGGACAAGCTGGCCGTGGCCAGCGGCAGCATGACGCTGCAGCAGGCCCAGGCACTGTGCCCGCCGTCCTTTGAATGGCTGCGGGCGCTTCGTCAGGCCGGGCTTGTCGATACGTCTTGCACCTCGACCATGCAGATCAACCGGACGATGGCCGATCCCGCATTGCTGGATGCGGCGTGCTATCCGCCCGACCTGTCCCTGATGGATTTGCCGGCTGCAACCTCGGCTGATGCGGTGCGCTACCTGCGCCAGCATCTGACGCATTCCCCCTTGGCACCGATCCCGGCAGGCAGCCTGGATTACATTGCCAGCCAATGGCCGGAACTGGCCGACTATCTGCAGGCCATGAACAAGCAGGGAGACAAGGACTGATGGTCGAACTGACCCACGAACAATTCGAAGCGTTCATGTCAAAGACCGATTTCGACTTTAGCACGCCTTCCGGGTGGGAGGAGTTCTTGGCCGAGCGGTCCCTGGGCGGCACCGGCCGCGATGCCGATGGGGTTCAGCTACGCGATGTCAAGAACTATGCCGTCGGCACGGCTTTCGTGAACACCATCGGCGAGCCGGCGCGCGTGCATTTCCAGGTCAGGACCCTAGGTACCGGACTGGCTTTACCGCCTGGCATTCTTTACGTTTACCATCCCGATGCGTCTTGGCGAAAGAAGGTCACGACCTTTTATGTCGGACCTCCCACCTCTTCCCTGGATTTTCGGATGCAAGCTGGTGGCGGCGGAACCCCGACCCGGCCGGAATGGGGCTCACTTTACTACATCGTCCTCAAGTCCGGCGAAATTCCCGGCCGCGGCGCGGCTCGCACCGCCGCGAACCATGCGCTGCGCGAGGCGTTCAAGCGGTCTGGCTGGTTCTTCACGCGCGGCTTCAAGCTGCTGACCCGGGGTGAGGCGGGTTACAGCGTCAGCGTCCGAGTAGGCTCGAATGAGGTGGTGCGCGACTATTTCATGCCGCAGAAGATCTTTTCCGAAGAGGCGCAAGAGCGATTACGCGAGATGGGTGAGCGGGCGGTTTCCGCTTTCGACCCCGGCTGACCCGGCCCTTGACCAGTGAAAGGCAGAAGTTCGCATGTTTAGGCGCATTGCCGCAATCCTGAGGGTCTTGGCCGAGGCCGGTCTGGGCTACGCCCTTTTCGCGCTTGGCGGGCTGGCGATCGGTGTGGGCGTGCAGATGGGTTGGTGGCTGCTGGCGGTGTTGGGGATCGCCGTGGTGTTGGCCGGGTTCTGGCTGATCGGGCTTTAGTGGAAGTGATCAAGGAAAGCGCATGACGACGCATGAAAGGCTGGGCAGTCTTCGGCTGTGCCGCATCCTTTCCATAGCCGAAAACGGCCGGCCGGTTCTGGAGGGGCCCAATGCCCGCATCCTGTGTGCCGGCCGGGCACAGGTATCCGACATCGGGAGAATGGCGGTCTGTCAGGACATTGCCGAGGTAGATGAAAGTCTGACGGTGGTGCTGGGTGCTGGGTGCTGGACGATGAGCGAAAGCCCCAGAATGACGGGGTCGTCATCATCCGCAACGGTCAGGCTTCGCTGGCCTTGTATCCCGGCGGACGCATCCGAATGACGGGGCTCGACATTGGTATCGATGCCGAGCAGGGCTTCACCGTGCTGGCCGGACGGATCGACCTCAACTGATGTGGCAACTTCAGAACCATACACCTCATGCGGCACGGACCGGGTTTTATCGCGATCACCGGGATGCGATCTTCTGGGGGCTGTGGATAAAGGCCGCCTTCATGCTGTGAGCGGACCGTCCGCCGCTGTTCCTACGAAACGGAGCGGTCTTGCACGACGGCCCCCTGAAGGCACCGGACGACCCGGAAATGCCCTTGGAGGACAGCGACCTGCAGCCACCGAAAGCGGCGGTCGATCTGCTTCTGACGGCCCGCGCCATGCAGCCCGCCACGGCAGATCCGAAGCCGATCCTGTTTCGCCTGGGCGACTGGCGACGTGATTTGCTGCTGATGCCGCCCCGGCGGCGCAACTGGTGCGGTCTGCCTACGTATGACCGCGACGCGCTGCCGCGATGCGTTTCGCTGAACGGCCGGGCATCCCATGGTGGCCCGGATCACCCCGACAACCCGCTGGGCTGCGACAACTCTGACGGCGCCGATGCGCCGCTCCCGGTGCTGATCTCGCCCGAGGATCAGGGTGCGCGGCCCGGTCGGGCTTCGGTTCCTGTGACGATCGGGGCGCTCGCTCCGCACTGGCCGGGAGGCGTGCGGTTGGCGGGAACCTATGACAAGGCATGGCAGGAAACGGGAGTGTCAGGAACTCTGTGTATCTGAGCGGGCCCATGCGGTTTTCAGATACGTTCAGGCGTCGAAGCGCCCGGCGAACATTATGGCCAGCTGATTGCGGGCCGCAACCCATTCCCGGACGGCGCGGCCGCCCTTCTCGAAGTTGCGGATGGCCAGGAAGATCAGCTTCGTGGCAGCTTCCTCGGTCGGGAATGAGCCCTTGGTTTTCAGCGTTTTCCGCAGCACCCGGTTCAGCGATTCCACTGCGTTGGTCGTATAGATGATCTTCCGGATCGCCGCGCTGAAGGCATAGAACGGCGTGACCTCGGCCCATGCCCGACGCCAGGCCGGGGCGATGGAGGGGT
>NZ_JAFL01000060.1:0-4784 GCF_019633685.1 Paracoccus sp. J56
CGATCATCACAGTCTTCTTCTCACCGTGCTTGGCGGCCAGCCCCGCCATCATCTTCGCGAAGATGCCTTTGTCGCTCCAACGCTTCCAGCGGTTGTAGAGCGTCTTATGTGGGCCGTACGCACTTGGTGCGTCGCGCCACCTTAAACCATTGCGATTGACGAAGATAATGCCACTCAGCACGCGTCGATCGTCAACGCGAGGTTTGCCATGGGACTTCGGGAAGAAGGGCTCCAGGCGCGCCATCTGCGCATCCGTCAGCCAGAAAAGATCAGACATGTTCACCGCTCGATTTTCGAACCGTGAATCACGCCGACAAGCGTAAATCAATGGGTCCTGACCCTAAAGACGGGAAGCGCTAATAGAGTCATGTATACCCATGCCATAACTGCGAAAAACCCGCATATCGTGATAAACAACAAGAAAAGAAGAGCTGAGATGAGAAATCCAGAATTTCTCCCCTTATCTGTGAGGCTCAAAATACTCCACTCCATTAACCAACCGAACGCGCCAAAAACTCCAATGGCTGACATCATTACTCCAAACACTACGGTGGAAATCTCGCCTGTTCTTTCGTAGGCAAGAAGGCCAAGTAGTCCGACGCCAAGCCATCGCCATATTTTCCAAAGCTCGTCTGTCGCTTTCCTTAAAACCTGAAAGGATCCGATAATATCATCCCATGTTTTTCTGCTTGTCATCATCTTCATCATGCTCTCGAAAATTTTAAATGCGAACTGAACTAGAAATCGGCTTCATCTCAGGGGCCTTCCTACATGCTCGGGCGGCTGTACGGCCTCCCTCAGAAAAATCTTGTTGAGATGCGCGAGAAAATCAAGCGGAATGATCCCGTTTCGTTCCAATCTGCGGGCAACATGATTGGCCTGAATGCGAGCCTCGGCTGCGAGTGCGCCGAGGGAGACGTACTGGTCGGCGAAAGCCTCCAGTTCGGCCTGGGCAATAAGCCTGGAGTGGCGCCGCTGCCGAGCGTTCCAGTGCGGGGCCGCCCGGAGATATCCCTCGCGCATAAACCATGCGATGGTCATCGTGTTGAGGTATAGCACGGCGCGGGCCTGGTTGATGGTGAAATGGTCTTCGGGAAGCGGCTCCTCGGGGCCGTAGACCAGATCGCGGAGTTCATCGCGATTGACGTACAGATCGCACATGTTGTGATTGCCAGGTTCCTGGCCGACGAACACGAGCTTTCCTTCGGCGATCATCGCCAGAATTTCTTCGCAGGTGACCGAGACGAGGCGTACGGCAGCAGCGACGCGGGAAGAATTCGGTGGCCTCTTATGGACAGCCTGAGCACGGCTGAACACCGCGTGCCGCAAACGGTCGAGTTCCTTGATGTCATACAGATCTGCAACCTTCTCACCGCGAAATGCTGCATTGACTTGGCCGCCTCGCTTGAGGCGATCGAAAATGTCCGGTGAAACACCAAGATGTTTCGCGGCGCGAACGCGCGGTATACAGGCAGAGATTCTAGAGAGGATCGGATCAACAGCATCAACGGCAAGATCCTGTCCTTCCCTGACTAGGGTCTTGAGCAGACGATCCGTGCGGGAAATATTCAGTCCGTAGGTTTCGGCGGCGCTTTGAACGGAATGGCATCGGCGCTGCTTGCATATCTGTCCCAGTAATTTTGTTCCGGACGGGATCGCCTGATGCGAGAAGATGAAGTCGGCGGTGTCATGTAAAACGCGCTCGTAACGAGGATCGCCTTTGGCTTTGTCCAACCAGATCCAAAGATTGCCAAGGGCAGGATAATAACCCGGCCGGGTAGATGGGCAAGCATCCCAGATCTCCTGGAGGAGAGGCGTGAAACCGTCATCCGTGCTTATTAGTTTTTGAAATGCCGCCTCCGTGGCAGTGGCGAGTTGCTCCTCGCTCAGCCGCCGAGGGGCTGTTGTCGCCCCAAAGCACAGGACGGCCCCGGCTCGTTCGCAGATCTGGGCGATCACGCTGACCTCCTGTCTGTCGAGCCAGTGGGGTGAACTTTGTCGGGTGAGGCGATGCAGCAACCAGGACTCGAAACCGTGCGGTCGAGATGTCGCAGCGTCCGCAACTCGCTGCACAGTCGCAAAATTCCGCTCGACCACACGGGCAAAGTCCAGCACGTATTGTGATGCAGGCGTCTGCGGCAGTGAGATGAGGGGAACCGCATGACGTGGACAGGTCCGGAATTGTGTCAGCTGCCAGTAGGTTCGACCGTATCGCCCCACGGGACCGCTGCGCTCATGATCCTCCATAATGCAACGGGGGCATAGTTTCACATCCCGCCGATTGACCGTTCGGCGATCAAGAATATGGCCACGAAAGCTGAACTGGCCCCTCGATCGGGGCGTAAGGGATTCGTGCAGCAGGGTCGCGCCATCAGTGTCAATGATTTCAGCGAAATGTTCAATTTCCTTAGGCTGGCCGCTTCGGAACAGCGGCCAGTTGACCCCGAGGTCGCGCAAGCAGTCTGAGACGCTGGGGACGCAAAGCTTCATGGCGATGCGCGACGCGATGCTGATCGCAGGTTCGAACGGCTTCGGCTGCAGGGAGAGTGCGAGGCCGGTCATTTTTTACGCCCCTTCTTTTTGGGTTCTGGGTTCGCTTCGTCAGGAACCTGGCCAAGCAACAGCAATCGCGCGTTGATCGAAGTATAGTCCTCGCGCAGGAAAGGGTTGAAATCCGGCATGCATCCAGACCGCCGGGCGAATGCCTGGATAAAGCATGAACGGCACAATTGCGATTTTCCGGCTCGCAGGGCAATTTCAATCGCGGAGAGGAGGAGTTCCACCGTCAGCCCGAACTCTTCCGCCGCTGCGTGGATCAAGCGCCGGACAAAGCTTCTGTCATGAAGGTCGGTGCCCATTTCCAATCTGGCCGCCTCTGCATAACCTGCAACCATCTTCATGATTGGCGCACCGTCCTGCGCAGGATCGAGCTTGGTGAAATGAACGGGGGTGAAGCGTCGGGCCAGTTGCGGATCCATATTGATCAGATCGCGAAGCTGCGGCATGCCGCTCAGGACGATGCTGACCGGCCAGTCGGGATTCTGCATCAACGCCTTCAGCGTGTTGATCATCGACTGCATTTCTCGGGCGTTCTGGTTGATGTAGAAATCCTGTGCTTCATCGAAATGCAGGACCAGCGTCTGACGCAGTCGCAGATTGTTCTGTACCAGGTCCCAGATGATGGCAGAGGTCCGGTCGCGGCGAAGCGGGTAGCCCAACACGTTCAGGCAGGCCAAACCCACGAATTTGACGCTGGCGGGTGAAGGCAGACTGAGGCTGACAGCTTCTGCCTTTTCGATCCCCGGCTGCAGAACCTGCAGATCCGGATGCGTTGCAAGGAGGCGCCTGACGGCCGTCGTTTTGCCCGACCCTGAATCGCCGATGACCGCGATCCCGCGCGCCTCGTTCTGGCTGCCAAGTTCCAGATCAGCGCGGCGCCGATTCAGCAATGTCGCGAAACTCTGCTGCAGTTCACGATAGTGCCGGTGTGCGAAAAATCTCGCCCGCAGCCGAGCCAGGACGCGATCAATTTCGTCCAGGCCGGTGGCTGGGGTTGCAAAAAGCTTCTTACTCATCGTCAAATCCCCAGTCACTTATATCGCGGGCGGTCTCTGGCGCGATGCTTTCCGTTGATTCTGCCGCCGGATCGATATCGTCCTCCGGAAGGGTGATCCGCTGACCAAAGAACCCTTCGGCCGGAGCTTCCATAATCGCGGATCCGGTTCTGAAACTGGTGTCATGGAATAAGTTCGCCTGGATGGCTTTGATCTGCTTGTAGGATGGCTCCCCTGGCATGACGCCCGCCCGGATGCAGGAGGCTTTGTCCATGGCACAGATTTCGTCTATTGCTCGCGTGCGGATTGGCTCTGACAATTCCGCTTCATGCGCATAGTGCTGTTTGATGACGCGGAATTTCTCGGTCCATTCGCCTAAAGAAACGCCGAAAAGCGGAGTCACGGAAACGGCCTCCGCTGTTTCCCAGCGGCCATTGATTTCGATCGAAATTGCGCCGATATCGGCCGGATCGGCCTTGACGCGGAGCGGTGTCTTATGGCCCCGTGCCCAAAGCTCCCGAAGCGCATCGCAGGAATAATGATGCGAGAACAACTCGATCCCTTTTTTTGAGGGCTTGCGGATGAACTCCACGCCGAACGCTGCGCGCAAGGTATGGATGTCGGCGTGCTCCGTCACCGCGAACTGGTCTTCCAACTCGCGCCAGCGATTGGCCGGTGATTGGCCATTGAGCCCGCAATGTGGTCTATTATTATAGTAATCAATGACGTAGAGCGAAAAAATGCGCGTCAAGTCTTCGTCGTCCAGCGCGGTACGCTTCTCGGTCGGATAGTCGCCGCGCGCCACCGGATTGGGAAATGCTCGTCTCGACAGATACGGTGTCAGATTGTGGCTGAGATTGCCGAAAAAGCGTTCGTCATGCGCGCGAAGTTCAGGTGTCAACGGCGGAGCAAAAGTCGGCCGGGGCGGCGGCGTAAAGTCCGGCCAGTTGGGGGGTGCGCCATGGCGCGCGCGCTGGCCACATAGCTGGCGCGAGCCATGGCGCACTGGCCCCTTAGGGCCAATCGTGGGTAGATATTTTATGGTGATCAGCGCTGTTTACGGGCTGTGCTGTTGGCGAGGCGATAGCTTTCGCCGTTCATCTCGATGATGTTGACGTGGTGGGTCAGTCGGTCGAGCAGCGCGCCGGTGAGACGCTCGGAACCGAAGGTTTCCGTCCATTCATCGAAGGGCAGATTGCTGGTGATCAGGGTCGATCTGCGCTCATAGCG
>NZ_JAFL01000061.1:0-4681 GCF_019633685.1 Paracoccus sp. J56
CAATCGTTCTTCTGGCGTTTGACGAATGGCTTCACGTAGACCGGCGGGATCAGGCGCACTTCATGTCCAAACGTCTCGAAAGCGCGGCCCCAGCCATGCGCCGTCGCACACGCCTCCATGGCGACAACGCACCGCGGTACCTGAGACATGAACGCAAGTAGCTGGCCACGCGAAAGCCTTTTGCGAAACACGACGGATCCGTCGTGACCGGCACCGTGCAGGTGGAAAATGCGCTTTGCCAGATCGATCCCGATAATCGTAACCTCGGACATGGATGCTCCCTCCTTCTGTGATGGCTTCAACACGCATCACATTGGCACATTGCGATGCCGTCAGGTGGGGGCATCCACGCCATCAACATGACCTACATCCCGCTGAGCTTTGCGCCGGGCGAAATACGGTTGTAAAGAGGCGGACATCAGCCATGCCTACCGGCGTGCAACCGAGGTCGGCGGTACCGAAGCCGCTGGCTATCGTTTGGAGTTGAGATCTATCCTCGCCTGCGCGGGGAAATCGGGCATGCCTACCCGACAGGCACGCGGAACATGGGTCTATCCCCGCATGCGCGGGGAAACCAGCTCCGCAAGTCGCTGTCCTCGGCGTATAAAGGGTTTATCCCCGCATGCTCGCGCGCAGCAACTTGTTCACGTTCCCGCTTTCGGTTATCCCTTTATGCATGATGTTCATGTCCACGTTCTTCCCGCTGATCTGAACGGCTTTCAGTCGTTCCGGCGCATTCTGCGCCATTCATATCAATCGGCTCCGCTGACGCGGCAGCCGCACGGAGAACGTCCAATGCCCAAAATCGAGCACGTCGGCCTGACTCCAGGTCAGGTCCAGAGCTTCATTGACGATGGTTTCGTCAAGATAGAAGATGCCTTCAGCGCCGATCTCGCGAAACAATGCAGGGACGAACTGTGGGCCGATACAGGTCTGTCGCCGGATGAGCCTCAAAAATGGGATCGTCCCGTTGTTCGGGTGGGGTTCAAATCCTCGCTCCCCTTCATCGAAGCCGCCAACACGCCACGCCTCCACAAAGCCTACGATCAGCTCGTCGGCGAAGGCCGCTGGCTTGCCCCCAAGGGACTGGGAACCTTTCCGATCCGCTTTCCCTCTCCGGAAACGCCCGGTGACGATGGCTGGCATGTGGACATGAGCTTCGGTACCGACAATCCGGATTTCATGGAATGGCGTGCCAACGTGAAGAGCAGCGGACGCGCCCTGCTGATGCTGTTCCTGTTTTCGGATGTCGGCCCGGACGATGCACCCACGAGGATTCGGGTGGGTTCCCATGCCCACATCGCACGGGAATTACTTCCCTACGGCGAGGCAGGCGCAACGCTCAGGCAATTGTCTGCCAATGGCTACGCCTCGACGGAGAAGTGCAAGGTGGAACTGGCGACAGGCACGGCGGGCACGGTCTATCTCTGCCACCCGTTTCTGGTCCATGCCGCACAGCCACACCGGGGGCAGCGGCCGCGCTTCATGGCGCAACCGGCACTCCTGCCGAAAGGCGAGTTCGATCCCGCCCTGCCGCCCTCTCCGGTACAGGTCGCAATCCGTCAGGCAATTGGAATGACGGCCTGATCGCCTGAGGCTTCGGGGCCGCCGCGCGCGACCCCGGGTTTTCTCTCTCGAGCTCAGCGCCCCGGGTGAGCCGGGGCGCGACCATATGTGGGACTGCAGCCGGTAGAGCTTGTTGCTTCTCCCCTACTGGCTGTCACGCTGCAGTGGAGTTTCCTGCCCGCGCGACCAGGATCGAAGCTGCCACAGCCCGCCCGACACCAGCAGGGCCATTGCCGTTGCGTAACAGATCAATGGCCAGGCGGTGTCACCGTTCAACAGCGTTACCGCCAGCGTGCCGACGATGCTGACGATCAGGCTCTGGATGCAGAAATAGAAGGCGACTGCAGATCCTGCGATTTCGTCGAAATCCGCAAGAGCCCCGTTGGCAGTGACTGATACGGTGAACACAATGCCGACGGCGATCACCCACATTGGCAGGATGAAGGTGAAGAACGACGGAGACCCGTAGACTTCCCCGATCCCGAGGAGCGCCGCTCCACAGACGAGCAGAGCCATCCCGCGCGCGACGCAGCCGGCGACGCCCCACCTGCCAACGAAAGTCTTGGCAAATCGCGTGGTCGCGATCATGACGAGCGCGACCGTCGCGAAGGCCAGGCTGAACCAGAATTCCGAGTAGCCCGCTCGTCCGATCAGCACGCGCGGAGCCGTCGAGAAGAAGACGAAGAACGAGCCCATGCCGGCGCTGAAGCCCGCCGTATAAACCCAGAACGGCAAGCTCGTGAAAATCGGCAGGACCGAAGGCCGTTTTCCGTTCTCGATGACCGGGCGGGTTTCATGCCACCGGAGCAAGGCGTTGCCCACGGCGAGAGTTGCCAGTGCGGCAAGCGTCAGGAAGATCGCCCGCCATCCCAGCGCCTCTGCGATGACAGCCCCTGTCACCGGTCCGATGGCCGGAACGAAGGCCAGCATCGAGCTGAACAATCCGTAGATGACGGCGTTCTCCGGGCGGCTGGCATAGACGTCGCGAACTGTCGCGAAGGTTGCGACCAGCGCTGCCGACGCCCCTGTCGCCTGGACGAGGCGGAAGCAAAGAAACGCTTCAGCTGTCGACGACCAGGCCGCGCCAAGCGAGCCGACCGCAAACAGCGCGCCGCCTGCAAGCAGGACGGGCCGTCGCCCGATGCGGTCCGAGATCGGGCCGAACACCACCTGCCCCACCCCGAGCGTCACCATGTAGAGGCTGAGCGCGAGCTGGATCATGGACGGGGTCGTGTTCAGGATGCCGGGCATCGCCGGAACGACGGGAAGGAAGATGTCCATCGCCAAAGAGGCGAGGATGTCGAAGGGAGCCATCAGCAATAGGGCCGAAGGCAGCGTGTAGGTCCACGCATGTCGTGAGGTTGTCATGACGAAACATCCGCTTGAATGAAGCCAAAAGCGGCGTTCGTTCGTCGGCAATCGGAACCGATTTGCTCTACGGAACGCCGCAACAACGAAGACCGTTGCTGCGGCTTACCTGTCTGCGGACTTTCCGTCTCCCATGACGTTCCCCGAATTGGAAAGGATACTGGCTGAAACTATCGTATCTTGCCTGCGAAGTCGAGAAGGCGGAGACAAGGATCATGAACCTCGTCGTTCGGGCGGCCCGGGATGAGGACGCGGATCAGATGGCGGCCATCCTCAACGAGATCGTCTCGATCGGTGGATTGACGTCGCGTGAAGGACCTTTCGATGGTGGGCGCATACGGAGGGAATTCATTTCTCCCCCACGCGGTATCTCCTGTTTCGTGGCGGCGGCAGGCTCCGATGTGAAAGGGTTCCAATCGCTCGAATGGTCAGACCCGGACTGGCCGGGAGAAGACCGGCTGCCTGCCGACTGGGCATTCATCTCGACCTACGTCCAATCCGGCCATCGCCGCCTTGGCATCGGAAAGGCTCTGTTCGGGAGAACCATCGCCGCTGCCGACGCTGCAGGTGTCTGCTTCATCGACGCCAGCATCAGGCTCGAGAATGCCGGCGCGCTGGCCTTCTATGACAGCCTCGGCTTCGAAGACTACAGGCGCATCGCCAACACGGTGTCGAAGCGCTTCGCTCCGGGGCGACGCTGATGTGCGCCATCTCCCTCTGCCGGCCGACGGGCTCGAGGCGCTTGCCGACATTCGTGCCATCGAACTGTCCCTGATCCGCGCGTCCGCTCAGGAGGCGACCGGCAGACACGGTCGCGTGGCGGGGCCATGTTGGTCTTGATCCCGTTCGACGGGAATCGCGGGCTTCAGAATGAACGCCTTCTGGGCGTCCGACCCGAAGGAGCGTGAAGCGAAAACTTCGATGCCTTCATCGCTCCGCTCCTTCTCCCAGCCGGGAAAATAGCGCGGAAAGCTCCAATTATGAACGGTCCGGTTTTCGGGGATCAGAGCAAGGCAGCCATGGCCGCATAACTTAAACCAACCGGCCTCCGGGAAACCCCGCGCGATTCAGTATTTCGCAAACCGGAAGGCGTAGCCAAAACTTGAAGCTTTCCCGGTTGCACCAAGGAAGAAGACAGGATGCTCTATTCCGCCAGTTCGCCCACGTTTGCGATGAGGGTGACCTGCCGCCCACCCTGCGTAATCGTGTCCATGATGTTCAGACCGGAGACCTTCAACATCTGCCTCCACAGGTTCTCGGCGTCTCCATAGGCCTCGTTCATGAAATCGCGGGTAATGAACGCATCCCACTCGCTTTCAAGAAAGTTATCCATCTCCAATTCCTCCTGGGTGGTCACCAACTCAGTGTCGATAGGAACTTCCTTAGGTTGTGTTGACAAAAAGGATTCCCCTGCGCGTCTGGCTGTGATTCAAGATCATCTCTACGTGGGAGGTGACCTTGGCACGCAATCTGATGTCCGACGACGAATGGGCATTCTTTGAGGGCTTCATCCGAGCCGTCCGGCATCCGAACGGGCGCAAGCCTGCGGACCATCGACTTGTTCTGGATGGCATTTTCTGGGTCGCGCGGACCGGTGCGCCCTGGCGGGACCTGCCAGAGGAGTTTGGCAAGTGGTCATCTGTCTACCGGCAGTTCCGGCGCTGGACGCTCGCCGGGCTGTGGGAGGACATCCTGGATGCCTTGAACCACGCGAAGCTCGCGCCCGACAAGCTCCAGATGATCGACA
>NZ_JAFL01000062.1:0-4188 GCF_019633685.1 Paracoccus sp. J56
CAACCTGTTCGTCAGCGCCGGTCAGGTCAGCGACTACATTGGCGCGCGGGCATTGTTGAGCAGCCTGCCGGATGTCGATTGGTTGCTCGGGGATCGCGGCTATGACGCCGACTGGTTCAGAGAAGCATTGAAAGACAAGGGGATACGGGCGTGTATCCCTGGTCGAAAACAGCGGAAGATGACGGTGAAGTACGACAAGCGCCGATACAAACGGCGCAACAGGATCGAGATCATGTTCGGCAGGCTCAAGGATTGGCGGCGTGTGGCAACCCGATATGACAGATGCCCAAAGGTCTTCCTCTCAGCCATCGCCCTCGCCGCAATCGTCATTTATTGGTTATGAGTCCTGACCCTAGGGATTTGGCGCTCGACCAATCGCAAGTATCGTTGGTTGTGCGCCCCAGAAACGAGAACTTCCATTTATATCAAATAGTTAGAACCCGACGCAAACCGTCGGGTTCTTGGCGTTCAGTTCATGTCAACGCCATGTCAACGTTTTGGGAGTCGCCCTCCGACGCGCCCAGAGCGCCCGACTTTCAGCAGATCAAGAAGCGGGATCGAAGGCGTAGGTCGCAGCACGGCGCCCCAACGATGTCGCGGCAAGATTGCTTGATGACAGAATAGCGCCCTATTCTGCCGTCAAGCGTCGTTGCTGCCAGTCGCCTGCGATCAAGCTCCATTGACGCCAGGAGGACTTCACCGCTCTCGAGCGTTGGCGCGATTCCGTCGGCTTCAGAGCCGTGGAAACGCGACGCAGCCTGTGGCAACGTCGCGCCATGATCGAGTTTCGCCCGCTCCCTGATGACCACCCCGATCTCGCGCATTCCCCCATGCTGCGCGCAGCACTCCTGACCCTGCAATACGCGCAGGAGCATGGTGCGATCGGACTGACGAAGACCAAGGCATTCAAGCGCGTCTTCGTGCATTGGGCGGTCGAGCATTTCGGCTGGCCGGGCAAAAGCGCGGAAGAAATGTTCCGCTACAACAAGGTCATCAACGAATACGAGTTCCCGCCGCTCGAGGTGCTGCATTACCTGCTGATCTCGCTACGCCTCGGGCGGCACTACAAGGGCGAGTTCCGGCTGGCCAAGCGTGGCGCCGAGTTGGCGGGCGCGCCGGGGCGCCTGTTCGCCGAGCTGATCCCTTATTTCGTCCTCCGGATCGATCACGCCTCCTATGCGCGGTTCGACGAGCGCCCTTTCGGCAAGTGGGATGTCTGGATGAACGTCATCAACGTCGAGGCGGACCACGGCACGACCGAGGCCGCCTTGTTCCAGGCCTTCTACAGCGAGCCGAAGGACTGGCACACGGCGGGCTGGCGGGAGATGGCCGCGTTCTCATCCTGCGTGCTGCGGCCGCTTGAATGGGCCGGACTGCTGATGGAAACCCGTGAGGACGGCCCCGGCAAGCATGTGTGCCATGTCTTCAAGACCCCGCTGTGGCGCAGCGCGCTCGAGCTCGACACCGACAACATGCTGCGGCCAATCGCTGTGCAGTGAGGGCCGTGCCCTTGTTGGCCGTGTACGGGCGCTTTGCTGGATGACGGAATCCCTGGTGCCCGCTAAGTTGGGCTGATGAATTTCGCTTTCTACGACCTTGAAACCACCGGCACATCGCCCGCCTTCGATCAACCGCTGCAATTCGCCGCCATTCTGACGGATGGTGAATTCAGGGAGATCGAGCGGGTCAATCTTCGTTGCCGTATCGCGCCGCACATCATCCCCTCGCCTTGGGCGCTGGCGGTTACCGGCGTGCGCCCGGCGCAACTGGTGGATCCCGCATTCCCGACGCTCTTCGAGTTCATGCAGGAGATCGGCGCGCTGATCGAACGCTGGTCGCCCGCGATCTGGACGGGGTTCAACAGCATCCGCTTCGACGAGGAGATGCTGCGCCAAGCCTTCTACCAGAACCTTCAACCCGACATCTTCGCCACCCAGTTCAACGGGAACACGCGCTTCGATGTGCTGACCGCGCTCTATGCCGTCTGGCAACGGCAGCCCGACCTGTTCGAGTGGCCCGTGGATCCCGATGGCCGGGTGCGCTTCAAGCTGGATCGCATCGCGCCGCTGAATGGCTTTGCTTCGCACATTGCGCATGACGCGCTCGGTGACGTCGAGGCGACGATCCACATCGCCCGCCAGATTGCCCAGCGCGCGCCGGGACTCTGGGCAGAGCTGCTCGCCAACCGCGACAAGGCGCATGTCCAGGCCAGCCTTGCGACCTTCCAGCCCATGGCGCTGGTCGAGCGGTTCGGGGGTGGCCTGCCGCGCGCGACAATCGGCTGCTTCTGCGGAACCTCAGCCAGCAACCCCAATCAGGCCGCCTTCTTCGATCTTGATGCCGCCGATCCGGCTGATTTGCTCGCGGCCGACGACGCGGCGGTCTTCGCTGCCGTCGATGCCACGCCGAAAGTCATCCGGGCGTTCTCCATCAACAAGTCGCCCGCACTGCTTTCCGTGGCCGCGCCCAGCGCCGTGCAGTTGCGCCGCGCCGCGGTGATCGCCCATGCGCCCGAGTTCCGGGCGCGGGTCGGGAGAGCCTTCGCCGCGCGCTTCCCCGAAGACTCCGCTGCGCCCGCGCCTCCGGTCGAGAAGCAGATCTATGGCGGCTTCTACAGCCATGCCGACAAGGCGCTGCTCGCGGAGTTCCAGCGCGCGGACTGGCCCCGACGCCAGGAGATCGTCGCCACCCTTGCCGACCTCCGGCTGCGCCAGCTCGGGCGGCGTCTGGTGGCGTTTCATACCTCTGAGCTGCTCTCGACGGAAGAGCGCGAGCAGTACCAGGCCTGGCTGCGGGAGCGCTGGTCAGCGCCGGATGTGCCGGAGACCGAGTGGACCACCTTGGACCATGCCCGCAGTGCACTGGACGAGATGCGGAGCGATGGGGGGATTGACCCGAGTCTGCTGTCCGAGATTGCAGTTTACCTGCGGGGCTTTGATCCAGCGCACGGCTGAACCATGTCGCCAAGTCCTTCACATGAATCATTTTATTGCGAGGGACTATTTTGTAGTTCTATAGTGCCTGGGAGGGTCAGGAAGGGAACGGGGTGGGTGAACCGCGCCGGGTTTTCCGGAGGCTGATTGACGTTAGTTACGCAGCCATGGCTTCAGTTTCCAGAGCTGCATAGAAGTTGGCCTCGGCTTCTGCGGGCGGGATGTTCCCTATGGGCTCGAGAAGACGGCGGTTGTTGAACCAGTCCACCCATTCGAGCGTCGCGTATTCCACGGCTTCCAAGCTGCGCCATGGGCCACGGCGGTGGATGACCTCCGCCTTGAACAGGCCATTGATCGTCTCGGCCAAGGCGTTGTCGTAACTGTCGCCGACGCTGCCCACCGAGGGTTCGAGACCGGCCTCCGCCAAGCGCTCAGTGTAGCGAATAGACAGGTATTGCGAGCCCCTGTCGCTGTGGTGAACCAGCCCCATGCCCTTTCCCGGGCGGCGATCATGCACCGCCTGCTCTAGGGCATCGAGAACGAACCCCGCATGCGCCGAACTGCTGACGCGCCAGCCAACGATCTTGCGAGCATAGGCATCGATGACAAAGGCGACATAGACGAAACCCTTCCAGGTGGCGACATAGGTGAAATCCGACACCCACAGCATGTTCGGGGCCGGAACGCGGAACTGGCGGTTCACCTTGTCCAGCGGACAGGGAGCTTTCTTGTCCGGGATCGTCGTCCTGTGCGGCTTGCCGCGGATAATGCCCTGAATACCCATGCTCTTCATCAGCCGTGCCACCGTGCATCGCGCGACATCGAAGCCCTCACGGCCAAGCTGTCGCCAGACCTTCCGGACACCATAGACCCGCCAGTTCTCTTCGAACACGCGCAGGATCTCGGGGCGCAGCGCTTCGTCCCGACGTGCCCGATCCGACAGCCGAGACGGATCGGCCCGCTTCGCAAGGTGATCATAATAGGTGGACGGGGCGATCGGCAGCACGTCGCAGATCGGCTCGACCCCGTGCGCATCCCGGTGCGCGTCGATGAAACCCACCATCACTTCGACCGGCGGTCGAGCTCCGCCATCGCAAAATATGCTGACGCCTTGCGAAGGATCTCGTTGGCCTGGCGCAACTCGCGGTTCTCGCGTTCCAGCGCCTAGAGGTGGACCCGCCTGGTGAGACAGTTTGGCGGCTTGGCTAAGGTGGATCGGGTTGGTTTCTATGCCGCCAGTCGCTCCGTCATTTCC
>NZ_JAFL01000063.1:0-3908 GCF_019633685.1 Paracoccus sp. J56
ACATCAGGTTTCGTGCCACGCTGGTCTCCATTGCAGATACCAGCTTGAATCACGATCACCGCGCCCGGTGAATCCCTTTTGTCAACACGCCCTAGGAATGTTCATCGCCCGCGTCAGCCGTGGCCGTACAGTGCGCGAATTCGTGATTGCCGTGCTTCTCATACCTTCCATCGTGTCAACGCTTTGGATGACGGCGCTTGGCGGTACTGCTATCAGCCAAGTGGTCGATCAGGGCATGACTGCGGTACAATCGGCGGCGCTTGAACTGCAACTGTTTCAAATGCTGGCAGGATTGCCGCTTACGTCCATCACGTCGCTGATAGGCATCGTTCTTGTCGTCGTGTTCTTCGTGACCTCATCCGATTCGGGTTCCCTTGTAATCGACACGATCAGCGCGGGCGGCAAGATGAATGCTCCCATTCCGCAGCGCGTATTTTGGGCCACTTTCGAGGGGCTTCTGGCTATCGCCCTGCTTTTGGGTGGTGGATTGGCTGCATTGCAGGCCATGGCCGTTTCTACGGGTTTTCCGTTTGCGATTGTCCTTCTCGGCGCGTGCGTGGCGCTGGTAAAGGGACTTGTTGCTGAACCCCGATAGAAAAAATGCAGGAGAGGTTGCTTGCAGAATGGTGCCGCAGATGCGGCACCATCATAGGCCCAATTCCTCATCTACCAGCGTTGCAATTTCAAGGAATGTCTGAACCCAACCTGATTCAAGGTAATCGGCCACCATGTCCTGAAACGCGGCCACGGTTGGCGCGAGGATATAATCCCTCCAGCGCCGAATATCCGCCGCCAGTTCCATCGCGGGCACAGGGCCTAAAATGCCGCTGTCGTTATCGGCGTGCAGGCGCACACGGCGGCAAATGTCGGGCAAGGACGTGATAATGACGCCCGTGTTCATGAACCGCACATTGAAGGGAAGGGCGCTGCCGTTGTGATAGTGGCGTCCGTCATAGATCGGCACGCGGTTCAGCACCTTTCGCGTGAACAGGGCAGCGAGCGGATGCCCGTAGGATGGAAAGACGGCTTGGCCCGCCAGCACATCGCTGACAAAGCGGCCATTCACGATGCGGGGGAATTGCTCGACGGTGACGCCCCTTTCGGTAATGGTTTCCGTCGCGCCGAAAACCGCGTCAAGGTGGCCGTGTTCCATCATCGTCATACGTCGATCCAGATGCATCGGCAGCGGGTCGTCGTCGTCTTGAAAATACACATAAGGATTGGAGCCGATAGACAGGCCGATTTGGCGAAGAATGTCCGGGCTACCCGCCGGCGCATTCGTGGCCGACACACGCGGCAGCACCATTGTTTCCCGCGCCCTGTCTTTTCCAAACTTTCTCGCATTTTGGCCGCTGTCGTCTGACAATTTCAGGCACGGTCCCATAAGGAACGCGAAAACCCTTCGGGGTTTGCACTTTCCTTACCGTTTTCCAGCGCGACAACTGCTTTCGTCGCGGACGTAACCGTGACGACTCTACACGCGAAAACGACAAAGCCGCCCTCTGCACAAGGGCGGCTTTGTTGCTGACAGATATGGTGGGGCTTGTTACGCTTCAACCACCTTTGCCGAAGCGGGCAGGGCAGGCCGTTCGACCTGCCATGCTTTGAAATCCGCGCCGCTTGGGTTCTGGAAAACCGACAGGCCGAATTCCGGCAGCAGGGCAAACAGGTGGTCAAAGATATCGGACTGGATCGCCTCGTAATCGTTCCACGCAATGGTTTTCGTGAAGCAATAGATTTCCAGCGGCAGCCCTTCCGGCCCCGGCTGTAGCTGGCGCACCAGAATCGTCATGTTCTGGTGAATCTGCGGGTGCGCCCGCACATAGGCTTCCACATAGGCGCGGAACGTGCCGATATTGGTGATGCGGCGGGTATTGGCGGTCACGCTTCCCTTGTCACCCAGCTTGCCGTTCCACTCCTTCAATTCTTCCTGCTTGCGTTGCAGGTAGTTTTCCAGAAGACGGAAACGACCCAGCTTTTCGATTTCTTCCGGTGTCAGGAAACGGATGCTGGTCTGGTCGAGATAGATCGAGCGCTTGATGCGCCGCCCGCCCGCTTCCTGCATCCCGCGCCAGTTCTTGAAGGATTCCGTCACCAGCTTGCGAATGGGTATCGTCGTAATGGTCTTGTCCCAATTCTGGACGCGCACCGTGTGCAGCGCGAGCTCAATCACATCGCCGTCCGCATTCAAGGCGGGCATTTCAATCCAGTCGCCCACGCGCACCATGTCGGTGGATGAAATCTGAATGCCTGCCACCAACGACAGCAAGGTATCCTGAAACACCAGAATGAGGACCGCCGCCATAGTGGCCTGCCCCCTGAAAAGTGGTCCTCCCTGAAGTAGGCTATTGAGCCGTTGGAGAGGACGTTGGAATGCCCCAGAAGAAGCATAAGCCCGAAGAGATCGTCGCGAAGCTGCGTCAGGTCGATGTTCTGCTGTCGCAAGGAAAATCGGTTGGCGAGGCGGTTCGCACGATCGGCGTGACGCAGTTCACGTATTACCGGTGGCGCAAGGAGTTTGGCGGCCTGAAGGGCGATCAGGTGAAGCGTCTCAAGGAGCTTGAGAAAGAGAACGATCGGCTCCGCAAGGCGGTTTCGGACCTGACGCTCGAGAAGCTGATCCTGAAAGAGGCTGCTTCGGGAAACTACTGAGCCCCGCCCGCCGCCGTCGCTGCGTCGATCATGTCATGGCAAAGTTCTCCGTTTCGGAGCGCTTTGCCTGCAAGGTCCTCGGCCAGCATCGCTCGACCCAGCGCAAGAAGCCCCAAGGCCGGCCGGATGAAGAGGCGCTCACCGCCGACATTATCCGGCTCGCTTCCCGGTATGGCCGCTATGGCTATCGTCGGATCACGGCGATGTTGCGGTCCGAGGGCTGGACGGTGAACGCCAAGCGTGTCGAACGCATCTGGCGGCGGGAGGGGCTGAAGGTTCCCCAGAAGCAACCGAAGCGAGGTCGTCTCTGGCTGAATGACGGATCGTGCGTCCGGCTTCGGCCGGAGCACCCCAACCATGTCTGGTCTTATGACTTCGTCGAGGGCCGGACCCACGATGGCAGAAAGTTCCGCATGCTCAACATCATCGACGAGTTCACCCGGGAGTGCCTGGCGATCCGCATCGCTCGCAAACTCAACTCGACCGACGTCATCGACGCCCTGTCGGACCTGTTCATCCTGCGCGGTGTGCCCGGCCATGTTCGTTCCGACAACGGCCCGGAGTTCATCGCCAAAGCGGTGCGGGAGTGGATTGTCGCCGTCGGTGCGAAGACCGCGTTCATCGAGCCGGGAAGCCCGTGGGAGAACGGCTACTGCGAGAGCTTCAACTCGAAACTCCGAGATGAACTGCTCAACGGTGAGATCTTCTACAGCCTCGCCGAGGCCAAGGTCATCATCGAGGCATGGCGGCGCTATTACAACACCGAGCGGCCACACTCATCGCTCGGCTATAAACCGCCAGCACCGGAGGCCATAATCTGGCCCGCGCCGTCACGCGGGTCAGCGCCATCATCTGCCCAGATGATGGCTCAGAAGCCGATCATGCATTAAGATTGAAACCGGACCACATCATAGGGGCAGGCCAGTCCTTGAGGCGGCAGAACATGCGCTCGATGGCGTTGCGGTCGCGGTAGAGATAGGGCGAGAAGCAGTTCTTCCACTTCCGGTTTGCCTTCGGCGGTATGTTGGCAAAGGCGCCGCGCTCCTTGACCTGACGACGGATGGCGTCGCTGTCATACCCTTTGTCAGCGTTCAGTAGAGATGTCGGCGGCATGCGTTGGATGAGCACTTCGCCGGCCTTGCAGTCGGCGACATGGCCTCCGAGAGGTGGACCCGCCTGGTGAGACAGTTTGGCGGCTTGGCTAAGGTGGATCGGGTTGGTTTCTATGCCGCCAGTCGCTCCGTCATTTCCGCCGT
>NZ_JAFL01000064.1:0-3841 GCF_019633685.1 Paracoccus sp. J56
GCTCGTCCAGCAGTTCGTCGGAAATCGTCATCGTCCTTGCTCCTCTCAGGAAGCATGGACCCAATCACCCATACACAGAAGACCTGACACTCTCCAGGAAACCCGCGGCGTCGCTCCTGCCGCGGGATCTCGACCCTGCCTGGTGGGAGGCCGCGCCTGTCGAACAGCGCCTGCCCCGGCCTCTGCCCGCCCACCCCGTGCTGGAGGCAGGAAGGCTTGTCGGCACCGGCACGGCGGATGCGCCGTCGCGCTATCCGCTGGCACCGCGCCGCGCCGGAGTTGTAGACGATCCGTGTCGATTTCGACAGGCTTCAAGTCCACATGACCTGGCTGGCGTCCTGGCGGCTGGCGAGACCCGAAGGCGACGTGACCATCGGCACCACGCGGCTTGCCGCAGGCGCGACCGACAGCTTCCGCGCCCTTCCCGAAGACGCGGCCCTGTTCGATGCCAGCCCGTCCGGCCTACTCTTCCAGCCCGAGAGTGCAGCATGACCGTCACCATCCGCGTCAACGGCCTGACCATCACCCATCGCGGTTCGGGCCGGCCGGCACAGCAACTCGGCCCCCGATGTCTGCAAGACGCCGGGCGGCGGCGTGCCGGTTCCCTATGCGATCACCGCCGTCAATCCCGACATCGACCAGGGCACCACGACCGTGCAGGCCGACGGCGGCAACATGATCGCCATCCGGCCGTCGATCTTCACGCGTTGCTCCGGCGACGAGGCCGGCTCGATGGGCGGCATCATTTCGGGCACCTTTCTCAAGCGCAGCCATTGGATCACCTATTCGCCGAATGTCCATGCCGAAGGCGAAAACATCTGGCGCCTTACCGACAAGCTGTTCATGAACGACCGCAATACCATTTGGTCTGCTCCCTGAAAAGTGGTCCTCCCTGAAGTAGGCTATTGAGCCGCTGGAGAGGACGTTGGAATGCCCCAGAAGAAGCATAAGCCCGAAGAGATCGTCGCGAAGCTGCGCCAAGTCGATGTTCTGCTGTCGCAAGGAAGATCGGTTGGCGAGGCGGTTCGCACGATCGGCGTGACGCAGTTCACGTACTATCGGTGGCGCAAGGAGTTCGGCGGCCTGAAGGGTGACCAGGTGAAGCGGCTGAAGGAGCTCGAGAAAGAGAACGACCGTCTGCGCAAGGCTGTGTCGGACCTGACGCTCGAGAAGCTGATTCTGAAAGAGGCTGCCTCGGGAAACTATTGAGCCCCGCCCGTCGTCGTCGCTGCGTTGACCATGTCATGGCAAAGTTCTCCGTCTCGGAGCGGTTTGCCTGCAAGGTTCTCGGCCAGCATCGCTCGACCCAGCGCAAGAAGCCTTGCGGCCGTGCAGATGAAGAGGCGTTGACCGCCGACATCATCCGGCTCGCTTCCCGGTATGGCCGCTATGGCTATCGCCGGATCACGGCGATGCTGCGGTTGGGGGGATGGACGGTCAACGCCAAACGCGTCGAGCGCATCTGGCAGCGGGAGGGGCTGAAGGTTCCCCAGAAGCAACCGAAGAAAGGCCGAATCTGGCTGAATGACGGATCGTGCATCCGGCTTCGGCCCGAACATCCAAATCATGTCTGGTCCTATGACTTCGTCGAGGGCCGGACCCACGATGGCAGAAAGTTCCGCATGCTCAACATCATCGACGAGTTCACCCGGGAATGCCTGGCGATCCGGATCGGTCGCAAGCTCAACTCGACCGACGTCATCGACGTTCTGTCGGACCTGTTCATTCTGCGCGGCGTGCCGGGCCATGTTCGTTCCGACAATGGCCCGGAGTTCATCGCCAAGGCTGTGCGGGAGTGGATCGTGGCCGTCGGCGCAAAGACCGCGTTCATCGAGCCGGGCAGCCCCTGGGAGAACGGCTATTGCGAGAGCTTCAACTCGAAGCTGCGCGATGAACTGCTCAACGGGGAGAGCTTCTACAGCCTCGCGGAGGCAAAGGTTATCATCGAGGCATGGCGACGCTACTACAATACCGAGCGGCCGCACTCATCGCTTGGATATAAACCGCCGGCCCCGGAGGCCATTATCTGGCCCGCGCCGTCACGCGGGTCAGCGCCATCATCTGCCCAGGCGATGGCCCAAAAGCCCATCATGCATTAAGACTGAAACCGGACCACCCCATGGGGTCAGGCCAGGCCGAAGACCCCGTCTGGTTGGCCGAATTGCTTTGGACCGTGGCACAAGGTGAGATCGCGCCTGTGCAGCGTGCGGACTGATATGCAGCAACACCTCGTCGCAATGGGCATCAGTTCCTGCCTTGGGCAGGGTCTGTGGGAGCATCATCGGAAGATTGCAGCGCGAGACCACCGCTTTCGTCGGCAGAGGACGTTTCTGGGCAGCGATTTCAAACCGCAGCTAACGGCGTTCCCCGGCGATATTTGCGAGCAATCCGCCCTCTCGCGCTTCATGGAGCTGGGGGCAGAGGCGATTGCCGATCTGATAGCCTTTCCCATGCCCCCCTTGCCGGGGCCGCGCTTGCATCTGTCTCCTGTGGTTCAGGGAAGCCTCATCCCCGCTGATCGTGCAATTCAAGCCGGCCGGCTGCTGCTGGAATGAAGGGAAGTCGCCAGGAAATAGGCTGGTCAACAGCGCAGGATTCATTCAAGATTCCCACCGAGAGCGAAGCAAGACTTCGTGAAATTTCACACCCTTGATTGTGGCGTTTCAGAGAGTCTTGCCTTTTGTGTCAAAAGGCGACCCTCTGGTGAGGTCAAGAGCTTCGCGGCTGAGTTCGCCGGGCCGGACCGCTTGCATGCACTTTGCCGTGTAACCCTAGAGGCGATCGTCGGTCACGGCCCAGAACCGCTCGTCGGACGCCCCCCCCATGCTGCATGGCCGCATTCTCCGAATGCTGCCACTCGACTGGCGCCACGGCGAAATCCCGACCAGAATCGCTGCTCCAAGGGACGGAACGGGCCTTCGATGGCTGGTCTTTTGCAAGCCTTTCATCCGCGCCCGGCACCTGCCTGCTGTCATTCAGCGTGATGGTGTCGTAGTGATGGCAAAACGATTCAGGTCAGGCAATGCGAACTCATTTTTCTGCTCTTCTCGCTCTCATGATCGTCACCGGATGCGCGGTCGGTTCTGGTGCAGTGGTAAAGGGCGTCGGGCCAGGTGATCTCCTGAAGCTGCGCGAAGGCCCTGGCCTCAACCACAACATCATCATCGGCCTGCCTGACGGAACGCGCCTCACCCGCCAGAACTGCGTCACGAACAACGGCAAGGTCTGGTGCAGGGTCTCGCTCGCCGACAGGCCCGGTATCTCGGGTTACGTTTCGGCGGACTATCTGGCGCATCGCTGACAGCAACATGGTCGGCCCAGAGCCGCCAGTCAAACCCGAGTGCGCGCCTTAGCGCAGCGCATCCGAACCGGACGCTGGTGCGCGCCGCAGCATGTCGTGGGTTGGTTGGCCGATAACGCAGGGCTCAAAAATGGCTCTGAGGTTACGATTTAACTTTCAGATCTGCGATTGCTTCGAGCATGCGAGCTATCGCTTTCGCACCTTCTGGCGTTTCATCCCATATCCTTCGAATGCTCGACTGAACCTGCGCCCAAGAAGGATCAGACCTCTCCGCCCTGGCCTCTGACCTTGGGAGCTTGACGTCCAGTGCCATGCAAACTTGCACGACATTGTGGCTCAGGGTTTTGAAGCTACCGGCGCAAATCCGGCTGACCTGACTTGGGTGGACGCCGGCGACCCGTCCAATCGCGGCGTTCGTTATGCGCTTTTTCGTGTATGCCTTGGCGATTTTGGCTCGAATCGCATCAAGTTGCTTGTCAGATGTCAACGGCGGAGCAAAAGTCGGCCGGGGCGGCGGCGTAAAGTCCGGCCAGTTGGGGG
>NZ_JAFL01000065.1:0-3142 GCF_019633685.1 Paracoccus sp. J56
CCGCGCAGATCATCGCATGGTCATTGTGGCGAAGGGCGCATCAGGCCGCAGCAAGACAGGCTCATATCAAACTGAAAACGCAACTGTAATGCTAGAATATCCAGCCATGGATCTTCCTGCATCCGTTCGTCCTGCGCCGCCTTGGCAGTCTGCCACAATTCTTCGGGCAGAACGATGGAAAAACCCTGCGCTTCCAGCATCGCGACTGACCTGCCCTGGGGATTTTTCCTCCAACTTCGCCTGGCGTCCGCCCTAACGAGAGGACGGAGTATGAAGAAGGCGCGACGCACCGAGGAACAGATCATCGGTATTCTTGCGGAACATGATGCGGGCGCGAAGTGCGCCGATTTATGCCGCAGGCATGGCATGTCGGAAGGCACGTTCTACGCCTGGAAGGCGAAGTATTCCGGGATGACGATGTCCGAGGCGAAGCGACTGAAGGCGCTCGAAGAGGAAAACGCCAAACTGAAGCGACTTCTGGCCGAACAGATGCTCGACATGGCCGCGATGAAGGAACTGCTGTCAAAAAAGTGGTGACGCCCGCCGTGAAGCGCGAAGCTGTCGCGCATCTGAAGGCCCAGTTCGGGCTGTCAGAACGACGGGCGTGTCAGATCACTGGGGCGGATCGGAAGACGGTCCGCTATCAATCGCGGCGTGCCCCGGACACGGCGCTGCGGGGTCGGTTGCGTGATTTGGCCAATGAACGGCGCCGGTTCGGCTGTCACCGGCTCTTCGTGCTGCTCAGGCGCGAGGGCGAACCCTCGGGGATCAACCGCATCTGCCGGCTTTACCGCGAGGAAGGGTTAACCGTCCGTAAACGCAAAGCGCGGCGCAAGGCGCCTGGCCCACGAGCCCCGATCCTGATGGGAGCACGGCCCAATGCCCGCTGGTCGCCGGATTTCGTCCACGACCAGTTCGCCTGCGGGCGGCGCTTCCGTGTGCTGAACGTGGTGGACGATGTCACCCGCGAATGCCTTGCCGCGATCCCTGACGCATCAATCTCGGGCCACCGCGTGGCGCGCGAACTGACGGCCCTAACCGAGCGCCGCCGCAGGCCCGGGATGATTGTCTCGGACAATGGCACGGAGCTGACCTCGAACGCGATCCTGAGATGGTGCGCCGGGCAGAGGATCGAATGGCATTACATCGCGCCGGGAAAGCCAATGCAGAACGGCTTCGTGGAAAGCTTCAATGGTCGAATGCGGGACGAGTTCCTGAATGAGACGCTGTTTCGCAACATCGCCCACGCGCGCGATCTGATCGCCGGATGGGTCACCGACTACAACACCGAACGGCCGCACTCGGCCCTCGGATACCAGACCCCAGCAGGTTTTGCCCTGCATCTGGCAACCGCAGTCACCCGTCCCGCTGCGCAGCATGAAAGCTCCGCGCGCCGGGTGATTGCCCAACCCACGCCGAAGGGCGTAAATGACCAGCGGACTCCGGTCGCGCCTGGAGGAAAGTTCAGTGGCAGGGCTGTCGCCCCTGGCGCTCGAGGTAAATTCTGCGGCACGGATGTCGTCGTCGGTCGTATCCATCGCCAGATGAACCCTGCGATATGGGCGCCGACGCTGCGTGCCGTGCTTACGCGCAAGCCACTTCCCGTCCCCGAGGAACTTCTTCCGGTGCTGTCCACAAGCAGGTTGAGCGGACCGGACGCACGGCGGCTCGATATCTGCACCGTGATACGCTTTTGCCTGCGGCTCAGGGTGGAAAAGTCAGGCACAGGACTGTCGAGACCGGCCATCGACAGAATGCCTGCCCCCATCCCGCCTCGCCAGGGTTCCCCGAACCAGTGGCGGAACCTGGCTCGATCTGGCGAAGTGGCAGCCCCAACAGAGGCAGAATTGGGTTGCGGCATCGCTCAACACCGGCGGTCGGCCGTTGCGACCGACCTTCGGCGCGAGCCACGTCATGTCCTGGTCCAGCCAGATCAGCAGGGAACCGCGCCGCTTCAGGGCCTCGTTGCAACTCCTCCAGTCCGTCGTCCGAGGGCGGGAAGGGGCAGGTCCCGTCATCTCAGACCGTTAACCCGTGGATTGCTCCTGTGAAGCCTGATCGGGCGCGACTTCTCAAACAACGGCCGTCCGGAGGTCGAAGGAACCGGCAAGGAACCTGTCTCGGGATGCCGGGGCAAGAGTTCATGATCAGGCGTTGCGGAAGGCGATGCAGTCGACCTCGACCTTGCAGTCGACTACCATGGGCGATTGCACGCAGCACCGCGCCGGCGGGTGATCGCCGAAATAGGTTTCAAATACCTTGTTAAAGCTCCAGAAATCACGGGCATCGTCCAACCAGACACCGACGCGTACGATGTCCGAGACCTGATAGCCTGCATCGCGCACAATGGTCAGCATGTTCTCGATGGCGATTTTCGTTTGCTCGACGATGCCGTGGCCGTGAACCTCGCCGTCGATCATCGGCGTCTGGCCCGAGACATACAGCCACCCATCGGCTTCGACGGCCTTCGCAAAGGGCAGGCGGCGCCCGCCCGATCCGGTGCCCTCGCCAACGCCATGTCTTGTGATCGTCATTCCTTATCCTTTCATGTCAAGTTGCGGAAGGATCGTCTCCAGTGCCAGCTCAAAGCGGTCCAGATCCGAACTGTCGTTGAAGATCTGCGCCGAAAAACGCAGCCGGCCCGGATCGAACCAGACACGAACGCCCCGCGTTTCCAGCTGCCGGGCCAGTTCCTCGATCGGGCCGGTCATGACGCAGACATTATGCGAAGCTCGCCCATCGCAGCGAGCAACGATGCCAAAGCCCGCATTCGTCAGCAGCGTCTCGATGCTTTGCGCGACATCCAGCAGATGCGCCTCGCGCGCCATCGGGTCGCCAAGCCCCGCCTGCCAATCCAGAACCGCATGCAGGATTGCCACATCCAGATGCGGGACATTGCCGTATTCCCAGCGCCGGCCGTCCCCCGCACCCAGTGAATGCCATCCCGCACCCGCAGGGACCTGCGACCGTGCCGCGTTGCTGCCGGTGCATAGCAGCCCCAGATAGCTGGCCATCACGAATTTGTAACAGCTCGAGACCGTGAAATCCGTGAGAACGGCGGTGGGAAATTCGTCCACGGTAGCGGTGGCTTGGTGCTGCTGCGGGCGGCGTAAAAGTCGTCCACCTATTCCCTTTCTGCGGC
>NZ_JAFL01000066.1:0-2921 GCF_019633685.1 Paracoccus sp. J56
GCGATCGAAATGGCGGCCTTTGAACATCTTGCACCCCCGGAGCGTGCCGGAGGCGTACGCCGAACTGAGTTACCGAAAAGTTTGCAACAGATCCCGCGCCGTTGCTGGGTATTTCAGGGGTCGCCGCTCATGATGAAATGCACGATCTCTGCATCATGTTGCATCACCGGCGCATCATCTTCGCGTCACCGCTGCATTACTCCCGCCTCATCTTCGCATCATCCCAATGCGCATAGCGCATTGGGACCCATAGGCGGACCCTCTCAGGGTGCGGTGTGTATCGAACGCAGTAGAAAAAGGACCAATCCTTAGCCTTAACTCGTCTATACACCATACGCACCTCTCGGTGCAGCTAAGTCATTGATAGCAAACAATATTTTCGAATCATGGCATGGTGCGCTGTAGTGTTCAGGTACTACAAAACCGCTGTAACACACTGATTTGCCTATAGGTCACGCACTACAGGGCGCACTACAAGGGGCTTCTCTATGTTGGGACACCCAATCACCCTACGACTAACCCCGGAGAGGAAGGCCGTTTTGGAGGTCGCGGCGGCCCGCAGGGGCAAGCCGCTATCTACCTACCTGCGCGACCTGATCGATGACGCGCACGAGCTGCATTGCACGCTTACGGCCCTACAACGGGAGGTGACGCTGTTGCATGACCGGCTGGACGATCCGGGAGAGCGAAGCGCAACCGGCCCTGCGGCCCCGGCCCCGACGGCCATTCAGGTTGAAACGCTGTTGCTGCTGCGTGCTTTGGCCGGGCCGGATCGCATGAAGGCAGTGCAGGGCGAATTGAAGCGCCTCGGGCACGAAATCTGGACTCCGGGCGAGGCGCAACGATGAGTGCAGTTCCCTATGTCCGCGTGCTCATATCGCCAGAATTGAAGGAGCAATTCAGCCAGATTGCAGCTCACCAAGACCGAGCAGTGAGCCAAGTTTTGCGCGACCTCATGCGGGAATACATCTGGCGGACATCGCAAGCCCGAGCGCCGCTCAACTATGGACGCATCTATTGGCGCTCACGTGGCGACTCGATTCGGGCAGTCATTGATACGGATCTGAAGGCGGAATTTGACGCGGCTGCCCGAAAGAATGGCGTGCTCCCGAGCCGCGCTTTGCGTGACCTGGTGAGTGAGTACGTGAGGCGTCATAGCCGGGGCGAGATTTGGGAGCCAGGAGTTGAGATCAAGCGCAAAGAATTGGCAAAGGGAGGCGTCATCAATGCTTGAGAAGGTTCGAGATACTTTCGTTCAAGTGAACAGGGCTTTTCAGTTCGGCCTTGCGGCTCTTTTCGCCGTCATGGGTGTCATGCTGGCCCTGACGTTTGTGCTCAATCCGTCATGGGTTTTCGCGGGCGACAAGCCCTTGGGAGGCTGCATTCAATTGGCCGGCGCATTGGGTTTGTGCTGGCTGCAATGGCGTTACCGTCACATCGTCTATCCGCAGCTGGACCTGTCGCGTATTTGTGCCGCCCCCGGTGCTCGTTTAGGCCACTTGGCGTTCGAAGGCCAAGGGGCTTTTTCCTCCCAATGCTGAGTGCCGACGGCGCGGGTTATAGAAGCCGTTGATGTATTGGAAGATGGCTGTCTCAGCCTGTCGGCGGGTCTCCCACGTGCGCCGCCAGATCAACTCGGCCTTGATGGTCTTGAAGAAGGTCTCGACGGCGGCATTGTCATAGCAGTTACCCTTGCCGCTCATCGACACCTTGAACCCATGCTCGCGCAGGATCTTCTGGTAGTCATGCGAACAGTATTGGCTGCCGCGATCGCTGTGGAAGATGCAGCCCCGCGGCGGGGATCGCAGGGCGATGGCCATCTTCAAGGCCCGGATCGCCAGATCGCGTTTCATGCGGTTGCTCACAGCCCAACCGATCACGCGCCGGGAGTGCAGGTCCAGGATCACCGCCAGATACAGCCAGCCCTCACGGGTCCAGATGTAGCTGATGTCGCCCGCCCACTTTTGATTGGGCCGTTCTGCCGTGAAGTCACGGTCCAGCAGGTTCGGCGCGATGTTGAACGTGTGATCGCTGTCCGTGGTCGCTTTGAATTTCCTCGTTCTTTCAACGACGATCCCGTTCTCGCGCATCAGTCGCCCGACCCTGCGGTGCCCGACATCGACGCCGACTTCCTTCAACTCTTCGGTCATCCTCGGCCGGCCATAGCTGCCCAGGCTCAGCCGCGATTGCTCCTTGATATGCGCCAGAACCACCATGTCCATGTGCTGCCTGCGGCTGGCCGGACGGCTGCGGAAGGCCCGTAAGCCGCGCGGGCTGACATTCATCACCCGACAAAGCCGGTCGACCGGGAAAGACCCGCGCTGTTCTTCGACGAACCGGAACCTCACGGCTTTTGGCTCGCGAAGAACTGGGTGGCTTTTTTTAGGATGTCCCTCTCCTCCTTGAGGATGCGGATCTCGCGCCGAAGCCGCTCGTTCTCCCGCGCCAGCTCGCGGTCCTCGGCAGAGACCACATCCGTATCGCGGTGCGCATTCACCCACTTGTTCAAGGTCGACAAGCCGACGCCCAGATCATCCGCGACCTGACGCCGCGAAAGCCCACTTGTCAGCGCGATCCGCACCGCATCCTTGCGAAATTCATCCGTCCTGCCTGTGCCCATAGTTCATCTCCTTTGCTGCACATTACGTGATCAAAGGAGCGGCACCAAACCGTGACAGGTCCAAGCTGCGCCGGGACTATCTGGCCGCACAAAGAGGGCCTGCGGTGAGGCTGTAAGGAGACGGCAGTAATAGGCCCGTAGCGCGGGCCTATTAGTAATACGCACGGACTTGTCTCACCGGCCTACGGCTGTGTTGGCTTCGGCGGGGGATCTGTTGCAAACTTTTCGGTAACTCAGTTCGGCGTACGCCTCCGGCACGCTCCGGGGGTGCAAGATGTTCAAAGGCCGCCATTTCGATCGC
>NZ_JAFL01000067.1:0-2884 GCF_019633685.1 Paracoccus sp. J56
ATCCGTCAGCCAGAAAAGATCAGACATGTTCACCGCTCGATTTTCGAACCGTGAATCACGCCGACAAGCGTAAATCAATGGGTCCTGACCCTAGCAGCGCTCAACCGCAAAGGCGGCTGCGAGTCTTTGCGGGCTCACAGAGGGGAATCGCACGGTGGGTGACGAGCCGCTCACCGGCCTTGAGGCGTAGCACCGGGGGCCTTGCCACCTATTTTTCGCAGCCCGTCTTCCTGATTGACGCGCCCTTGGATACCCAAGTGTCTCATGCCTTAGCAGCGAATGACGGGTTTTCCGCCCCGCGGGCCTGCCCTGGGGCGCAGGTGGGAATTTCCGTGCGGCACCTACAAACGGTAACTCCGTCACACAGCACTGCCATCGCGGCCCGGCGCATGCTGCGTTCCGCGACGAACGGCGGCTCTGAAGAGTTCCGCGAAGCGGCACGAGGTTCGGGCGAGCGGCGACTTCGGGCTGACTTGGACACCACAGCCGCACTTCCTGCCATCGGCTGACCCGTCCCTTTTCTACGCCATGGCATCCCATTCACCGCACAGACATGCCCGCGACCTTCCCCGCAATGAAATTCTAGGTTTCCATTGTCCCAGCCCCTTTCCGGGGATGGGATTTTGGAGACGATGGCAGTCAAGCGGAACAGGATCAATATCGAGGTTACGACCTCGACCGGACCGGAACCGGACCGGAAGGATCCTGCGCGCAAAGACGCTGCCGTGATGTCGCTGGCTCGCTTGATTGGTCGCCAGATCGCCCGCGAGCAGTTCGAGCGTAAACTGGCAGCGAAACGCAAAGCTCAATGCCACCTGCGCAGCTGACCTGCAAATCCTCTTGCATTTATACGTATAACACGTATTATATAAGCAGACCTATTCTCCTGGAGTCTGCGATGCCAACTACAACCTCCCTCGAATTCCAGCGCAAGTTCGGACAGTATCTGAACGAGTCTCACCGTGAGCCGGTGGAAATCACGCGACATGGCCGGCGCGAGTTTGTGCTGATGTCGGCCGCCCAATATGACGAGCTGCTGGCAGCGGCGCAGCGCCGGAGCAGGACCGTCGAAACCGCCGCCGAACCTGAACAGAATTAACCTGCCCCTGACACGGAGCTTGAAAGGACTGCCGATATGACCCGCGTTGCGCTCTATGCCCGATATTCTTCCGACAATCAGCGCGAAGCGTCGATCGAGGACCAGCTGCGCATCTGCCGCGAGCAGGCGAAACGCGAGAAGTGGAAGATCGTCGGAACCTACAAGGATGCCGGCATCTCCGGCGCGAGCATGATCCTGCGCCCCGGCATCCAGGCGCTCCTGCAGGACGCACAGGCAGGACAGTTCGACATCGTGCTGGCAGAAGCGCTCGATCGCATCAGTCGTGACCAGGCTGACGTCGCCACCTTCTACAAGCATCTCAAGTTCGCCGGCGTTCCGATTGTCACGCTGTCCGAGGGCGAGATCAGCGAGCTTCATGTCGGCCTGAAGGGCACGATGAACGCGCTGTTCCTGAAAGACCTTGCCGCCAAGACGCATCGTGGCATCCGTGGCCGCGTCGAGGACGGCAAGTCAGGCGGCGGACTGTGCTTTGGCTACAATGTCGTCAAGCAGCTCGATGCGCGCGGTGATCCCATTCGCGGCGACCGGGAAATCAACGAAGCCGAGGCGAATGTTGTCCGCCGCATCTTCCGCGAATTCGCCGCCGGCGTGGGTCCGCGCACCATCGCCCGCACATTGAACGAGGAAGGTGTCCCGGGTCCGGCTGGTAAGCTCTGGAGCGACACCACGATTCGGGGCCATGTGAAGCGCGGCACTGGACTTGTGAACAATGAACTCTATATCGGCCGTCTGATCTGGAACCGTCTCCGCTACATCAAAGACCCATCGACCGGAAAGCGCGTCTCACGCTTGAACCCGGAATCGGAATGGATCATCAAGGATGTGCCGGAGCTGCGTATTGTCGATGACGAACTCTGGCATTCGGTCCGTGTCCGGCAGGGCGAGATAGCCGAGAAGTTTGCCAACGTCACCGAAGCCGTTCGCAAGCACCACAAAAAGAACCGCCTGAACGGTACACGTCGGCCGAGGTCCCTTCTGTCCGGCCTGGTGTTCTGTGGCTGCTGCGGAGGCCCCTACTCACTTCGCGGTGCCGACCGCTTCGCCTGCTCGAACCACATTAGCAAGGGCACCTGTACAAACAGTCGCACGATCCCACGCACAGAACTCGAAGCCCGCGTGCTGACCGGCCTGAAGGAGCGGATGATGTCGCCCGAGATGGTAGGGGAGGCGATGCGTGCCTATGCCGAGGAAACCAACCGGCTGAACCGGGAACGCCGCTCCAGCGGCGATGCCTGGAAAGCAGAACAGGTCAAGATTGAGAAGCAGATCCGCGGCATCATCGAGGCGATCAAGGCTGGCATGTTCCATGAGGGCATGAAGGCAGAGATGGACACGCTTGAGGCACGCATGACCGAACTGAACAGCCTGCTGGCTGATGCGCCAGAGGACACGCCGGACATTCTGCCGAGCGCCTCGGCGATCTACGCGAAGAAGGTTTCTGACCTGACCAAGGCGCTCAATCGCAAGGAAGAGCGGGAGGAAGCAGCCGAGACATTGCGCGGCCTCATTGAGAAGATTTCGCTGACGCCGGGGCCGGAACGGGGCGAGATTTACGCAACGCTGCACGGCGATCTGGTGACGATCCTCGAATGGACGGAGCGGCAAGCCGTTGGAAATGCTGCTAAAACGACAGAAACCGCCGCGGGTGCGACGGGATTGTCGGTATCGGTGGTTGCGGGGGCAGGATTTGAACCTGCGACCTTCAGGTTATGAGCCTGACGAGCTACCGGGCTGCTCTACCCCGCGGTAGTTTGTTGAGAGAGT
>NZ_JAFL01000068.1:0-2357 GCF_019633685.1 Paracoccus sp. J56
ATGGCCCGCCGAAGACGCTCTGCAACCGCTGGAAGCGGTGGAACCGGATGGGCGTGTTCGCCACGATCATGACCGAACAGGCTGCCGAAGCGCAGAAGACCGGGATCGAGACGGGTATTTCGCCGTGCATCCCCTCCCGCACCGGCCGGAAAACCTCGATCCCGCATGACACCGGGCTCTACCGCCTGCGCCACCGGATCGAGAACATGTTCGCACGCCTCAAGGACTGGCGCCGCATCGGAACCCGATACGACCGATGCCCGATCCTGTCCCTCTCCGCCTGCGCCCTGGCCGCAAACGTCATATAGTGGTTGTGAGCCCTGATTCTAGCGGCCGCAAAAAGCGGGCATCAAGCTCACAAGACCACCGCCTCCTTCCAGATAATAAATTTCCCCTGCCCGTAAGATTTGGCTTTGTAAAGAGCTTTATCGGAAAATTCGAGTAATTTCTCGCGGCAATTTCCTTGCAGATCGTCCGGGATGGCTATCCCGATGCTGGCTGAAACTTTTCCTAGAATAGACGGTAATTTTATCGCCTCAATTTTTGTGATAATCCGCTTGGATATTTTCTGTATTTCTGAGTGGGGTTCTGGGGTGAATATTAAAAGAAGGAATTCATCTCCACCAACCCGGAAAACTTTATCACCTGCCCTGACCTCTTCGGTAAGGATAGTGGAAACCTCTATTAAAATTCTATCACCGGCCGAGTGACCTAGTAGATCATTGACTTCTTTGAAGCTGTCGAGATCAAGGTGAAGGAGGGCAAAGGGGTGGATTTTTCTTCTCTCAAAAGCCGCAGAGAACTCAGAGTCGAATCCTCGTCTGTTCAGGAGGCCAGTTAACGGGTCGGTAATAGAGAGAATTTGCGCCTGATTTCGCGCTGCTTCCAGATATGTGTTTGCCCGAGCAAGCTCTGATAAAACTGCTAAGTTTGCTTCGTGAAGAAACAGGAACTCCATGGCAAGATCTGAAGGAGAGAAATCTGTGCTGGTTAAATTATATTCTTGAACTGCAGATGAGAGATGTACGCCAAATCCCAAATTTATAATAGAAATATTTTGCGATATTTTTATACTTTGCCCCCTTAGGGGAAGGGCGGGGTCGCCATTAATGCGCAGAAGAAATCTTTCTGCGGATGGATTTCCTGAAAATATCTGACTCAGGAAATATTTCACACATGATTCATCTTGGAATAAAAACATTTCATCAATTTTTGATACATTTCCCAGAATTTTTGCTAGAATTTTTCCACATGAATAAACCCTGCCCTCCGGGTCCACTGCGAGATGCATGGGCATAAGTTTCCCGAGATCTCCTGAGTTGATTTTCAAACTCATCACGTGTCTCCATGTAACGGCGAGAGTGCAAAGTGCCGCTTTCCGACATAATTGGAAATTGCCACAGCGACCTTAATGCGGTCACGTTTTACTGTGATAATAGCAAGGGTGCCATAATCATCGGCCATTCCTCGCAAAATACCAGCTATCACTCGTAGCAGGCCAGGTTCTCTCTTACTGGTGGTGATCTGATAAAGTTTGGTTGCAAGTAATTCTGTTTCCAGATCGGGAACATCAAGACTGGGGATGATCAGCCGAATGCGATCGGGTAGCTCTCCTAAAGACTCTGTAAATTCTTCAAAGCTTGACCCGCTGAATCGTAGCAGGCGACGGATCTTTTCCTGCCGGGTCAGCCACGATCCCATATCCTCTAGAAACTCGTTTACCGATTTTTCAAGTATTTTGGCAGATGTGATCACTATTGAATATGTAATATTGTCCGAGACTTCGTTCCAGGTAAGAAAACTGTCGGCTTTTATCCCGACCTTGGTTACGACCTGATTCCAAGTATCTCTGTCGTAGTTACTGCAGATAAAAGCTTCGATGCAGCGATTGATTAATCCGTGCATTTTCTCAGTACCGTGCTTTATTTATTTAAGAGGAGCTACTGCTCCAGAATCGTTTTTGGGGGGATGTTTCAGTGGAAATAATCTCTAATCTGTTCTGGTGGAGATATATTGCTGTAGCGCCATGGATGCGAAGATAGTCAGTATCTACGATCAGGCACCCTTCTTTGGACGTCTTCCCGTCTGATAGTCTTCCGGTAATCACAACAATTTCCTGATTCTGGCAGAACGTACCAGAATTCTGCTCAGCAGAACTTTTCGTCAAATGGCGGATAAGCAGTGGGTTTGCACTCTGAGTTAGCTTGGCTACGCGGTTTGATGCTTCGCCGCGCCAAAGCTGATGGGCTGCGGCCTGAACTTGTGAGGTGGTGCCGGTTTCTGAGACAGGGGCATAAGGTGGATCGACCGATGAAAAGGACGATCCAGCATGAAGACACGCAGACGGTTTACGGCCG
>NZ_JAFL01000069.1:0-1455 GCF_019633685.1 Paracoccus sp. J56
CGACAGCTAATCCCGACATCCATGACCCCATTCAAATCATGGTAGCCCAGTGATTCAGAAATGAGATGAAAACGCAACTGTAATGATAGGCGGGGCGCGGTAAGGTGATCGACGGGCAGAACGCATCCATACGGATGATATCTTTTCCGATGAATACCTCGACATCTCGAAGGCGCAGCGCAAGTCCTACCACCTGAAGCAAGTCGCGATCACCATGCGCGCGCTTGGCTGGGAAGGCCCGATGAAGCTGCGTATCCACGGCGTTTTGGCGCGCGGTTACGCGCGTCCGAGCGATCAGCCCGATGACGTCGAGTTTTGATCGCGGCGCTGGCCTCCTTGTCGCCCTGAGGGGCGGTAGGGGGAGCGGCAGGCAACGGGCTGTAATTTGCGAGGCTGAGGCTATTCGCCAAGCAGGTGATTGGTGGGGACGTACCACCGTACCATGTGTACCACTGGTCGGCGCGCCCTGTCGCGCGCGCGGTGGTGGGCCGGTCATCCGCGCCGGTCGTCTCCCGCAGCCTCTCTGGAGGACATGGTACATATGGTAGGTGGTACGGTCCCGGAGCGTCGACGTCGCCTATCCTGCGACATTGACACATTTTCGGCGCATAGCCTGGCCGAACGTCCACTTTTCTGCTGCGCCTTTCACCCGATGCCAGCGCGTGGCAGGTGTCGCGCAACTCCTCCGCATACCGCCGGGCTTGCGCGAGGCCTCGTATAGTCTCAGATTGCCTCCAGATCGACCGTTGCCGCGACGGTGAAGGCCAGTGCCTTCATGCGTTGCGGCCGGCCATCTTGCGGGCAATGAACTGGTCGAGATCGAAGCCTTCCGCCCGGCCGGATGCCTCTCCGGCGATCAGGGCGGCCTGCAACGCCTTCACCCTGGCCTCGTGCTCCTCCAGAAGCCGCAGCCCCGCCCGCACCACGTCGCTGGCCGAGCCATAGCGGCCGCCCTTCACCTGCGCGTCGATGAAGCTGACGAAGTGATCGCCGGGCGAAACCGAAGTGTTGCGGGACATGCGGGCCTCCTGCGCGTCGATACCGGAAATTACCAAGAAATCGTATCAGCCGCAATTGCCGGATCTCTGCCGCCGGATGGGCAGATTGGCTTATCGGCTTGGCATTTCCGCTTTGGACATGCACACTTTCAGCAGCTTAGTTTGACCTGTTTCCTCCCGACGAGGCTTGTTCATGAGTGCCCCCCTTCGCCAGACCGAGCGTCTCGGCCGTCTGACCACCGCGCTTGGCGCTGACATGCTGGCGCTTCTGCGCTTTGACGGCACGGACCATCTGAACGACCTGTTCGAATACCGCGTCGAGGCGCTGGCCACCCGCGATGACCTCGACTTCGACGCGCTGGTCGGCACCCATGCCACGGTCGAGATCGAGGGCCGTGAGGGCACCCAGCCCTTTGACGGCATCGTCACGCAGGCGCGATGGGCCGGGGTGGGCGAG
>NZ_JAFL01000070.1:0-1438 GCF_019633685.1 Paracoccus sp. J56
GGGTGTGGAAATGCACCGGCAAGCCGATCTCTTCCTTCAGGGCGCGGACAAGGATGCTGGCCGAAGCTGGCTTCAAAAGCCCCGCCATATCCTTAAGGCCCAGGACATGCGCCCCGGCATCGCGCAGTTCGCGCGCCATGCTGAGATAGTATTTCAGATCGTATTTCGACCGCGCCGGGTCCAGCAGATCGCCGGTATAGCAGATCGTGCCTTCGCAGATCTTGCCCGATTCGATCACCGCATCCATGGCGACACGCATGTTTTCGACCCAGTTCAGGCTGTCAAAGACCCGGAATACATCGACGCCGGTCCTGGCCGCCTGCCGCACAAAGCTTTGCACCACATTGTCGGGGTAATTGGTGTAGCCGACCCCATTGCTGGCCCGCAGCAGCATCTGCGTCATCAGGTTGGGCATGCGGGCGCGAATATCGCGCAGCCGCTGCCAGGGGCATTCCTGCAAGAAACGATAGGCCACGTCAAAGGTCGCGCCGCCCCAGCATTCGACGCTGAACAGGCCGGGCAGGTTCGCGGCATAGGCCGGGGCCACCCGGATCATGTCGATCGAGCGCATCCGCGTGGCCAGCAGCGACTGATGCCCGTCGCGCATCGAAGTGTCGGTGATCAGCAGCCGCTTTTGTTCAAGCATCCAGTCGGCGACGGCCTTGGCGCCCTTTTCCTCAAGCAACTGGCGCGTGCCGGGGGCGGGGTCGGCCTTGAGGGCCGGGACGACCGGGACGCGCACCTCGGCCGGGGGCAGAGGACGGCCCGCGGTCTCGGGGTGACCGTTGACCGAGATGTCGGCGATATAGACCAGGAGCTTTGTCGCCCGGTCGCGGCGTTTGCGGAAAGCGAACAGATCCGGCGTCGTGTCGATGAATTTGGTCGTGTAGCTGTTGTCCAGAAAGACCGGATGTTTCAGCAGGTTGATGACGAACTCGATATTCGTCGCCACGCCGCGGACGCGGAATTCGCGCAGCGCCCGGTCCATCCGCGAGATCGCTTTTTCAGGGGTCTGGGCATGGGCCGTCACCTTGACCAGCAGCGAGTCGTAATAGCGGGTGATGACCCCCCCGGAATAGGCGGTGCCGCCGTCCAGCCGGATGCCGTTGCCGGTGGCGCTGCGATAGGCAGTGATGCGGCCATAGTCGGGGATGAAGTTGTTCAGCGGGTCCTCGGTCGTCACCCGGCATTGCAGGGCGTGACCGTTCAGATGCACGTCCTCCTGCCGGGTCACACCGGTTGCCTCGGCCAGGGTCGCCCCCTCGGCAATCAGGATCTGGGACTGCACGATGTCGATGCCGGTGACCTCTTCGGTCACGGTATGCTCGACCTGCACGCGCGGGTTCACTTCGATGAAGTAGAAGTGGCCCGTATCCATATCCATCAGGAATTCTACGGTGCCGGCGTTCTGATAGCCGACAGCGCGGCCGATTTTCAG
>NZ_JAFL01000071.1:0-1412 GCF_019633685.1 Paracoccus sp. J56
CGACAACCTTGCCGGTCTGGCCAACCTGCCAGTCGTTCGGCGCGTAGCCCGAGTCCACCGCCGCGCGCGAGGCGCCGACCGCGGCGCCCAGCTTGTCGGCAAGCGCCTCGATGATCCCGAAGCTCTCTTTCGAGCCAAGGCCGCGACCGCCCGAGACCACACGTTTCGCCGAGGTCAGCTCGGGGCGGTCCGATTGCGCCACCTCGTCGCCGACCCAGGACGACAGGCCGGGATCCGCAGCAGCAGCCACATCCGAGACCGCGGCCGAGCCACCCTCGCCCGCCGCATCAAAGCTGGCCGTGCGGATGGTGAAGACCTTCTTTGCGTCCTTCGACCTGACCGTCTGGATCGCGTTGCCGGCATAGATCGGCCGCTCGAACGTATCCGCGCCGATCACCGCCGAGACATCCGACAGCACCATCACGTCCAGAAGCGCCGCAACCCGCGGCATGACGTTCTTGGCATCCGTCGTCGCAGGCGCGGCGATATGGTCGTAGTCACCCGCCAAAGACACGATCAGCGCCGCCGTCGGCTCGGCCAGCCGGTGGCCATAGACCGGGCTTTCCGCCACCAGCACTTTCGACACGCCGGCGATCGTCGCGGCCTCCGCGGCGGCCGCTTTCGCCGAGGCGCCGGCGCAGAGCACCGTCACATCGCCCAGGCCCCTGACCGCGCTGACCGCCTTGGCGGTCGCATCGCGGTTCAGAACACCACCCGTCACTTCTCCAAGCAGCAGAACAGCCATCAGATCACCCCCGCTTCTTTCAGCTTGCCAACCAGCTCATCGACCGAGCCGACCCTGATGCCGGCCTTGCGCCCCTCGGGCTCGCGGGTCTTGAGAACCTCAAGCCGCGGCGAAACATCCACGCCGTAATCACCGGCGGTCTTTTCATCGAGCGGCTTTTTCTTGGCCTTCATGATATTGGGCAGGCTCGCATAGCGCGGCTCGTTCAGACGCAGGTCGGCGGTCACCACCGCAGGCAGGCTGACCTCGATCGTCTGCAGCCCGCCGTCAACCTCACGCGTGACCCGGGCCTTGCCGCCATCAACCTCGAGCTTGCTGGCAAAGGTCGCCTGCGCCCAGCCCAGCAGCGCCGCCAGCATCTGGCCGGTCGCGTTCATGTCGTTGTCGATCGCCTGTTTGCCGGCGATGATCAGGCCCGCGCCCTCTTCCTGCGCCACTTTCGCCAGGATCCTGGCCACCGCCAGGGGCTCGATGTCCTGATGCACATCATCGGCAGCAACCACCAGGATCGCACGGTCCGCGCCCATCGCAAGCGCCGTCCGCAGCGTCTCGGCTGCCTGCTTCACACCGATCGAAACCGCGATCACCTCAGAGGCCTTCCCGGACTCCTTCAGGCGGATCGCCTCCTCAACCGCAATCTCGTCGAACGGGTTCATCGACATCTTGA
>NZ_JAFL01000072.1:0-1406 GCF_019633685.1 Paracoccus sp. J56
CGAGCAGTTTGAGTTGCTCGCCGCCTGAACGCCCTACCGAGCGACTGGCCCTTTCGCGTCTCCTCTCCAAGTTTGCGACACAACCGACGTGAATGCCCGCCGATCGCGCGACCTCCGAGGCCGTCACGCCAGGCTCGAAAGATGCCACCACCAGGCGCTCCTTCTCCTCACGCGACCAGCGGCGCCGTCTCTCGACCGACGTGATTACCTCCACTCGCGGCATCGTCATAGGGCTACTCCTAGGATTGTCCCTAGGACTTCCGACGTTCGCCCTCAGACCGCAAGGCGGCCGTCACCGGAGGGATACGCTGCAACCGTGGACGGTTACGGCGGGCCGGTGGCCTTCGTGCGCGCCTGGCTCGATGAAGAAGCCGCCGCCCCTGCCTGGAAACAGCACGTGGCGGCTGCGCGCCAGCTCACCCTCCTCTAGCCCGTCTTATTCATGACGGCATGTGCAAGGGGCTGGCGGATGTAGCTTAAGCGATTGATATGGCGTAGGATTTGGGTGTGGAAGCCTATCCTTCCAACCACATCGCGCGAGCCACACCCGCCATGACCGACGATACGTTCTTGCCATTCTCTTTTCCAGCCGTCGGACGCAAGAAGATCGCAGCCGCATTCGATGGAGGGCGCATCTCTTCGGATGGTGGGGTCGTGCTTTTGGCTTCTGCCGAGCGGCGCCTGCAATTGGCCGACAGGCTGGCCGCGGCGATCCACGATCCACGCGATCCGGCGCGCGTGAAACACGCGATGGCCGACATTCTGCGCGCCCGCATCTTCGCCATCGCCTGCGGCTACGAGGACGCCAACGACCTTGACCTCCTGCGCAGCGACCCCGCCTTCAAGCTTGCCTGCGGGCGGTTGCCCGACAGCGGGCCGGATCTGTGCTCGCAGCCGACCTGCTCGCGGCTGGAGAATCTGCCTGACCTCAAGACCGTCATCAGGCTCGGCCGCGTGCTGGTGGACCTGTGGCTGTCGAGCCATGCCACGCCGCCCGAAAGCATCACGCTGGACATCGACGACACGGTGGATGTCGTTCACGGCCATCAGCAGCTCTCGCTCTTCAATGGCCATCACGACGAGCGCTGCTTCCTGCCCATCCACATCTATGAGGCCGAAACCAGCCGCCCGGTCGCAATGATCCTGCGTCCGGGAAAGACACCGACGGGCAAGGAGATCCGCGGCCATCTGCGTCGCCTCGTCCGGCGTATCCGTTGCCGCTGGCCAACGACCCGCATCCTGATCCGTGGCGACAGCCACTATGGCCGCGCGGAGGTCATGGAATGGTGCGAGAAGAATGGCGTCGACTACGTCTTCGGGCGGTTGTGTCGCAAACTTGGAGAGGAGACGCGAAAGGGCCAGTCGCTCGGTAGGGCGTTCAGGCGGCGAGCAACTCAAACTGCTCG
>NZ_JAFL01000073.1:0-1392 GCF_019633685.1 Paracoccus sp. J56
TGTTGATGGCGTGGATGCCCCCACCTGACGGCATCGCAATGTGCCAATGTGATGCGTGTTGAAGCCATCACAGAAGGAGGGAGCATCCATGTCCGAGGTTACGATTATCGGGATCGATCTGGCAAAGCGCATTTTCCACCTGCACGGTGCCGGTCACGACGGATCCGTCGTGTTTCGCAAAAGGCTTTCGCGTGGCCAGCTACTTGCGTTCATGTCTCAGGTACCGCGGTGCGTTGTCGCCATGGAGGCGTGTGCGACGGCGCATGGCTGGGGCCGCGCTTTCGAGACGTTTGGACATGAAGTGCGCCTGATCCCGCCGGTCTACGTGAAGCCATTCGTCAAACGCCAGAAGAACGATTGCGCGGATGCCGAGGCGATCGTGGAAGCTGCGGTGCGTCCGACAATGCGCTTTGTGGCTTTGAAGACCGAAGACCAGCAAGCCCGCGCGATGCTGTTTCGGACGCGGCAGATGTTTGTCGGCCAGCGCACCCAAATGATCAACGCCCTTCGCGGGCATCTTGCCGAGCATGGCCTGGTCGCGGCGCGAGGAGTTGCCCAGCTCAAGAAGCTTGCGGACGCCATCGGTGACGTGAAAACGCCCTTGCCCACCACGGTCCGAGAACTCGGCCAGATGTATCTGAACGCGATCGAAGGGTTGAGTGAACGCATTGCGGAACTCGACCGCAAGATGGGCCAGGCTACGAAGGAAGCAGCTTCGACGCGTCGTGCTCAAACCATGCCCGGCGTCGGGCCGATCACGGCATTGGCGATCGAAACATTTGCACCTGATCTGACCAGCTTTCGGCGCGGTAGGGACTTTGCCGCGTGGCTGGGGCTCGTGCCCCGCCAGCATTCGACGGGAGGCAAACCCCGTCTGGGCAAAACCTCGAAGATGGGACAGCGCGACATCCGAAGGCTCCTGATCTCCGGCGCAATGGCTGTGCTGCAGGCGGTCGAGCGCTATGGCAGTTCAAAGCATGGATGGCTTGTTCGCTTGCGGGGGCGCAAGCCACGCATGGTTGCCGCTGTCGCCTTGGCGAACAAAATGGCGCGAGGTCTCTGGGCCATGATGACGAAACAGGAAGATTACCGGAACCCGGCGGCGACGATGGCATGACAGCGCAAAGCTTGCCATCGCGCCACGGTACGTCGGGCGTGTGAGGAGATCACTGAACAGTAAGGGCAAAGGATCGACAAGATCCGGGTTGGAGAAAGCAGTATTTGTCGTGGAGCCGAAGAGCTCGCTCTGTTGATTTGCCTCTGACCCGCGCATCGCCATACCGGCCTGCGGCCACGTTCGAGCCGCACCATGAGGCCTGATACATGACCGCATCCGATCACGCGTCTGAGCTATTCAAATACCACTTGCACGAAAGGGGGCATCCATACATG
>NZ_JAFL01000074.1:0-1334 GCF_019633685.1 Paracoccus sp. J56
GGGAGTGTCAGGAACTCTGTGTATCTGAGCGGGCCCATGCGGTTTTCAGATACGTTCAGGCGTCGAAGCGCCCGGCGAACATTATGGCCAGCTGATTGCGGGCCGCAACCCATTCCCGGACGGCGCGGCCGCCCTTCTCGAAGTTGCGGATGGCCAGGAAGATCAGCTTCGTGGCAGCTTCCTCGGTCGGGAATGAGCCCTTGGTTTTCAGCGTTTTCCGCAGCACCCGGTTCAGCGATTCCACTGCGTTGGTCGTATAGATGATCTTCCGGATCGCCGCGCTGAAGGCATAGAACGGCGTGACCTCGGCCCATGCCCGACGCCAGGCCGGGGCGATGGAGGGGTATTTCCCAGCCCATTTTTCTTCGAATGCCTCCAACTGGCGGGCAGCCTCCTCGGCGGTCGGGGCTTCGTAGATCGGGCGCAGATCGGCGGCCACCGCCTTGCGGTCCTTCCAGCTGCAGAAGTTCATGGAATGCCGGATCAGGTGAACGATGCAGGTCTGGACCATGGTCTCGGGGAAGGCCGCGGTGATCGCCTCGGGGAAGCCCTTCAGCCCGTCCACGACGGCGATCAGGATGTCCTGGACTCCCCTGTTGCGCAGCTCGTTCATCACCGACAGCCAGAACTTGGCGCCTTCGTTGTCGGCGATCCACAGGCCCAGAACCTCGCGTTCGCCATCCCGGGTGACGCCCAAGGCGATGTAAACGGCCTTGTTTTTGACCATCCGACTGTCGGCGTCGCGGATCTTCACGCGCAAAGCGTCGAAAATGACGATCGGATACATCCGGTCCAGCGCCCGATGCTGCCATTCCCGGACCTCGTCCAGCACGGCATCGGTGACGCGGCTGATCAGGTCGGGCGAGACCCGCAGGCCGTAAAGATCCTCCAGATGAGCCTGGATGTCGCGCACTGACAAACCGGCGGCATAGAGCCCGATGATCTTGTCGTCGACGCCATCGATCCGGGTCTGGCCCTTCTTCACCAATTCCGGCTCGAAGCTGCCCTCCCGGTCGCGCGGCACCGAAAGCGGCACCTCGCCGTCAGAGCCCTTCACCCGCTTCGTCGCGCTCCCGTTCCGGCGGTTGGCCTGTTCGGCTGGCGGCTCAGCTCCGACCTCATAGCCCAGATGCGCGGTCAGTTCCGCACCGAGCATCCGTTCCATCAGCCGGATCTTCAGCTCCTTCATCAGCCCTGCATCGCCAAGCAGATCCTCAGGCCGCTTGCAGCCCTTCAGCAGCTCGTCCAGCAGTTCGTCGGAAATCGTCATCGTCCTTGCTCCTCTCAGGAAGCATGGACCCAATCACCCATACACAGAAGACCTGACACTCTCC
>NZ_JAFL01000075.1:0-1295 GCF_019633685.1 Paracoccus sp. J56
GGTTGCGGGCAGCGGCGCATATGGCTGGCCTTCTTCGTGGCGTTCGCCGAGGCAACCGCCCGCCCCAAGCCGGCGCATTACATGACCGTGCAAATGGTCGATGACTTGCTGTCGAGCGCGGAAATACCCAGGGGCGAGCGCACCCGGCAGGGTTATCGCCTCTGGGCGCTACGCTTCGCTGTGGCGTTCAAGGACGACCCCGCCGCGATGTTCGAGGAACCCGAGGTGCGAGGCGAGGTCAATGAATGGCGCAAGCAATGGGCGCATTCGCCGCGCCACTACGACTATGCCGGAACCGTGGTGACGCGGATCCTCAATTGGGCCTGGAAGGACGTCGGCAAGCTCCGGATGCCCTAGGCGACTTTCGGACGGTCTATGAGGTGGATCGTTCGGAAATCGTGTGGACTCTGGCTGTTGGCGCCATCGCGCCGGAGTGGGTGCAGCGCATCTTTACTGCCGGCTGTGAAACCGGGCTACGGCCGGCCGACGCGCCTGCATCGCAACCAGATCGAGAGGACGCCGCAGGGCCACCGCATCCGTATCAGGACGAACAAGCGCAAGCGGACGGCTACTATCCCGGTGACACCCGCCATGGCCGGGCTGATCGACGCCACGCCCGCCGACCGCGTGTTGATCCTGGCAGTGATCGCGGGCGGGCCATGACCGGACGCCACGCCTCGGACAGCCTGCGCTACTGGCGGAACAAGGCGGGGCTGACACCCGAGGCCTTGGAGTATGATTTGCGGCTCCAGGATACGCGTGGGACCGCTGCTACACGTCTGCTGAATGAGGGCTTGAACTGGCGCATATCGCCTCGCACATGGGCTGGTCGGTCCGCTACGCGGCAGCCGTAATCGAGCATTACGCCCGTGTCTCGCCGGATGAATCGGACGGCATTCTGGTCAAGCTTGCCCAAGTGAAAGGGGGGCGAAGTGAACGAAACTGCAAACGCTGGAATGCGAAGAAAACCCGATATGGCACAAGCTCTTGAAAAGGCTTGGAGGCGGGTACCGGAATCGAACCGGTCTTCACGGATTTGCAATCCGCTGCGTAACCTCTCCGCCAACCCGCCGGAGCCTCGTGTTTGCTAGGGTTTTCGATTGATGGGGTCAAGGGGGTTGTTGCGATCCGCACCTCTTTCCCCGCGAGGTAGGCGGACCCCCGTTCCACGCCGAGGCATGAACGGGGGCTTAGAGGGGCTGGGTCTTGAGTTGAAACCTATAACTTTTCTTGAATGCCGGCGGGCGGGATGCTTCAAACTCCCGACTTGGGGAGGGATCATGAGCGAACTTTAC
>NZ_JAFL01000076.1:0-1243 GCF_019633685.1 Paracoccus sp. J56
GCAGGGCAGTTTCTCGATGGCCTGCTGGGAGACGAACGGCGCAAGACCGGATGGATGCGGGCAGACGCCGCTGGCGACAAGGGTCCCTGGCGGCAGCAGGCGATCCTCGGTCGGGTGCACTGGGATGCCGATGCCTTGCGCAACATCGTGCGCGACTATGCGCTGGAAACGCTGGCCGATCCGGGTGCGGTGCTGGTCATAGACGAAACCGGCTTTCTGAAGCAGGGTCATGCCTCCTGTGGTGCTGCACGCCAATACACCGGCTCGGCGGGCAAGATCACCAATTGCCAGATCGGGGTCTTTGCCGCTTATGTCTCGCACCATGGGCACGCCTTCATTGACCGGGTGCTCTATCTGCCGAAGGCTTGGGCGGACGATCCCGAACGGCGCCGCAAGACCCATGTGCCGCAGGAACTCGGCTTCGCCACCAAACCCGCGATTGCCCGTGCCATGATCGAGCGGGCGCTGGCAGCAGGGGTGCCGTTTTCCTGGGTGGCAGCCGACAGTGTCTATGGGGTCGGCGATATCGAGATGGCGCTGCGGCGTGCCGGCAAGGGATATGTGCTTGGGGTCAGCGCAAAGCATGCGTTCAACTCCTGGGGCAAGCCTTATGCCGTTGCCGGAACCGCCAGGGATATCGCCGCAGACCTGCCCCCGGAGGCCTGGCAGCGCTTATCGGCTGGCACAGGAACCAAGGGAGAGCGCCTTCATGACTGGGCCTATATCGAACTGGCCGACCTCGATGCTGCGGATTTCGACGCGAATTTCGGCGAGCTCTGGACCCGAGGCCTGCTGATCCGCCGCAATATCTCTGACGGCGATCTGGCCTTCTTCTCGACCTGGTGCCCGCAGGGCACGCCCATGGAAACACTGGTGCGGATCGAGGGCCACCGATGGGCGATCGAGGACAGTTTCGAGACCGCGAAGAACGAGCTTGGCCTCGATCACAACGAGACGCGCTCGTGGCACGGCTGGCACCGCCATGTTTCCCTGGTCATGCTGGCCTTCGCCATGACGGCCGTCATCCGCCATCATGCCAATGTCGCACCACCCCCAAAAACGATGCGCGGGCCCCATCGCTACCCCTGATCCGATGGTCTGTCCAGGAAATCCGCCGCATCGCCAATCGCATGGCACAGCGTCAAATCCAGCCCGCGCAGATCATCGCATGGTCATTGTGGCGAAGGGCGCATCAGGCCGCAGCAAGACAGGCTCATATCAAACTGAAAACGCAACTGTAATG
>NZ_JAFL01000077.1:0-1118 GCF_019633685.1 Paracoccus sp. J56
CAAGGACGAAGAGGCCCCCATCTTCCAGATCGCAGACTACGGCCTCGTCGGGGACCTCTTCTCAGTCGTTCCAGAACTCACGCAGAAGTTGTAAGGGCTAAAACCTGCCGTAATGCAGCAATGACAAAAGCTCAGGCGACATCTTCGGTCAGTCGGGAAGGACGGAACCTTGTCACTTACCTCCCCGGGGCTCCGTCCAGAGGAATCGAACATGTCTGAAATCGTCCGCGAGTCGATGGAGTATGACGTCGTTATTGTTGGTGGGGGCCTTGCGGCGCTCGAGCATCCGTTTGACCCGGCGCCGGATGCGCGTCGCGTCGTGGGCGCTGATGCCGTTGAAGTCCGCCAGGTCCATATCCGGGCTTTCGTCCGATGCGTCGACATCGACGGGGGCGGGGTCAGGAGGTCTGGGGGAATCCTCTTACAGTGCAGCTTGTGCAGATGCTTTTTGAGATCGAGCTCAAGGTCGAAACGACCCTCGGTCAGGCTGAAAAAGCAGGCCTCGATGAAGGGGATGGTGGACAGGTGAATACTCCGGACATGTAGGGGCCGTCGGCCGGGGGGGAGCCCGACCGGGGCAAGAGGGGTTGGGGGGAATGGTGATCAGGTGCCGGTAAAAATCAGGCCGCGCGGTTTGGAACCCGCCCATGCCCTTGCGGAAATCGATCGGTTCGCAGATCACAAAGATGCGGAAGCTGCCGGACTGAGAAACCCAGCACCGCCCGCAGCACCTCAGCCTGGTGGTCGGCCCGATAGACGCTGGAAAGCTGATCGAGCGCCGCTGCAATACACATGCCTTGGCTGGTTGGTTTGATAGGGAACGGAAGGCATGTGTGGTTGATCATGGGGATCTCCCATTCGGAAGCACGAGAGCACCAGTCTGTGACGGTCCTGGCGGACGGGCGGGGGGCTGGCTGCAATGCATCAGGCGAACAGCCCGCGCGAATTCCGAAAGCAGACTATCCAGTATCTTCGGACAATCGATGGACACATGGCCTGCAGCCTCGATCATTTGGATCTGACGCGCGATGAGAACGGCGGTGGGAAATTCGTCCACGGTAGCGGTGGCTTGGTGCTGCTGCGGGCGGCGTAAAAGTCGTCCACCTATTCCCTTTCTG
>NZ_JAFL01000078.1:0-1105 GCF_019633685.1 Paracoccus sp. J56
TCGACGGCATGATCGCCTTTCTGTTTGTGTCACCCTTCATGCTGTTCGCTGGCGGTGTCGGCCTGTTCCGGCGCTATGTGATCCCCCGGATGCAGCGGCACCGACAAGAGCCGCAAAGCGGAAGCCAACCGTCAGCCCGAAGCGCACCTCAATCTGCCTCAGCGCCGAGGCGCACAAATCCCTGCGGATCGAGGCGCTGCGGCGCGACATCACCATGAGCCAGCTGATCGCGCAGGCGCTGGCAAATCATGTTCTCACCTTTGACAGCGCCGACGGATGGAATGCCAGCCCCTCCGGCGGTCTTTCTTTATGCAAGCAAAGCCCAGAACTGCGGGACACCTGCGTCATCAATTGCGGAGCCCCTGATTGCCCGGATCGTCGCGTCATTGTTCATACCGACACCCCATTACAGGCGGGGTTGTGGCCACTCGGACCGATGTTTCAGCACACAAGTTCCGGAGGAACTTTACCGACCTGCCGGAGAGCGGGTTCAGACCCATCATCTGCTCGCTGGCCGAGCATGAAAATCAGGTCTGCGCCGCGTATTCTCAGCAATCGCGACACCAGATCAGAACAGTTGAGAGCTGAGCCAGTCGCTTATCAAGCTGCTGGGCCTGAAGGACTGTTTCTACCTGTTCTGGTTTGTAGCTCCCGACGCGAATCAGGGCCTCAATTGCGCCTCCCAGGCGGCTTATCTCCCACGTGAATGCGGAAATCCCGACGCAAATGGTTAACGCCCTCAAGGTGGTATCCCATCCATAAGAAAGCAGCTGTTACCACCCATAAGGATGAAAAAATCAAACACAACCTACGGGAGATTATAGTTTTTTTATCCCTTTTCATCCCGAACCCGTGTTAAAAACATGCGGTCGCTCCTGCTTCTGCCCCACCAGATCCAGACCAGAAGCTGTTAACACATTGAAAATGTATTAGCGGCCGCAGATCACAGGCTTTGCATCCCAACCGAAATGCTTTTATGGATAAAGCAGGTCGATCATGTGTGGCTGTTTTAGGTCATGTTGATGGCGTGGATGCCCCCACCTGACGGCATCGCAATGTGCCAATGTGATGCGTGTTGAAGCCATCACAGAAGGAGGGAGCATCC
>NZ_JAFL01000079.1:0-1066 GCF_019633685.1 Paracoccus sp. J56
AAAGATCAGACATGTTCACCGCTCGTTTTCGAACCGTGAATCACGACACCACCCTGAAATCAATGGGTCCTGACCCTAGATTCAGGTGACTAGTTGATGAAGCAGAAGCTGATTTGCAGGAAAATATGGTTTATGAGATGGTTATGATTTCTTGCTCAGCGGATCTGTATTGAGCAAGCCCGAAGATTGGTTGCTGGGTATCGGAAAAGATAGGCACAGATACGCATATACGCAGAGTTTAAAAAATCCGATGGATGCTGCTAGGTGATGTTGACGAAAGGGATTCCACAGGCCTGCGCCCTGTGATTCAAACTCATCTCTACGTAGGAGATGAGCTTGGCACGCAACCTGATGTCCGACGACGAATGGACATTCTTTGAGGGCTTCATTCGTGCCGTCCGGCACCCTAACGGGCAGGAAACCTGCGGACCATCGTCTTGTTCTCGATGGCATTCTCTGGATCGCGCGGACCGGCGCGCCCTGGCGGGACCTGCCAATCGAGTTTGGCAAGTGGTCATCTGTCTACCGGCAGTTCCGGCGCTGGACGATCGGCGGGCTGCGGGAGGACATCCTGGATGCCTTGAACCACGCGAAGCTCGCGCCGGACAAGCTGCAGATGGTCGACAGCACCGTGATCCGCGCCCATCATCATGCGGCGGGCGCAAAAGGGGGACTCCGAAAGAGGCTCCTGGCCGTTCGAGAGGTGGGTTCCCGACCAGGATCCATCTACGCGTCGACGGCGCGGCCCCCCCCGATGAGGACCGAGATCACGCCGGGGCAGGATTCCGACTACACCGGCTGTGATCTGGTGATGGCTGACAACCTGCCGCAGCCAGCCGTCCTGGTCGCAGACGGGGGCTATGACTCTGAAAAATTCGGGAAGATATCGAGAGCCGCAACGCCCTGCCAATGATCCCGATGCGAAAGAACCGCAAGGTTCGAACGGTTGTCAACATGACCATCTACACACTGCGCGATGAGAACGGCGGTGGGAAATTCGTCCACGGTAGCGGTGGCTTGGTGCTGCTGCGGGCGGCGTAAAAGTCGTCCACCTATTCCCTTTCTG